>CAZNAF010000010.1:0-31186 GCA_964570925.1 uncultured Anaerolinea sp.
ACCATGGAAGCCTGGGTCACGGATGCCGGGAAAGACCTCCTCTCCCTCGAATTCCGTTTTCACGTGAGCATGTGCGGCGTGCTGGGGATCGGCGCCCATCTGGCCCACTGGAACAAGGTGGAACGGCAGGAAGCAGCCAAACACATCGCGGTCTATAAAATAATCCGCCCGATCATTCTATTTGGCGATCAATACCGGCTGATCCCGGCCAATCAGGGTGGATTGACGGCCGTCCAATATGTAAGTAAGGACAAGAGTGAAAGCGTGCTCTTCGCCTTTCGCGCTCACTTGCCCGACCCGGTAAATTTGCCAAAGGTCTTCCCCCGCGGGCTGGATGCAAACGGGCTTTACGAACTGGAAGGCCATCCGCAGGTCCGCTCCGGCGCGGCCTGGATGGAAGATGGTCTGCCGTTAACCCTTGGCAATTTTCAAAGCATGTTACGCATCTTTAAAAAGATCAAATAAACGGTCGTTTCTCCGCGCACAAAATCGCAGATCTGCCAACTCCTGCCGTGATTAAGTTCCCATTTTCCGGCAAGATTTGGTTTAATAGAGAAGTATTCAACCTATCAATCCCAGGAGCTGAGCATGAACTCATCAGAAATCACCCAGCAAGCCCAGGCGTTGTTACGCAACGGCGAAAACTTTCAATGGTACGTCATCCCGCTGTTGGCGGCCGTGGTATACGCCTACGCCAACGAATTCACCAAGAAGAACTACAAAGGTATCGCCGCCGGCCTGGCCCTCTACGGTGTGCACTGGTTCTTCGAGATCCTGAACGCGCTGATCAAACACTTCAGCGGCAACGCGCTGTGGACGGTGCCCACCGGCACGTCTTATTTGCTGCTGATCGGCGTGGGTATCGAGCTAAGCCTGATGTTTTCGGTGGCCGGTTTGATCATGAGCAAATTCCTGCCCGCGGACCCCAAACAAAAGATCCTCGGCCTGAACAACCGTGTGTTTTTTGCCATTATGAACGCGGCTGGGTTTGCCATCATCGAGATCTTCTTGGCCACCACGCCGGCTTTTTACTGGTTCTACAAATGGTGGGGCGCCATCCCCGTGTTCGTCACCGTTTATATCCCTTTCTTTTTGGCGGCCTTCTTATGCCACGACTGGCAACCCAGGGTGCAGAAGCGTTTTTTGGCGGTCGTGTGGGGCATTGATGTGCTTGCCATGGTGGTCTTCGCGGGCGTTTTAGGCTGGATCTAACCGCCAGGGTCTTATAAAAAAAAGGTGCGAACCTCTGGCGCGCACCTTTTTTTGATCTCATCACGAATAGTCCTTTTCAAAAAAGGCATCAATATTTATCAAACTGAGATAGCCACTGGCGGAAAGCCCCGCTTGATGCTTCGTATCTGAAGTAGTAAAAGGCCAATTTTACATATTCTTTAAAAACATATTCGCGCGTGGCGGCGCTGGCGTACCACTGTTTGGGAAAGTCCGTGCGGGCGCGGGGAACCGGGGCAATGATAACCTTGATCTCGTCACCGAGTACCTTTTGATAGATCCAGCGGGCGCGGCGGGAATGATAAGGGTCGGTTACCACGGTAACCGAGCTGATGGTGTCGGCGTGCGCGTCGATGTAATTTTTCAGCAGCACGGCTTCATCATAGGTGGAAAGGACGGCACTTTCGTCGATCTGAATGGCTTCTTCTGGCACCCCATGCGTGGTGGCGACGTGCTTGCTCCAGGAGGCTTCGACGCGCTGGTTCTCCTCGCTGAAACCACCGGTAAAGAAGACCGTGTGTGCCAGGCCGCGCGTGTAAAGTTCAGCCGCGTAAACGATGCGGTATTCAGGTCCGCTGACCGCGGCGATCAGATCAGTTTGCTGGATCTCGTCTTCGACCACCAGGTAATCACCGAAAGGCCCCAAAAAGGCCAGGAAGAGGCACAGCGGCAGAAAGAAAATCAGTATCAAAATCAAACATGTCTTTTTCATAAGTTTTCACCTGGGAAGAATTATAAAGCATGCGCGGTCTCAAACGAGACCGGCGGTGGGCTTACTTGTTTATTGGATTCCTCTGGTTGTGAAAAGAATTCAGGAGACACCGGAAATTTCGCGCAGGCGGCTCATAATGTCCCGCAGCATCCCGCTGGTGATCACCTGCCCCCAATGCCCTTCACAAAAACGTTCACCGCGCAAGCACCAGGTGAACAGGCTGCGCAGCGTGGAGAGGTCAGCAGCTTTCAGTCGCTGCGGATCGGTTAATACGCGATAAGCCTCTGCGGGATCATAGTCATGGTCGAGCCAGCATTCCTGAGCCAGAAGGTTAAAAAATTCAATCACAAGCGCCTGGTAATTGGGTGAGGAGGGAAGGAATCCTCCCGGGGGAATGGAAGCTGAAGGACTTCCTGGTTGAAAGGGGTCAAAACCCTCCGCACAAAGCACAGGATAATACATTAGCAGATGGTCGATCTGCTTTGAAGTGGGTAAAGGCGCATTTTTCATTTCATACCTAAGTACGGATCAATCACCAAATTGCCGAAAGAGTTCACGGGCAAATTCAGCGATCCGTTTTTCACGGGTTTTATCCATTTGCTCGGAGGTCATTTTCGGTGGATCGTTTTCATCGTATATCTGATTCGCGGGCAGGTCGTTCAGCCGTACCCAGCCAATGCCCGCATTTACCGCCTCATTGACGATGCGTATGGCATGCGATACATCGGGTTGGACGTGGTCATTTTCTGATTGCAGGCGTTGATAGGCCGGGATTTTAACTTGCGAGATGAATCGGATGGCTTCCCTTTCAACCCAGAACTGCTGGTCATCACAAGGCTGCCACATCTGACGGGTGGATTCCATCACGCATTCCCCAGCCGGAGAGGTGGTCGTGTCTGCACGATCGACCGGTCCTTCCCAATCGATCAGAAAGCGTACGTCCAACTGAGGATATCGGGCCAGGACCCCGGTCGCCATGGTGACACCGTAGGAATAAGAGACCAGCCCCATCCTACCCGATTGCACGTCCTTGTTTCCTGCAGCAAATTGCAGCACTGCCGCCAATCCGTCTTGATGGATGAAGCCACCGTAATCTTCAACTCCTTCACTGCGACCGCGGCCGTCCGGGTCGAAAAGGAACACGGTGAAGCCCTGCTCTGCCAGCTTACTCGCGTCAGGCAATAGATTGCCACCCGTACTGATCCCACCGGGAACCAATACCAATGCGGGAAGCGCTTCTCCACCCCAATCCGGGGCGTGCACAACCTGAACGAAAAGCCTGGCCTGGCTGGACGGATTGGTGACCCAGTAAGTACCCGGTTTTTCCGCTTCTTCAAAGACAGGTTTATCGAGCGGCGGCACAGGATCCATTTCGACGGGCTTGGGAGTGTCTGTGATGATCTCAGTAACTGCTAGAGGAGCGTCAGTCACAACCGGCACGGGCAAGCTGGTTTCTGTGGGAGCTGGATCCTGATCGGTGAACCGAGCAACCAGGTCCCCCAGTACGGTGATTGGAGAACAAGCGCTCAATACCATTAAGAAAAATACGATCACCCAGAAGATCCCTCGTTTCATACGGTCCTCCAATTGGTTAAGGGTTACTTTTATTATGCCGAGAGGGAGTGGTTTTGTAAAGCGTACCCAGGAGAAAGAATTTTATAATTGGCAGCGATCAAAAGGATCCTTATTTCTGTCCTTGTGCCCTGGTGATGGCGGCCGCGCGGTTGTGCACACCCAATTTGCCGAAAATGGCCTTCAAATGGCGCTTCACGGTGTTATTGGTGATGACCAGCGCATCCGCGATCTCTTTGTTGGTCTTTCCCTGGGCAAGCAACCCGTAAACCTCACGTTCCCGCTGGGTTAAACATTCCAGTTCGGAAGGAACAGAAACGGAAGCAAGGGCCTCGCGCACCAGACGCTTGAAATTGCCACGGTCAAAGGCCTGTTTCTCAAGGTAGGCAAATACCGAATGCTCGTTATAGGCGCGTTGAATCTCATCCACGGCGACGACACCACTCACCACAATGGTGGGGATGCCTGCTGCATGCGTGTTCGCCAGCAGGTTGTATCCCTCAAGGGACTCCCCGGATGCCGCGTTATTCCAGTCAAGCTCACCGCTGAGAGAAAGGTCGATCACGGCCAGCGCAAAGGTATCTCGGCGTAATGCCCCCAGTGCGTCGCCGTAACTGGCGCATAATCTTGGTTCCAGACCTGCATCCGACAATAGTTCCGAGAGGATGCTGCGCCAGCCGGCGTCATCCTCCACGACCAGAGCGGCTTCTCCCTGCCGGTCTGCTGCCTGCTGATGGTCTTCCAATGAACTATCTTTGGACTTTGCATTAACCACATCCAGACTGCCATGGGGAGCCACCGTTAAAGCCTGTTGGATCAACTCGCGAAACTGGGCGCGGTTGAAATTCTCTTTGCGTAGAAATGAAAAAGCGCCATATTCCGTCAGTACGCTTACAGCCAGTTCCACGGTGGCAAAACCGGTCAACAAGATAGCCTGACAACCCGGATCCACGCGCCGGATGGACTCGAGCACACGCAGACCGTCTTCATTATGGTGGTCGCTTCCCTCCAATGAAAGATCCACCAGCGCCAGGCGGTGAGATTCGCGTTTTAAGATCTGTTGCGCGTCTTCCAGATTCCCGGCCATGTCCACGGCCAGCCCGCAATCGGTCAGGATCTCACTCAGGATCTGCTGCCAGGAGGAATCATCCTCAATAACGATTGCCCGGACGGGAAATTTTTCAGCCACCTGTCCCTCCGTTCGTTTTAGCGAGGGGCAATTTCAGAATAAAGGTGGTACCATGAAGGCCGTCACTTTGCACGGTCACACTGCCTTCCAGGCGGGTCATCAGTGTTTTGACCCACCAGAGCCCAAACCCTAATTTCCCCGGCTTTGAGACGCCTTTATTGGTAAAGTTCAGGTCAAAAATATGTTCCTGGATCTCTGCGGGGATGCCCGGCCCATCATCACGGACCCTGACCTCCACCCACTCTCCGTCGGCCGACCCTGAGATGTCGATCTTGCCTTTTTGATTCATGGCATCGATGGCATTTTCGACCAGGTTGGTGAAGACAAGCGAAAGTGTTCGCTCTCCGGCCATGACAACAGGCAATTGTTCAAGCTCGCTCATGCGCACTTCTATGCCGGGCGGCATTTTAACCAGTCTCAAGGCGTCGAGCACGCGGCTTAAGACCAACACGGGTTCACGTTTGATGGGCCGCAGGTGAGAGAGGCTTTCGCGCACACTATCCATGGCGTCTGTAGCGCAACGCTCGATCTCGTCAAGATTATGCGAGAGGTAAGGGTTGACGGCCAACACGTCTTGAAGTTTATCTTCAATCCCCTGAATGCGCACAGGGATGGTACCCACCTTGTTGTTCAAGTGATGCAGAAGGTTGGAAGCGATATCACCCACGGCGGCAAAGGTTTCTGCTACTGAACGCTGCTCCTGCGCGGCTCGCAGCGCATCCTGATGGGCTGCGTTTTGATAGGCCAAAACCGCGTAATCCGCCAGAAAGACCAGCACCTTTTTATCCCACTCTGATTCGGCAAAATGACCCGCCCCTCCGAGAGAACTGTATACACCGAAGGCACCTATGGGTTGTTCTTTGTTACCGGACATCAGGGGCACAATGAGGGCACGCGCCCAATTCTGATCCACCGCCAGGTCAACCCGGTGAAATCGTTTGTCAACACGCAAATCTTCACTGGTCACCGGTTTTTTTTCGAGAATGGCCAGCCCTGCCAGGCTGTCGGAAACGGGAATGCTCTCGCTGTGGTGATATCCTTCAGACTGAGCATCGACAGCGAGGTGGTCTTCGCGAAGCTTCCAGATCACTCCCGTGGCCGCGTCCAACAGGTCACAGGCCAAGGTCACCAGGTGGGATAAGACCTTGTGCAAGGACTGGGTTAATAACAGCCGGGTGACCTCCTCCAATGCATCCAGCAGCCGGACTTCCTGAATGGTAATGACAGCCTGAGTGGCAAGCGCCTGAAGCAAATAACTGTCTTCTTCATTAAAGGCACCCACCACGGGGCTTTCCAGGTTGAGCACGCCTTCGAGCCTGCCGGTGGCACCGATCAGCGGGACGGCCAACTCAGAGCGCATTTCAAGCCCGGCGTCAAGGGGATAATAGATCTGTGACCAGGGTTCCGCCCGAAGGTCAGCAATACAGGCGGATTGTCTCTCGCGGGCGACCCAGGCCATTACGCTGTTCGCCTCCAGAGGAAGGGCTTCCACCAGCGGACGGTCGGCGTACTCTCCTGCAACGGCTCTGGTATTGAGGGTTTGAGCTTTACGGTCGAGGAGCCTGAAAATTCCCCAACGCGCGCCGGTAACCTCGAGCGCCATCTGCAAAATGGACTCAAGCGTCTCTTCAAGGCGCAGTCGAGAAGAAATGAGCAGCCCCGCCCTGCGCATGCGTTTGATCTCTTCTTCCTTGCGGGCCAGGTTGCGCTGCATGGATTCTAGGTTGTGAGCGTGATAAATCG
This sequence comes from uncultured Anaerolinea sp., assembly GCA_964570925.1. GTDB lineage: Bacteria > Chloroflexota > Anaerolineae > Anaerolineales > Anaerolineaceae > UBA6107. The sequence goes on from CAZNAF010000010.1 coordinate 6,447, forward strand.
CCATGGCAGCCTGGTTGACAAAGTTATCGAGCATTAATAATTCAAGCTGGCTGAATTGCCTCTCTTCAGGCAGATACACGTAAAGCGCGCCCACCGGGCTGGAGGCCACGACTAACGGAAAACAACCCATCACCCGCGCGCCGGAAGAGGTTCTCAACGGATGGATGGAAATATCATTTTCTTCATACGATAAAACACGCCGCCTTTGCCTGATGGCACGAAAACCCAACCCGTCAAAGCGTGGTTCGTCACCGCCTCCGCTCAACTCCGCGCTGCCGGCTGAAACCCTGGAGGATGCGATGAATTTTTCGGCGGCACAATCATACGCATAGATCACAGCCGAAGCCCCCGGGACAACGCGGATGGCGCTCTCAACGATCAAATTCAGCGTAGATTCCACGCTTACTTCGCCGTCCTGACCGATCTGGTTCACAGTAGCGCCGATCTCGTTCAGGCTGGCCAAAACGTCAAGCAATCTTGGGTCGGTGACAGGTTTATTCATTCAAATGACCTTGATACCTAATTTTAGCACGTCTGCTTAATTGACCTGGCAGGTGTAAAAACACCTGCCAGGATCGAAAAAACCGCAAAAAGGAGAGGCGGAAATGAACTAAATATCGTAGTACAAGACAAACTCGTAGGGAACCGGTCGAATGCGCACGGGGTCCAGTTCGTTTTGACGCTTGTAGGAGACATAAGCCTCCAGCAGGTCCGTGGTGAAGACATCGCCTTTGAGCAGGAAATCATGATCTTCTTCAAGCGCGTTGAGCACGTCGGCCAGAGAACCGGGCACCTGTTTGATCAGTTTGGCCTCTTCACGCGGAAGGTCGTAAAGGTCCTTATCCACCGGATTACCAGGATCAATGCGATTCTGAATACCGTCCAGACCGGCCATAAGGATGGCAGAGAAGCACAGGTATGGGTTGCTGGTGGAATCGGGCGCGCGGAATTCAACGCGCTTGGATTTCTCACTGCTGGTTACGGGAATGCGGCAGACCGCCGAACGATTACGCTGCGAATAGGCCAGGTTTACCGGTGCTTCAAAACCGGGCACAAGCCTGCGGTAGGAATTGGTGGTGGGGTTGGTCAGCGCGAGCAAAGCCGGGGCGTGTTTTAGAATACCGCCGATGTAGTACTTTGCAGTATCTGAAAGTTGCGCGTACCCTGAGGCATCGAAGAAGACGTTCTTATTTCCCTTCCAAATGGAGGAATGGACGTGCATGCCTGAGCCGTTATCACCAAAAACGGGTTTGGGCATAAAGGTCACGGTTTTTCCGTTTTGCCGGGCAACGTTCTTGGCGATATATTTGTAAACCAGTAACTGATCCGCCATACGAATAAGGGTGTTGAATTTCATACCCAATTCCACCTGCCCCGCTGTGGCCACTTCGTGGTGATGGATCTCCATTTCAACACCGGCTTCTTCGAGCGCCATGAGGATCTTGCTGCGCAAGGTTTGCAGGGTATCAGCAGGAGGTACGGGGAAATATCCTCTTTTCGGAAGGATCTGTCCGCCGAAATTGGGTTTGGTCTTGTCGCCGCTGTTCCACCAGCCTTCCGCGCTGTCAATTTCGTAGTAGGACTCGTTGGTGCCGCTGGAATAACGTACGTTATCAAAGATGAAGAATTCCGCTTCCGGTCCGAAAAATGCAGTATCGCCAATGCCGGTTTGTTGCAGATATGCCTCGGCTTTTTTGGCCACGTAGCGTGGATCACGATTATAGGGCTGTTTGGTAATGGGGTCAAAAACATTGCAGCTGATGACCAGGGTAGGCAATTCAGCAACAGGGTCGATGAATGCAGTGTCAGGGTCGAGAAGCAGCAACATATCCGATTCGTGGATTTCCTGAAATCCGCGGATGGAAGAACCGTCGAACGGAATGCCTTCTTCAAACAGGTCCGCGTTCAAGCGATGAGCCGGTATGGTGAAATGCTGCCAGGTACCCGGAAGATCAATAAAACGCAAATCGACCATTTTTACGTTTTTCACCATTTCCAATACTTCTTTGACTGTGTGTGCCATAGAGTTCTCCTTTAAATTTGATAAGAAACAATAATTGCCTTTTTAGATCAATAAGTATGCCGGGATTATAGACTTCTCGTTTTTGGGTGTAAATGACCCAAAAGGGTAATCTTTTTGAAGCTGGATTTGGATATGATCGACCTATCGCAGGGCATCCAGCGAAACCTTTATCTTTTCCTTGAGTATAATTTCTTTATGACAGAAACGTCAGGTCAAAATCAAAAATCTCCTGCCTCCACAAGGCCCATGCCCGAAGGTTTTGCATTGATCCCTTTTGGTGACGGGTCAAACGCAGCCTCGATCATGAAAAGGTTGGAAAGCAAGTACGAAGCTGGAATGAAGGATGTGAGCAACTGGCTCATCACCGGTCTGGCCAATGCGGTCGACCCCGACAGGTCGCTCATCCATTTTGAAAGGCTTGCTGACGCGACAGGTGAGTCACTTTTTGACATCCTGAGTGACAATCCCCGCCTGATCGAGATCTTGATCACGCTTTTTTCAACCAGTGCCTTCCTGACCGAAATATTGCTCGGCACCCCGGACGGCATCGAATTGATCAGTCAGCGGAATTTACTCACCGAAAAGAAAACCGTCGAACAATTTCAAAGCGAGGCCATCACCGCCTTTCAGCAACACGAAAACCATCATGAAAAGCTGGATGCGTTGCGACGCTACCAACGCAGGCAATTGCTGCGCATTGGTGTAAGTGATTTTCTGGATCTGTTTGACCTACGAACCGTCTTCGCGCAGGTTTCGCGCATGGCCATCGGATTGGTGAGGGCTTGCCTGGCCTTGGCAGTGGAACAAACCGGAATTTCCGCGTCGGGATTTTCGGTTTTGGCAATGGGCAAACTTGGCGCCCGCGAACTCAATTACAGCTCTGATATCGACCTGCTCTTCGTTTGCCGCGGTGAGGCAGAGAAGTATTATGACCTGGGCAAGGCGTTGATCGAAAACATCTCTATGAGCACGAGCAAGGGTTTTCTCTACCGTGTGGATATGCGGCTGAGACCCTGGGGGCATGAAGGCGCGCTGGTCACCAGTAAAGAAGGTTACCTGCGTTATTTTACTGACTCCGCCCTGATGTGGGAGAAACAGGCGTTCTTAAAGGCACGCCCGATCGCCGGGAACCTGGGCCTGGGCGAAGAATTGCGTAACGAGATCAAACCGATGCTCTACAGCATCCCGCCGGATGAGGTGCGCGCGGGAATCTTCTCCATGAAACAACGCACCGAAGAATTCCTGGCCGAAAAAGGGCGAGACTGGGGTGAGGTTAAACTGGGAGAAGGATCGATCCGAGATGTGGAATTTGTTGTCCAGGCTTTACAGCTTACACATCCTTCCATACGTACGAGGGCGACTTTAAAAGCCATTCCGTTATTAAGGGACGACCAACTGCTTACCAGCGTTGAAGCTCGGACACTCACTGAGGGATATGTCTTCTTGCGCACCATCGAACATTATCTGCAGATCACTAATTATCAACAAATTTACAGCCTTCCTACGGACAAGAATTCATTAAACCTTTTGGCACGCCGGCTCGGGTTTGAAGGAGGAGGCGCGGCAGATAGGTTTGTGGATGCATATGAAAAACACTGCCAGGCCATCAGGGCGATCTTTCTGAAATACGTTGGCAACCAATCTAACCCTAAGGCTTCCGTCTCCATGGAATCCAACCGGCAGGTCGCGCAGCACGTCGCGCGCATGGACGCATCCTACTCCGACACTTTCAACGCCCAAGAGATCAACTTGCACACCCGGCTGACTGAATCCTTGAGCCATGAAAAACCCGTACTGGTGGATACCAACGCACTTGATGGTTTTCGTTGGTGCGTTACGATCGTGGGTTACGATTACCTGGGAATTCTTTCGCTCATTAGCGGACTCTTGTTCCTTTATGATCTTAACATCCTTGAAAGCCAGATCTTCACCTATGAATCCAACGGTGGCGACATTGAAAACGGGGTAAAGAAATTCGTGGACGTTTTTGTCGTGTCACCGCTGCACAACGATGACCTCAACAACCAATTTTGGCAGGCATACTCTGACGATCTGCTCGGCCTGATGCGCAAACTGCAAACCGGAAAACGGCGTGAAGCTCAGGTCGATCTGGCAAAAAGAGTGGGCGCCCGATTCCAGGCCACACCGGCTGACGGTATGCCGTTGTATCCGATGGAAATCGAAATTGATAATGAAGCGGATGAGAAATACACGGTGCTGCGTATCGGCGCCCCGGATACAGCCGGCTTTCTCTATGAATTCAGCAACGCTCTGGCCTTGAGCCACATTAACGTTGTGCGCATGCAAGTGCAGACGGTGGGCAACCGAGCCTGTGACGTCCTCTATGTTCACGATGACCGGGGCGAAAAGATCCTCTCCGCGCAAAAACAGCGTGAGTTGAGAGCCGCGACGGTATTGATCAAGCATTTCACCCACCTGCTGCCTCATTCACCCAATCCTGAAAGCGCCATGCTGCATTTCAGAGAATTTCTCTACCAACTTTTTAAACGGCCCAATTGGGTGGACGAATTCGCCCGTATCGAAAGGCCGGAAGTATTGAACGCGCTGGCCCGGCTGCTCGGGGTGAGCGATTTTCTGTGGGATGATTTTTTGCGTATGCAATATTCCAACCTTTTCCCCATCGTGAGTGATGTCAGCACGCTGGAAGCCGCGCCAACGAAAAAGCAAATGAAAAGGGAACTCGATAAGATTCTTTCGACATCCAAAGACTGGCGTGAGTCGGTGAACGAATTTAAAGACCGCGAAATGTTCCGAATTGACATGCGCCACATCCTGGGACACAGTGCGGAGTTTGGAGAATTCTCCGCAGAGTTGACCGATCTGGTGGAGTTGGTGATCGAGACGGCATATCATCATTGCCGGCAGGAAATGATCGAAAAATATGGCGTACCCAGACTCGAGGACGGAAAGGAATGCTGCGCTTCAATGCTTGCCCTTGGAAAATGCGGCGGACGCGAATTGGGCTTTGCCTCAGATATCGAGTTGATGTTCATTTACGCCGGACAGGGAGAGACTTCGGGCGCAAAAAAGGTCGCAAACAGCGTTTTCCACGAAGAGTTGATGCACAGCTTTATTCTATCCATCAAAGCCAGGCAGGAGGGTGTTTTTCACATCGACCTGCAACTGCGTCCTTATGGTAAGGCTGGCAGTCAGGCGGTGGCGCTGGACGCCTTCACCAGATATTACGCGCCCGGAGGACAGGCCTGGCCTTATGAACGCCAGGCGCTGGTGAAACTGCGTCCCATCTGCGGAGATGAAAAGCTGGGCAAACAGCTTTCTGACCTGCGGGATCAATATGTGTATCACGGCGAAGAGTTTGATGTTACTGCCATGCGTGCCATGCGTGAACGGCAGGAACGGCATCTGGTTCAGGCAGGAACGTTCAACGCCAAATTCAGTCCGGGAGCCCTTGTGGACATTGAATATCTCGTGCAGGGTCTGCAAATTAATTACGGGGCGAAAGACCCCACCCTGCGGCAGACCAACATCCGCGAAGCCATGGCCGCGCTGCACAAAAGCGGTTATCTCTCCGATGATGAATACGACAGGCTGCGTAAAGCTCACACCTTCACGCGCTGGCTGATCGATTCGCTTCGTGTCGTGCGAGGGAACGCTAAGGACATAACCATTCCGCCTTTCGACAGCGAGGAGTTTGCTTACCTGGCCCGCAGGCTGCGCTACGGATCTGACGTGGAGCGATTGGTTCAAGACCTCAGCCGCTACGCGCAAGATGTTCAGGAATTAAACTTGAGATTGCTACCAGCCAAATAGACAAAAAAACAAGATTCGGGATTTATAATTTCATTGAAAAACTTGCAAGGGGACTTATCTATAAACGTCTAAAAACGTTGGTCAAACTCAAGAATTGATACCAGATCTTGCTTCCATACGTTGATGAGAGGGAAAAATGGAACTCAGACATTTGCCATGGCTTGCACTCGCAGGAATCATCCTTGTTGGTTGTAGATTTAATCATACGCTATCAGAACAAAGCACAAGTAACTCTTACTCGCCTTCAAAAACTGCAAATACATCATCCGTGATTCAAACACCACTACAGAATGCCACCCCAATTCCTGCTCCTTCCAATGAGCCTGTTGATTTAGTTCTTTCGGAAAGAATAACCCTTCATCAAAGTGGCTATCTCATGTCGTACATCGTTTCCCTTGAAGAATATGAGGCTTACCGTGACCTCATGATTCCTGATCCCAGTTTACAAACAGTCCAGGATGTATATTCGCATTTTAAAGACGATTTTGATTTTGTTTTTGTGATCAATAATGAGGAAAAAGATCTCAATGTAATGGGAAATGGAATTACCTTTGCATTGAGAACTTATCCGGAAACCGGATTGGGGTCTTTGAAAACATTTGAGGATGGGCTTCCATACGTTAAGATTTCATCACCCCTGGAAAATGAGACTGAACGATTGATGACCATGATCCATTTCGCAAACAAAGATGCCATCCGTAAAGGGCCAGCCTTACATGAAATGATGCACCGCTGGGGAAATTTTGTTTTACCCGGTCCCAGAGAATTCACCATGCACTGGGGCTTTTCAAATGTGGGTGGCCAATTAGGAGGATTCACAGATCTGGAACCAATCAAAGATGGCACATACCATGCATTCAATCGATTTCGCCCAGACAAGTGTTTTAGCCCAAACACACCCTCAGCGACTTGGGATACGCGAAATTCCATTCCATACGCACCCCTTGAATTATATTTAATGGGTTTACTCAGAATAGATGAAATTCCGTCAGAAATAATCGTGTTAGAAGATGGCTGGTTTGTGGATGATGCAGCTTGTATTGTAGCGGGGGGAAAACATGTTTATCAAACTGAAGATCTCTTGCAGCCTATTCGTCAGCCGGGACCGGCGTTTTCACAAAAGAAGTTCAAAATTTTAACCGTTGTGGTCACTCCAACCCCCTTGTCAGAGGAGGAATGGGATTATTACCTCCAGCAGTTAAAGTGGTTCGAATACCAGGATGATGACGGTGACCCCGACTTGTATAATTTTTGGGAAGCCACCGGCGGTCGTGCCAGTGTGGAATTTGGTGAACTCACTGAATCGCTTAAACCGAATGAGTAGATCGCAAATCGTATTATTTCAACAGTAAAGCTGATACTTTACCAAGATCCATTACGAGATCTATGGAATGATGATTCTTTTGGGGGATGAATCTATCTGATCAGGTGTTTCATGATACGGCATAAATCAACCAAACAACTTTAACCAAAAGCGGCCACACGCATCAAGTGCCGCTTTTAAAACATGAACAGCTGTTTATATGAAAAGGATTACAGGGCAAAATCCTTTTTCAAACCGGAAATATTCCCCTTGCGGACGTACTCCATTTCCACGGAACTGCGCTCTTCCTTAATAGTAACAATGACATCAGAGTTTTGCCAGCGGCTTTGCTTTACTTCCACAGCACTATTGATCTCTTCGAATACCACCTGGCAGATGCGCTCTCCCGGATACATGCGGATGACCTGTGATTGAGTATTGTTACGCAGCGGGATGAGCAAATTGCCTTCATAACCGGCATCCACCACGCCGGTCAGGTCTATGGAAAGGCCGCGCCTGTTCACTGAAGAACGGGGGTAAAGGATCGCCATCAGGTCAGCGGGCAGCTTAATCTTTTCCAGGGTTGAAACCGCCACATACTCGCCGGGCAGGATGTCGAACACCTGGCCTTCTTCGAGTTCGACCAGGTTATGGCGCAGGTTTTTATGATTGAAATCAAGGTGGTCTGTGCGTACCGCCACCCTGCCCTCGTTGGTCATTTCCCATGATTTTGGGATGAGAAAGGAAAAACCGAGTCGCAGGTCCACGGAATGCTGCTGGATCTGGAACTGGTCGATTTGAGGAGCAAAAACGAGGTCATCCTTTTTGATGCGCTCAAGGATCTGATGGCTGGTGAGGATCATCTTTCTTCTCCCAAAAGTTGATAAATACGCAGTGCGTTGTGACGATAATTATCTTTCTGAAGTAATTTGGACGGCTGACCTGTGCCGGAGGTGTACCCGTCGGTCACGTCAAGCAGCCAGTTTTTCACGTGGTCCACAGCGGGTGCTTTCTCTGAAGGAATGTATACATGAAAATCACCGGCCGTGATGGTGATCTCGCCCAGGGGACGATTGAGCCTGTTGGCAGCCTCAGTAAGCCAGTGAAAATCGTGCATGAAATCAAGCTGCACGCCTTGCCCGGCATCCAGGGATCGGTGCACATGAAAGGAATGCAGAGGTTCATATCGCTCAGCAGGCAGCAGTTGGAAGAACTGGTAGGGGGGAATGCCCAGCAAGGGTTGCATGCGCTGGTCTAAATGAGGGTGAACAAAAGAAACCGTCACGGCACGACGTGAAGCTGGGTTCTCCGCGATCTCCGTGATGATCCGCTCCAACTGATCGGCGCGAGTCTGCTGGATAAAGGCCTCAACGGGTGACAGGTCTGAGGAGGAGAAGCGCGTCAAAATGTCTCTGCCCAGCCAGCCAAAAACAGACAGAAGGCTCTGCAGGTGGACCAATTCGCCGGCCTGCACCAGCCAGGAAAAAAAAGTGTCTTCGTTTTTCAGGAACACAGCCGGTTCTTTTTTCAGAGTCTGCACGGCGCGCAGCACTGCCAATGCATACCCCCAGCCTCCGTCCCAAAAGCGTGAACGGGCAGCATACGTGTAAGGGAAAAGCAAATCGCCGCGTTCGGCCAGTCTTTCGGGCCGGTTTTCAGGCTTATTTGAAACAAAAACACGCTGGTAAAAATCGGCTTCTTCTTTTGGCCAACTCCAATGGTTTTCTGGTTGCTCGGAGGGCGACTGCCATACCAGGGTCAAAGCGTTGACTGAATAAGTCGTCCCGCGCGAAGATTCACGCCGCAAGCCGCAGCGCAGTACGTACTCTTTCGCTTCCGAGAGCATGGTTTCCAATGTGTGAGCCCGAAAAATAGGGTTGCTGTCTGTCATTCTCTTCGTCCCGCGATAAAGTCAGGGTTACAACACCACCGGCAAGCCCTTAATGGGCGGCTGGGGAGAGTATTGCGGTTCAAGGTTTCTTACGATCTCATCCACCAGGCTGACGTCACCATTTTCAGCGCGTGTGAACCAGTCCGACCCGGCGGTCAGGTCGATCTCATGTTCCTGTCCGGCGCGGTGGATCAATTCCTCGGCCGCGTCATAGTGCACGTCGTAAATGTGGGCATTCGAGATGGAATGCGAATAGACCCCCACCCCCACGCCCAAACGGGCGGCAAGGATGCGCTGCAACAGGGCAAACCCGGCCACATCAAACGGACACCCCACCACCATGTCATTGGAGCGAAAGATGGTATGAAAATGTAATCTGCCGCCGATGATGTTCACTGTGAACGAAAGCGGACAGGGAACGTTCTTCTTTTTCAGGTCCGGATTAAGACCGTCTTCGGCGGCGTCCCAGGTGATCACCACGCCGTGGCGTGAGCTGGGTTCCCTTTCAAGCAGTTTCACCAATTGCCCGATCTGGTCTCTGCCAAAGTGGTAGCGCCATCGGTAACCATAAGCGGAATTCACCACGCCATTCAGATTGGTGAAATCGTTCCAAATTTTTGTGTATTGGTCTATAAACTCAACCGGTTTGCGGCTGCCCATTAAGAACCACACCTGTTCGGCGGCAAAAACGCGTGGGGAGATCTTTCGCAGAGATAAAAGCGGGAATCCCCCCTCCGTCAGGTTAAAATGCAAACCCGGGAGTGCCTTCACCCTGTGTCCGGTGCGTTGATTGACCTCCTCGATGCCATGCTCGAGGATCTGTTTCAGACATTGGCTGTATTTTTTATCAAATTCTGTCATGCTTTCCACTCTTTAAGCCAGTTGGTCAACTGGGCAATGGCATCTTGATAATCAGTGAAGTGGATCTCCGCGATGACAGCCGGGTTACCCCGGGCAATGCGAGAAATGCGCCTGTCCTTTTCCATCAGCACCACAACCGGGATGTTACGCTCACGGGCAATTTCGATCTCCATCCCGACACCAAGGGATGGCAAACCGATGTAAGCGATCAAGAGATTGGAATCGAGTACCTGGCGTCGGTCAAGGTCGTAAACGGCTTCCGGGGTCAGGTCGGGATTTCCGACCGGGTCGGAAACGCGGTGAGGCACATAGGCCTCAATACCTGCCACCGAACAGGCATCGGCAATACGCTCATAGAATTTCTTCAATTCCACAATTTCTTCTCCACCTGTAAGCACACCGGAGACGTAAGCCTTTACGTTCATTTCGCGTCCTTTCCGATCCATTGCTGATCAAGGTTCTCGTTTTGAAAGAAACCATTGTAAGCCCGGGTTCCGCCCTCTACGGTGAAGAAAACCAATTGCATGAGACGTGAATTTTTCTCCAGGCTCACCCCGTGCGGGTTGTAAACAACCAGCAGGCTCTGGCTGCGGCCGTGATAACCCGCATCCCAAACCGCCGTGCCTATCGAAACGGACATCCTTAACAAACTGGAGCGCGGCCTGCCCAGAGCCATTATATGCAGGGGCAGGTGAACGACCTCATTATAAGTGATCAAGTACTCTCCCTGCGGCAGAGATACCCAGCCATCCGTGAATTCCAGCGAAACCAGGTCAGGCAGGATGCGATCTTCGGCCAAGACCCCCAATCTTCCGGCGGATCGTATGGCGGCCACGCTTAACAGGCTCAGATCCACACCATTTGGCTGGACGGCCTGTGCAGGATGCGGCATCCCCTCGATCAGGGGGGGATCGTTTTTCAGCAGTTCGTTAATCTTCGCGGCAGACAACACAGAACCCACAATTTACTCCAAATCATTTATTTGATCGACTTGCCACCATCCACAACCAAAACGTGACCGGTAATATAATCTTCCTTCATTAAATATAATACCGCCCGGGTAACATCTTCAGGATTTCCTTGTCGTTTAAGAGGTATCCTGTTTTCGAGACGCTGCCACCGTTCGGGGTCCGCGTCAGGGGGCATAAGAACAGGCCCGGGAAGGACGGCGTTGACGCGGATCAAGGGTGCCAATTCCAGCGCCATGGAAAGCGTAAGCATACGCAAGGCGGCTTTTGAAGCCCCATGAGCCATGTAATATTTGGTGGGCACCTGGGCTGATTCATCCAGCAGGTTTATGATCACACCCCCACCTGTCAGTTGCATGACTGTCGCGCAAGCCTGGCTGAAAAAGAAAGGTCCGCGCGTGTTGGTGTTAAAGGTTTCGTCCCAAATCTCGGGCGTCAGCTGCATGAACGAGGTCTCGGACATGACGGAGGCATTATTCACCAACCCATCCAGCCTGCCAAACTCCTCAACTACGGCTTGCACGGTTTCAACAATCTGCGAGGGATCGCGCTGGTCACAACCATAAGCCCGGCAGCGGACGCCCAAGGCTGAAACCTGTTCAACGGTCTGTTGAGCCTGTTCTCTCGAAGCGTGATAGGTGATCGCCAGGTGTGCACCCTCGCCTGCCAGTGCCAGGGTGATTGCCTTACCGACACGGTGAGCCCCGCCTGTCACCAAGATCACTTTTTCACTCAAAAAACCCATCCATCCTCCGATGAACCCTTACAGGCACTTCAACTGTATGAATAGAGAACTCAGAACATCAAACAGATTGGCTTGTTCGCCGCCAACCTGTTTGATATCCGCCTTATTGGTCAAGATTCAGCGTTTCTTGAAGCCCGATCAGAGCAGATCGGGGAGAGTTGTAAAATGTTAAAACTCGAGCGAGCAGACACCCGCCAGGCAGGCGAGTTCCTGGGCTGCCGTGGTCAGATCTTTTTCTTCATAGTAATACAATTTCGAGAAATCAATGTTGGGGAAGCGCTCGGCAAGCTGGTTGTACTCCTCTTCATCGATCTCTTCATAAGGCATCTGATTGAATTGCGAATCGTAAGAAGGCAAGAAGGTCATTCCGCCGATCATGTCTTGATGCTCCCACACCCATTTGATAATATCAATGATCTCATCAGGTTTATACGTGATGGTCACACTGGGATTGTGTTCCGTCCAATGCATTTTGCTTTGCAGCCAATACTCGCATTGTATGAGTGCCGGTCGTGAATCGCGGGTAATGGCGTTATCGGGGGATTTGACCGGGAAGTGAACCACCCAGGTGGTGGCATTCTCGATGGTCTGTCCGTTTTCAGGGTGCATGGGCACACCCGCGTCACGCAAGACCTTGAAAATAGGTGAGTGCGTGGCAACGCGCACATTGCGCACGTAATATTTAGACCAGCGCGGATGGAGGCCGGGGGAGCAATCCAGCAACTGAGAGGAGTTGCCGGATGGTTTCACACAGGTAACCGCCGCGGCCTGGTTGATGCCCAACATCTCTGCGTAGACGCGGTTGGTTTCTACCGCCACTTCCCGCAGTCTGGATTGCACTTCAGGGTCTTGCGCGATCAGAGAATCCAGCTGGCCGTTGATGTCCACCCCCAGCAGTCGTTCTTCTTCACAGTTATTCTTCCAGACATCACGCAAACCGGGGAAGTTCGTGGCCATGGCCTGGATGGTGCCGATGATGGTGGCCAATTCGACCTTTTCTTTTAAGGTTTCATAGGTGTCGTCGCTGCGGGCAACGGCGATGCTGAGGTTGCAGAATTGATATGGGCGTAGAACGATCTCGCCACAGGGATTGGTGCCAAAGTCTTTTTTCAGTCGTCGTTCAGGGATGGTGTTATGAGCGGCACGGCGGCTGAAAATACCGGGTTCGCCGTGTCCGGATGTATGCATATCGGCAAGGATATTGAAAATCTCCAGTTGGGTCAGCTTGCGGTCAGGCCAGACAAGAGAATTGTTGGCATTCCAGCGCTGGCTGTTTTCACGCTCAAAATCACCACTTTTGCAGCGGCGCATCTCGGCGTCATCATAATCAAAAAGCGAGATCATGGCCGTGCGACGCACACCCCCTGAAACCGCGGCATTGCCCACCTCACACATGATGTCGTGCGCGTCAATAGTGCGCAGGAACCCACCCTGCTGTGCCAGAACACGATTGCGAACGAATTCAAGCATCTTTTTTAGGGGATCAGGGCCTGATGCCCGTCCGCCCTTGGTGCGCAAGGGCGAACCTGCCGGTCGAATTTGAGAGTAATCAAACTTGATATCGTGACCGGCAAACCATGTCTGCAAACCGGTGCGCAGCGCTTCGGCCCACCCTTCTGCTGAATCTTCGATGAGCATGGTGGGCACAGGCCCGGGAACCTGACGATGAACACGGGGGAAATTTTCCACGTAGGCTTTTTCAACTGAAAAGCCCACGCCGCAGCCGCTCATGGAAATGATCAACGCTTCTACGAAGGAATCGATGCTGTCCACAGGGAGGTAGGAGCAGTTGTAGATGGTAATGTTATTGCGGCGTGCGGCGGGGCCTGCCATGGCCAGCAAACGCATGGATGGCATGGCGCGCATTTCGAGTATCGCCTGACGAATGCGCTGGTAAGTTTCTTGAGGCAGTTTGTTTTCAGAGATCTCGATCAGATAATCCGCAGCCCGATCCACGGTCTCCACCCAAGTTTCACGATGACCCAACTCGTAATTGAAACGGGAATACTTGTCGTAGAACTGGAATTTTTGGAGCTGGGTCGGAAAATAGGCGTCGGATTCTTCAAAGGCCTTACGGATCTCTGCAGGTACCGGCCTGGACTGGCGAAGTTTGGCGTGTTCAGCCCGGTAAAGGATGTAATGTTTGGCGGCAGAAAACTCCCCCATGGCCTGCAGGGTCATTTCAACCATATCCTGGATGTTCTCAACCGTGGGATGATCGTATTTCGACGCCACGACATTAACGGCCTGTCTGGCCAACATCTCGATGGGCGTGCTGGGGGTTTTGCCGATGCTGTCAAAACAACGCCGCAGGGCGTTTTCGATGCGCTCAATGTTAAATGGTACAACACGACCGTCTCTTTTGACAATCGTACTGGGGACCACCACTACTTCCTGACCAAAAGGTTTTTCAACATGCGCAGATGTTTGATTCATATTTTTAATAGTACTGTCACCTGACTTCGCCATGACTTGCTCCTGTGTCGATGATCTAATCTGTGTTTTCCCAAAAAATACCCCCCATATATGGGGGAAGTGGAGGCGCCCCCTCCTATATCTAGGTTGTAAAGACAATATTAGCACATTTGGTCTGTCAATTCAAGTGAAGCCTGGGTTTTTTTAACTTAAACTTTTATTGAAGAAATGGTTTTTTAATATATGATAATTATTGTCTGATTAAGACCCAAAAACCTGTTTACTCCCCCAATATTTAGAGAAGTCAAGAACAAAAAAATTTTATGGTTCCATTGGTGGGGGTCTATATATGGATAAAAGATAGTTGATGTGAATTCTTAAAAAAATCTTATGAAAACAATGGGCGATTGTGCCCGCAACAAGTTGAAAAACACCCCTGCCTGGTGCAGGGGTGTGGTGAAAGAAGGGCTGCAAAACGATCATCTGAATCTGGTGATAAACCGATTGTGAGTATCTTTGGGAATTAAAGCATTGGATTTTGTAAGATTGACATTTTGTGGGGTAATAGTTAAATCACCACCTCGCATTGAACGGGTCAACCCTTTGCTAAATGTAACTTCATAGGCGAAAGCGTCTTTCACTTTTATTTCCAATTGTTTATCTTGAGGCGTAAATACTCGTTTACGCCGGATTATCTTTCGTACGCCTCCATTTGCGGTTTTAATGACGTAGACTATTTTTACATTTGGCCATAACAGGATCAATAACAAGATCAACAAAACCAGAGAAGTGACCGCAACAGCGATCGACCGCGGGGAGACTGCGCCCATAAATTGATCTGCTTGGCTGCCTTTTGGTAGTGAGGCTTCATTCAAGGTTATACGCTCATCAGGAGGCGCCACATCAAGTTGGGTCGTAAAATCATCAACCACTGACATCTCACCGCCTGTTACCGCGATAAGCAACGTTCTACGATTACCCGCCAGATCCACAGTAATGAAGGTGTAGACCCCATCTTGCACGGAATTCCAAGTGTAGTCACCGTCAATCTCTACTTCGCTGCCATCCGGGAGGATCAAAAGGGCATTTCCACTCAAACCGGGGTCATCACTGAATTTGAATAGGATTGTCCCTCCGGTCAGGGCGTCAGTGGAAGGAATAGAGGTCAGCAACGGGGCTGCGGGAGGTTCCACATCAATCTTGACGATGTATTCACCCACTACAGTTTTATTTCCTAAAGGATCCACTGCTTCTACGCTCAGATTATGTTCACCGGGCGTACTGATGCGAGCACCCAAAAGATAATCATTGGATCCCAACAGACTTTGATTATCATAGAGTTTTATTATGATGCCGGTGAGATCCCAGCCTGCAGATACGACTACGTCCACAGGCAGGTTTGTCCATATTCCAGATTGATATTCACTTCGATCAGAGGTTTTTAACGTTACCTCAACATCCCGAGGAGGTAGATTGTCAATGGTGATAAATTCACTTAAGGCCATAAGTTCCTGGGTGGCAGAAGACTCCGTGGTAACCTGGTAGCGAACCTGGCTGGTATGCAATTTTGTATCTTTCAGGGAATGGTCAAACCACAGGATGTTTAATCCGGAAGCGAGGGTGGACCAATTCGTACCGTCAAAAAACTCCAAACGGTAAGTGACATTGTCAATATCAGGTTTCGTCCAACCAACGCGTACAGTTTGTCCATCTTTGTAACGTGCGCCTGCAGTCGGAGAGGTAAAACGAAAAGCCGCACTGCTTACAGGATCAAGGTCTTTCTCTGGAACATCATCAACCACGACTGTCACAATCGCGCTGGATTGTAATCCTCCCAAATCCCTGATTGTATAAGAAAAGGTTTCCGTTCCGTGCCAATCCACTTGAGGGGTAAAGAATAAACTTTTTCCTCCATTAATGATTTGAACCGAGGCATTATTCACATCGTTTACCCCAAGGATGGTCAGATTGTCTCCTTCATTTGACAAATCAATATCAGTATCATTGGCCAATACATCAATCGTAATCGAGTCATCCTCGTTCATGCGCTTAGAATCCGCAACGGCAACCGGTGTGTCATATTTTTGCACAACGGTCAGATAAAAAGATTCGGTGTCAGAGAGTGCTCCGTCGCTTACTGTAAGGGTAACGGCAAAGGAACCTGTGGTGGATGTGTTTCGATTGGCAACAGGAGTCAGTGTTATGGTTTTTGAGGAGCCACTTCCACCTATGGTAATGTTCGAAATCGGTAGAATGCCAGGGTTGGCTGAATTCACAGAAAGGGATAAATTCGTTAGTGGCGTGTCTTCATCCGAAATGGTAAAAGCGATGGCTCCACTGGAGGTATCTTCATCGATGGTTTGGTCGGCAATCTCGGAGATCAAAGGAGGGTCATTTGCAGGCAGAACAGTTACGGTAATATTCGCCGTAGATATCGAGGAACCCTGATCTTGGACGGTGTAGCTGAAGGTCTCGTCACCCACCCAGTTCGCAGCCGGTGTAAAGAGGATGGAATCTCCTCCACTTGAGATCACTGCCACACCGTTCTCTACGCCGGCGAGGCTCGTTATGGTCAGCGTATCCCCTTCAGTGCTGAGGTCTATGTCCAGATCATTTGTCAAGGGCAGAATGGTCACTGCCTGGTCTTCATCGGTGGTCACTGTGTCATCGATTGCCGTAACAGGGTCATTCAGAGGATTGACCGTTACCGTCACGGATGCCGTTGAGATGTGATCGGTGGAATCCTTCATCGTGTAGAAAAAGACTTCTGTGCCATTCCAATCCGCGTCGGGTGTATAGGTAAGGGTGAGCAAGTCGCCCGAGATGGTAACCGTGCCGTGATCCACACTTGAGACCGAATCGATGAGCAAATCGTCTGACCCGACCGGCAAATCAGGGCTAACGATGTCATTTGCCAATACATCAATGGTCAGACTGCCTTCCTCATCGACAGACGCTGTATCAGCAACAGCCACTGAGACATCAGCCTGAGCGGTCACCGTCACGGTCACATTTGCCGAAGATTGTTCATTATTCTTATCACGAATTGTGTAACTGAATTCTTCCACCCCGTTCCAATTGGATGCCGGATCAAAATCGACACTTTTTCCATCAGAAGCGATGGTTACCGTGCCATTCTCAACCCCAGACGTTGAGAGGATGGTCAAATTGTCTCCTTCACGCAGAAGATCCTCGTCGGTGTCGTTCGCCAGGAGATCGAGTGTCACCGTGACATCTTCATCCGTGGAAGCAGAATCATCCTCAGCCTGGGGAGCGTCGTTGACAGAATTGACCGTGATGGTTACAACGCCCGTTGCTTCCAAATTGGCTTTATCTCGCAAGGTGTAATTAAAAGCTTCCTCTCCATTCCAATTCTCTGAAAGGGTAAAAGTTAAAGTCTTGGAGTCCGCGGCAATAATAACGTTGCCGTTGTCAACCCCACTGACGGAATAGATCACCAGGTTATCACCTTCTCGCGAGAGATCAGTATCCGTATCATTGATAAGAACATCCACGGTCACAGGATTGTCTTCATCGATCGTGACCGCATCGGCGACAGCGGCAGGTGCGTCATTGACCGCGTTGATCACCACGGTCACATTCGCAACGTCCACTTCACCTTCGGCGTCCTGCATTTCATAGCTGAAAACCTCGGTGCCAACCCAATTCAGATCGGGTACAAAAAGGATCGATTTTTGATCGGAGAATATATTGGTGACCCCGTGATCCACCCCGATGACGCTTGTAATCACAAGGGAATCACCTTCGTTTTCCAGGTCTGGATCAGTATCATTGGCAATCGTATTAATTAATACGCTATTGTCTTCGTCCGTGCTCGAATTGTCATCCACGGCCACTGGAGCATCATTTATAGCCGCGACCTGTACGGTAACGGTGGAGGTTGCCTGAGCGTTATGGGTGTCTCTGATGACGTAATTGAACTCTTCCGCACCATTCCAGTTGGCAGCCGGCGTGAAGGTGAGTGATTTACCATCCGGTGCAATGGAGACTGAACCATTGTCCACCCCACTTGTGGATAAAATCGTGAGGTCGTCGCCTTCAAGCAGGAGATCCACATCATCATCGTTGGCAAGGACATCCACGATGACCGGCGTGTCTTCATTGGTTGAGGCTGAATCCGGGGACGCCAGTGGTGTATCATTCCCCTCATTGACCGTAACGGTAACATCCGCGCCGGATTCGATACCCTCTGCGTCTTGAATGGTATATGAGAAGTGCGCTTCTCCGTACCAGTTATCCGGCGGCAAATAATTGATATGTTTATAATCCGGCGAGATCGTGGCACTACCCTGGTCCGCAGCTGTTACCGTGGTGATGATGAGATTATCACCTTCCAAGAGCAAGTCGACATCAGAATCGTTATTTAAGACGTCAAGTGCCGTGTTTTGATCTTCGCTTATCGAAAAAGAGTCGTCCTCTGCTGCCGGGGCATCATTGAGGGCGAGAACAGTGATGGTGACGCTAGCTGTGGCCGTTGAGTCGAATTGATCCTTAATGGTGTATGAAAATGTTTCCGTACCGTTCCAATTTGAAGTGGGTGTAAAGGTCAAAGATTTGTTATCTGGTGCGATCGAGACTGAACCATGGTCGACATCGGCGGTGGACTCAATGATCAGGTCATCCCCTTCGCGGGCGAGGTCCAGGTCTGTATCGTTGTTGAGTACATCCACAGTTACCGCGCCATCCTCACTCATCTCAGCAGAATCATCCGCGGCTTGCGGAGGATCGTTTACGGCCGAGACAGTGACGGTCACAATGGCAGTAGATTGCACTTCATCATTGTCCCGGATGGTGTAAGTAAAGGATTCAACGCCGTTCCAATTCGCCGTGGGTATGAAATCAATTGATTTTTTATCAGGGGCGATGGTCACTGTACCGTTTTCAACTCCATCAACGGAAAGGATGGTAATAGAATCCCCTTCATTATTCAAATCAGGATCGGTATCATTAGCAAGCACATTGATCGTCGTACCGGCATCCTCCGGGGTGGTAACTGAATCATTTACAGCATCCGGGGGATCATTGACCGTATTGACAGTCATCAAGAATGTATCACTCGCGGAAAGGTCCCCGGCATCCGTTACGGTTACAGTAACCAATATGGGACCGCTGAGATAGGTATTTTTATTGGCTCCCGGAGAAACGGTTACTGTACGGTCAGCACCACTGCCAGCAAAAACAATTCCACTCAGAGGGATTATGGTTCCGTTTGCCGTGGTTGCTGATAAGCTTAGGTCGGCATAATCATTATCCACGTCGCTGATAGTGAAACTTAATTCGCCGGTATTGCTGTCCTCACTGATACCCTGGTTGGCAATATCAGAGATCTCTGGCGGGTCATTGACCGGGGTCACTATTACAGTCACTTGTGAAGTCGAGGTTACTCCAAGCAGGTCGGTGATGGTGTAGTCGAAGATCTCAGTTCCACTCCAATCGGTCGCGGGGGTGAAAGACAGACTCTTATGATCTGAGGCAATTTCGACCTCGCCGTTCTCCACGTTGGCGACGGACGTGATGGTCAGATCATCGCCTTCGTTCAGAAGATCCACATCGCTATCATTGTCCAAAACATCAATCGAAATACTTCCGTCCTCAGAAACGCTGGCAGAATCCTCATTCGCCTCAGGAGCATCGTTTTGTTTCAACACCGTTACCGTGAATAAATCTGCCACGGAGGCTGATGAAGCATCCCGAACGGTGAGGGTGATGGTAACCGGATTGTTGGTCAAGGTATTGTTGTTCCAGGTATTTTTATCCAACGCGGGTGAAATGGTGACCGTTCGACTGGACCCACTGCCCCCTAATGAAATGCCATCTGTTGGAATGATGACTATGTTACTGGAAGCCGGAGTAACGGTGAGTTCATTAACATCATTGTCAACATCATTGATCGTAAAAGAAATTGCCGCGGTACTTGTGTCTTCATCGGTGGTTTGATCTTCAATGGGAATAATGGTCGGCGCATCATTAATTGCGTTCACCGTTACTGTGATGGTTGCTGAATCTGTGGCACCATGGCTGTCTTCAATGGTATAGGTGAATTCCTCCGTCCCGTACCAGTCAGGATCGGGCGTAAAGGACAAAGACAAACCGTCTCCGGCGATGATCACGGAACCATTATCCACATCCGCGTAAGAGGTGATGAGGATACTATCGCCTTCATTGCTGATATCAATATCTGTGTCGTTCGTCAGCGGCGAGATCACAACCGATTGGTCCTCATTGACGGTGATTGTGCTGTCATCCACCGCCACCGGCGCGTCGTTCACCGGATCGACGGTCATGGTGAAGGAATCACTAACCGTATATTCACCATCATCCACAGTTACAGTTATTAATACGGGATTATGTTGTGAGGTCAGGCGGTTCCAGGTGTTTTTATCAGAGAGAGGCGAAATGGTTACAGTGCGTTCTGTGCCACTGCCACCAAAAACAATATTTCCAAAAGGGATCACTGAAGCGTTACCGGTCGCTGCAGTAATCGTAAGTGAAGCAAGATCCGAGTCAATGTCATTAATAGTAAAGCTGATCGCGCCAGTATCCGTATCTTCAGAGATCGTCTGATCGCTGATATCCGAAATCGTGGGCGCGTCATTAACCCCGGTAACCACCACGGTAACCTGAGCCGTGGAATTGACCGCATGCTCATCCGTTATTGTATAGTCAAACACTTCCGCTCCCACCCAGTCAGCTTCCGGATGGTATGTGATGGATTTTCCATCAGCGGTGATGGTAACGTTGCCATGGTCCACGTTGGCCGTCGAGATCACGGTCAGATCATCCCCTTCACGTGTCAGGTCTAAATCCGTGTCGTTTTCCAGGACGTCTATGATGAGACTGACGTCTTCAGGTGTGGTGTTGCCGGCATCGTCGTCGTTGACAGCCACCGGGGCGTCATTGACTGGGTTAACCGTCACGGTCACCGATGCCGAGGAGGTGGCTTCCGCCTGATCCTGAATGGTATAGGTATACACTTCCGTACCGTTCCAATTGGCATCGGGTGTGAAGGTTATGGATTTCTGGTCTGGAGCGATCGTGACGGTTCCATTATCTACACCTGCGCTTGAAACGATGGTGAGGTCATCTCCTTCGTTCGCCAGATCAATATCGGTGTCATTCCCCAGAACGTCGATGGTGACACTGGCGTCTTCATCCACGCTGTCAGTGTCCGCGCTGGCGACCGGCGGGTCATTCACCGGGGTTACCGTCATGGTGAAACTGTCACTGGAGGTACCGCCATCAGCATCCAGAACAGTCAGGGTGATCACAGATGATCCCACCAGGTTTTCCTGCGGGCTGATCTGAACGGTTCGGTTCCCTCCGCCAACATTTGTGATGACCACGTTTTCAACGGGGATCAAGGTGTTATTCACTGAAGCCGCTGATACGGTCAGGTCCGCCGCGGCAGTTTCGATATCGCTAACGGTGAATGTATAGACCGGTGAGGTCGTGTCTTCAAGAATCGATTTATCGGTAACATTCGAGATGGTCGGATGATCGTTCACAGAAACGACCAACACCGGGAACACTTCGGTGGTCGTCAATTCACCATCCGTAGCTTCGATCGTGATATCCAGGCTGCCAAACTTGTTTAACGTGGGCGTCAGCAACAAACTCTTGTCTTCACCACTACCTTGTAGTTGAATTGAGGTATCAGGAAGGATGGTTTGATCAGAAGATGTGATGCGGATCACGAGATTGTCTGCGTCTGTCTCCGGATCGTAGATATTGATCGGAAAAGATGTCGGTGTATCTTCGTTAAGCGTCCAGGGCAGATCTGCCGATGTGGTCAATCGTGGCGCGTCATTCTGGGCGGAAATGTTGATATTTACGGTGCCCGTGGAATTCAGGAGACCATCGGTGATAACGTAGGTAAAAGAATCGGAACCAAAAATATCGAAGGTCGGTGTATAAGACAAGGTACCGTCCCCGTTATCGAGCAAGGCGCCCTTCGTGGGCGTACCATGGCTGACCAAATTAATGGGGTCATTTTCAACATCACTATCATTGGCCAATGGGCTGATGGTCACCGGTGTATCCTCGGTGATATTTACCGTATCCGTGGCAGCGCTTGGCGCGTCATTCACCGGATTCACCACGACGGTTACCGTCGCAGTCGCTGAACCGTTATTTGAATCCACGATGGTATAGGTGTAACTATCGGTTCCATACCAGTTATGAGAGGGCGTATATTTGATCGTTCCGTCCCTGTTGTTCACGACGGCACCATGGCCAGGATTGGTAACCGAAGCAACGGATAACGTGCCATCTTCGATGTCACTATCGTTCGCGACCACATTCGTGGTTGTGGCTGTGTCTTCATTGGTGGACGTGGAATCATTAACTGCCAAGGGTAGGTCATTGACCGAATTCACGACCAGTTTAAATGGTTGAGAGGTTGACAGACTTCCATCAGAAAGCTGAATGGTTACCTCGGTTTCACCACTCAAATGTGTTTGAGGGGTCACCGTAAGAGTCTTGTTGCCATCACTGCCAGCCAGCACAAGGGCTGAAAGAGGCACCAGGGTCGTATTCGTCGAGGCATAAGAAAGCAGCAAGGCGCTCACATCATTATCGATGTCACTGATGGTAAAAGTCACATCTTTCGGTGTGTCTTCGGAAGTCTCGTGCAGGTAGACAAGACTAGAAATGACTGGAGCATCATTGACCGGTGTGATGGTCAGAGATACTGTTCCTGTATCCGTTCCCTCATTGCCGTCATCCAGCAGGTAAATAAAACTATCCGAGCCATAATAATTTGCAGCGG
This sequence comes from uncultured Anaerolinea sp., assembly GCA_964570925.1. Lineage (GTDB taxonomy): Bacteria > Chloroflexota > Anaerolineae > Anaerolineales > Anaerolineaceae > UBA6107. The sequence continues at coordinate 29,233 of CAZNAF010000010.1, forward strand.
GTGTGTATGTCAGCGTTTTATCCCCGTTCAAAATCACCGTCCCATGCTGGGGTTCTTCTGAAATGGTCAGCGTAAGGGGATCATTTTCAATGTCAGCGAATGGCGGGATTACAGAAAATGAAAGGGTTGAATCTTCAGCAAGGGTCTTGCTGTAATTCGCGGCATTGGGTGGGTCATTGATGGAGTTAACGGTCAGATTGAAGGTTTCCGGGGTGTAACCTACCGCGTCGCTTGCCAGCATGGTGATCTCGGCAGATCCAAAGCGATTGGCGATCGGCGTCACAACAAAGGTGATCTCACCATCGCTGCGGTTGAAAACGATGTCTCGATTCGAGACCAATTCCTGGTTTCCCGAATAAATAGCAAATTCAAGATCGGCGATTGGGTCATCCACATCCGCGATGGTAACAGCCAGCTCAGCAGTGGAGGTGTCTTCATCGATGGTCTGGTCCGTCACGCTTGTAATGGTGGGAAGGTCGTTTACGGGTCGCAGGGTAATATAGATATTGGCTGTATCCGTTTTTGTCGGTTCTGTGATCGAAGTCACCTTATAACGAAGGGTCTCTGAACCGAATGCGTTGGCGGCGGGCGTATAAGAAATGATGCTTCCATTCACATCCGGAATGTCCGTCGTCCCCAATGTGGATGAGTCGAGCAGTTCCAGCGTCCATCCTCCTCCAACACCATCAGAAACAGTAAAGGTAATATTAAAAGCCGCAGCGTCTTCATTACGTTCGTAATTAAGATTCTCTATGCCGATGGAAGATTCCCAACTTTCACCGATATATACAGTGGCGGTGGCATAGAGTGCAGGAGATCCATTATCGGCAATGCGATAGACAAAGGAATCACGCGAATCAGCCGGGGTGGCGGTGCGTGTATAAAGCACCTTGTTCTCTGTGATCACAGCTGTTCCAAATGTTGGCGGTGTCACGATGGATTCCACCGTCAGGGTTTCGCCGCTGTCACCGGCAGTATCATCATTATTAAGGACATTGATGAGACTGCTGGCATCCACCGTGTTTTCGAGGGTTACCCAGTTATTACGTGCCACAGGCGCATCATTGACAGACGCGATGGTGAAATTCACCGTGCCGGTAACAACGGATTCTCCATCTGTGACGCTATAGGTTAGGGTATCGGAACCATAATAGTTACTATGCGGGGTATAGGTATAATCCGTGCCACTGTTGGCAAGCCAACCGTGTGTCGGATTGGACATCGCCACGATGACCAGGGACGATGATTCCACGTCTGTATCATTCGTAACGGGGTTGAACGTCACCGCAGTGTCTTCATTGGTACCGACCTCATCTGTAACCGCAACGGGAAGATCATTCACGGGATAAACCGTCAGCAAAAAGGACACACTATCCGTTTCCTCGCCGTCGTCAGCAGTGATCGTAATGGTGGTGGTGCCAAACGCATTTTCCGCAGGCACCAGTTGTACCGTGTATTCCCCGGAGCCGGGTGTAGTTTCATTAATGACAATGTGGGTTTCATCATTGGGTACGATGGTTGTATCCGACGAACCTGTCACGAAGGTTATCGCGTCTCCATCGGCATCAGTTACTGAAAAATCAATCAATCCGCTGGAAGTGTCTTCCATGGTAAATTGACCGACAATATTCGAAATGACTGGAGGACTATCCACTGAACCAACCGTCAGGGTTACTGTGGCCGTGCCGGTCAATTCAGTAGAATCTGTAATGGTATAGGTGAAAGAATCCGTGCCGTCGTAATGCGCTGGGGGGGTATACGTGAGGGTCCCATCGCCATTGTTGACGACACCTCCCAACAAGCCGGTAGTATTCAGACTGGTGATCGCGAAAAGGTTCGCATCAACGTCGTAATCGTTCTCCAGGGGGGAGATTACGTGCGAGCCGTTGGAACTGACCGAAAAAGCGTCATCCACGGCAGCCGGCGCGTCATCCACCGGATTGAAGGTCAATTC
>CAZNAF010000010.1:31286-46466 GCA_964570925.1 uncultured Anaerolinea sp.
GCAGAACTGGTGGCTGTGCCATCCGTAACCGTGTATTGGAAGGAAGTATTTTGATCATAGTTCGCGGGCGGGCTATACGTGTAGGTATTCTCCGCTTCACTAAGCAGAGTCAGTGTACCGGTCAAGGAGGTGGCGTTATAACTCTCAAAATGCAGGGTGTCGCCATCAATATCCGTATCATTTACGATGAGACTATCCATGTCGATGACAATACTTTGGTCCTCGTTGAAATTGATCGTGTTGGCGTTTGCCACCGGTGCGTCATTGACAGGGGTGATATGCAGGGTAAACGTGGTAACCGTGACCACAAAGCCATCCCCCAGGCGCAAGGTGATCACAACATCACCATTTTGATTGACAACGGGAGTTACGGTAAGGGACGTAGCCGGATCAGCGTTTCCCAAACCGCCAAGGACCAACTGGCTGTTGGGCACTTTTGTCGTCGTGCCTGATGTGACCTGAAGCATCAAACTCTCGACAGGCGTTTCCACATCGTGCACCTCAAAATTGAGGGTGATCGAGGCATCCTCATTCACCGTATATTCGGCATCCAGGTTCGCAAAGGTCGGATAATCGTTCACCGGTTTAATGGTCAAAGTAACTGTACCGGTATCGACAGCTCCATCAAGATCGCGTACCACGTATGTAAAGCTGTCGGTACCGTTGTAATCGCCATCAGGTGTGTAAATAATTTTGTTATCAGAGATCACTGCGCCACCATGCGCAGGATCAGACACGCTTTCAATCGAGATCGTTTCAAACCCGGGGTTCGATGTAATATCCACGTCGCTATCATTGGCAAGGACGTCAATGGTCGTGGTTACGTCTTCATTGAGTGTTACAGATTCGTTGGATGCTTCAGGCGCGTCGTTCACACTATTGATCGTGACCGACACGGAAGCCGTGGTGCTGCCGCCGTTGCCGTCGCTGGCCGTGTAGGTAAAACTGTCTGAGCCGTTGTAATTCTGTACGGGTGTGTAGGTCACGGTCTGCCCTTCGCCAGTGATCGTCACACTTCCATGAGATGCTGAACCAACTGCTGTAACCTGCAAGTCGTCCCCTTCAACATCGGAATCGTTTGCCAGAACAGAAATAACTGCCGGGGTATCTTCATCGGTCGTTGATGAATCACCAGTCACCAGTGGAGCGTCGTTGACCGCGTTAATGGTGATGGTGAAGGAGGCCGTCGGCTGGACCAAACCGTCATCCGCTGTGAGGGTGATCGTCACAGGAGTATGTGAAGTGCCATTCCAGGTGTTCGTATTGGTCAGAGGAGTGGCTTCAATCGAATAATTTCCGTCTCCCAGATCAGTTACCACCAGATCAGTATTGGTGATGACCGCTTCGTTGCTGCTCGAGGCCGTCAAGGTTAGCGCATCCCCTTCAATATCTGACACGCTGAAAGTCAGTAAGCCAGTACTGGTATCCTCTTCAATGGTTTGGTTGGCGGGCGGCGTGATCTGCGGCGCGTCGTTAACCGGGTTAATTTGCACTGTCACCGAATTTGTCGATTGCGCCCCATGTGAATCTTCGATGATATAGGTGAATACCTCTTCACCGTTCATGTTGGACGCGGGGATGAATTCAAGCGCGGTACCGCTTTCGATGATGTTTACCGTGGCAAGGTCAAGTCCATCCACCGAGACGATGGTCATGGAGTCCCCCTCTAAACTCGTATCCACATCGTAATCGTTGGCCAAAACCTCAATCTCAAGCGTCGTGTCTTCGTTTGTACTGCTAGTATCGGCAACTGCCACGGGCGCGTCATTCAGGGCGTTTACCGTGACGGTGATCGTTGCCGAGTCTGAAAGCAGCCCATCATCTAAAATGGAGTACTGCAGGGTTTCTATACCGTTCCAATTAGCGTCGGGCGTATAAGTCAGGCTTAAACCGTCACCGGCAAGTAATACTGTGCCATGCACTTCACCGGTCACCTCGCTGATCAAAAGATGATCGCCGTTTGAAGCGATGTCTACATCCGAGTCATTCGCGAGTGGTTCGATCAAGATCAGCGTGTCATCTTCGTTAATGGTCAGGCTGTCATCCTCCGCCACAGGGTTGTCATTCACACTCTGCACCGAGATGGTCACCGTTGCTGTGGAGGAAGTGAATCCGTCACTCACGATGTAGGTGAAACTGTCAGTACCGTTGAAGTTTTCAATAGGCGTGTAGGTTACTGATTGTCCTTCCCCGCTAACCTCAGAACTTCCGTGAGAAGGCGCACCAACCTCCGTAACAAGCAGGTCGTTGCCCTCAACGTCCGAGTCGTTTTCCAGAACGTTGACGGTTACTCCCGCTCCCTCATCTGTGGTTGCAGAATCATCCACGGCTACCGGCGCATCGTTGTCCGGTGTCACGGAAATGTTAAAAGTCTGCGACGCGGGTGAAACACCGTCATCCGCGTTGATCGCAATGGTGAGCGGTTCATCGAGTAGCTCAGCGAAATTCCAGGTGCTGGAATTTGCCAAAGGAACGGCTTCAACGGAGAAATTTCCATTCTCCAAATCAAGGATGGTGATATTGCCATCGGGAATGACACTTTGATTGCTACTGGAGGCCGTAACAACCAGCGAGTCACCGTCCGCATCGAAAGCTGTGAAGAGCAACCCACCTGTCGTGGAATCCTCGGCGATGGTTTGGTCGGCGATCTCCGAGATCACCGGTGTATCGGCGGATGGCGTTACAGTGACCGTTACCGTGCTGCTTGCCTGGGCGCCGCGAGTATCCTGGATGGTATAGGTAAAAGTGGTTTCCCCGTTCCAATCAGTATTGGGAACAAATTGAAGGGATTGTCCTTCATCAAGTATTGTTACCATTCCATTTTCAACCGCACCGGTTGATACAATGGATATTGCATCCCCTTCATAGGGAGCATCCGGGTCATCATCATTATTCAAGGCGTCAATTTCAACGCTGCTATCTTCAGTTGTGCTTGCAGTATCTGCCAAAACCACCGGTGCGTCATTACCGGCCTCGACGGTGACATTAAAGTTCTGTTGGGTGACCAACCCGCTTCCGTCTTCCACGGTTACTGTGATCACCGTGCTGCCATTGAGGTTGGCGGCAGGTGTGAGCTGCAGGGTTACTGCACCGGTTGTGTTCAAGACACTGACTGATGGAAAGAGAACCTCATCAGATGAAGAAGCAGATACCAACAGGTCGCCCGCCAATGATTCGCCATCATTAACGGAAAAATTCACGACCACAGTCTCGTCTTCACCCATCGTTTGGTCTGCGATGGCTTCCAGCATAGGATAGGTGTTCACCGATATTTCACGCACATCATCATTACCGGCGTTATCAAGTGCGTAAATTGTATAAGTGCCGCCGGACACGACATCAAAGGAGGAGCCAACAAGTTCTGTTCCGCTGCCGCCAGTAAAGAAATCAACCGTCTGACTGCCTGTGGCATATTTCACCACATCCAACCCACTTAAGGTTTCAGTAAGGGTCACCGAAATGGTCGCGCCACCCAACGGTTGCGCATGGGCCGTGGAATTCAGTTGGATAGCAGGAGCGGAAAGGTCAACCTGTACGGTATTCGAAACCACATCAGAGATGTTCCCGGCCGCATCGACCGTTCGAGCTTCAATTAAAGTACTTCCTTCATTATTAATTGAAACCGGTTCCGCATAATCAAGCCATTCAACGCCGTTCAATCGATATTCGCTGCTTTCGGGGCTGCTCCCGGCCAGGCCGCCTGTGATGCTGAATGAGACGGGAACATTGGTCCACTCGGTGGTATCTACTGTGAGAGAAGGTGCCCCCGGAGCGTCGAGGTCGATCGTGGTAAGGTTGATGGTCAGTGTCTCAGAGGTTTTTCCGGCATGGTCTTTGGCGAAAAAACTCCACGAGCCGTTGGTACTGGTGGTGAAGGAATATGTTAAGGATTCAGACACGCGCGCGTTTTCGCTGTCATAGATCCCTTCGATACCACTATCAGCGTCAGAAGCGGTAAGTGTTATCTCCACGTCACTGTTCGTCCAGGATGAAGGGGTCAGTGCATATTCAAGTGAAGGATTTTGTTCGTCATGGACGGTGAGCGTGAAATTAGAAAAAACAGCTGTGTTTATTGCGCCTTGTTGCGTTGAGGAAACGGTCAGAAAAACGTAACGCGTCCCGCTCGGGATAGCAGCCGTGGAGGTGAGAGGTATCGAGTCTCCCGGATTGGAAAGTCCCCGGTCAAGGGTGACAGCAGGGAGAGGGGTTTCAAGCGTCGGGGCAAATCCAATCCTGACTGAGGCAACATCCAATTCCTCGGGTAATTCCTCAGCGATCGTGCAATTGGCAGAAAAATCTATATTGAGACCGCCCAGATCCACCGATGATGAGATGGACCCCAGGTCCAGAATGAAGACAGCCGATGCTTCTTCTTCTATCAACTCGATCGAACCGCCAGTAAGTTGATTGGCACCCAACTCCCAGGCAGAAGGATCCATGAGGATGTTCTCATTTTCAAAACCCGCAAACGGAACTGCATTTGCGGCCGAAACCCTGCGTAAATTCATATTGGACAATAAGATAAATAAAACTACTAATACCCTAAAAGTTTTTTCAATATGGCGCATCCATGCTCCCAGGCGGTAGATTAAATTCATCCCTAATCTTTTCGTGTTCGAAAATTGGGATTGATTTTCTTCTATTAGAATATGAAAAAAAGCCTGAGAAATCCGTAATAATCAGATAAATAAATTATGAGAAATTTCTTATTCATTTTTTTATGCTTGGTCAAAAAAACAACCGCCTGAAAGACGGTTGGCAAAAAAAATACAATGAAACCAATCAGGTAGTTTTCCGAGCTGGTTTAATGAGGAAAGACCTGGTAAATTCAAAAACCATCATTGCCCCTTGAGATGCCGCGAAACACCAGGGAGCGAGAAGGATCAGCGTGTATTGCGCCCATTTGGTATCCCAGTAAAATAACAACCCGAGACCGATCAACAGCCAGATGATAAAAACCGGCTGTCGCTTCAAGGTGCGCCATAATCCCAGGATGGCAAAAATCGAGATCAGGGTGTCCAGTCTAAAAAGCAGGGCGTTGTTATGATAGGGATCGTGAACCGTGGTGTAATGACCAAATGGTCTGAAGAGCCAGTTTAGCGGTTGCCACACCGGGTACATCGATCCTTGAACAAATTCGGTCTGTGAAAACCGAAGATGATAACTGAGCGTGTTGCCCAGGCGTTCGATGGTGTGCACCCACAGATAAGGATCCAACAGGAAGAAAAACACCAGCGAAGCCCCTCCCCATCCCAAAAGGAAGAACAAGGACCTTGCCGGCATCTTTCTTGTCATGATACTAAGCAACCAATGCATGACAATGGCAATACCCGCCACAACATAGGTGTACTTTGAGGCAGCCGTGAGCCCCAGACCAACCGCAGAAAGTGTCAACCACAAAAAGGTTTTGTTCTTTTTTGGTTGGCCTTCCTTTTGCAAGGAAAAGAACCTTGTGTATGCCAATACAGCCAGGAAGCTTGCAAACATCGGTATGGCTTCCAAATAGATCTCACTGGTGTACTTGACTGCCAGCGAATTGATGGCCAGGAAAAACCCCGCCAGCGGATTGAGAATGGCCATCAAAAGAACTGCCAGGCTGCCAAAGATGACCGAGACCATCCTGGCTGCCAGTGCGTATTCCACCGCCTGCTGGTCTTCAATCGGCTGCTCGTCGATCAGGTCAGATTGATTGACAACATCAAGCGGAGCTTGCGAGAGCAGCACCACACCGTTAAGGATCTTCGCCAGAGGCGGATGTTCGAAATTGGATTTCTCCCAAACCAACCAATTAAGTTCTCCGTTGCGCATGTGATTGGCATATTTGTTTGAAACGATCAGGTAAGTGGTTTCGTCGTGGTCAACATGGAGGTTAAAAGCCGCATAAGTTCTCAGTCCCGCTGCAAGTAAAAAGACCAGGAGAATGGATGTGATGAGCCAAAAATGAGCGTTTTTTTTCATGGAAGGATGTACCCGGATTCCTTTTTTGCCTGATTAATGAGCAAATTATATCACCGCACCACTGGCACCCTTTGGCCTAATTGCCAGGCGCAACAATTGACTTGTCCATGACTCCATCCTTAAAGATGACCGCCTCACTTTAATTCCATGTTTCCGACTTTAAGTCTGTTTGGCGAGCATGCAAGATATCTTTGCTGCGGACATTTTTTCATGGCAGCGATGGGGTCAAATGTCAGAGAAATATGGTCACAAAATATTACATAAGTCCCGATTTCGTCTTAATTGTCTGACGAATGATTGACTATCGATTTTGGCTTTGCTATACTTTTTTTGTGTGCATTATCTATCTTGGAAAGGATTAAAAATGAAAGTAGATCTCCCGACTCCTGTTTCTGTTGAAGAAATGAAGATCGATGTCCGAGAAATTGAAGGCATTCTGTCTTCCCCCCCCATGAAAATGCCCAAGTGGACCGGCGCCCAGGTAAAGCTTCCCGATGGACGCATGCTCTACATCCGAGAAATCCAAGACAGCGATATCGACCCGATCCTCGGCGTGCTCGAAAAAGTTATGAAAGTGGAAAAAGATTTTTACGATATCGTCGGCGTTCGCATTTACGGAGAGGTTTTAGCCTTGCGCCGCAAACGTCTGAAAGACCCCTTCACGTTCGTAGGCCTCGTGGACGGTGAATTCCTCGGTTTCGCCAACGGCCGCGCCTGGGATGAAAACATCAGCGTCAGCCTGCATACACTTACCCTCTCCCGCCGCGCCAAACTCGGCTGGCCGATGTATTACGCAAAAACTTATTACGCCATGGAAATGCTCAAAGCGCAGGAATGGTGGTCAACCTTCGAAAGTTATAATGGCTGGAGAATGGCCGGTTTTTCAATGGCTCAACCCACCAAACCTTTCCCCCAGATGCAGCATGAGCTTGGCGGCGCCAAGATCTTCTATGTCAATCAGGATACCTGGCAGGGCCGTTTGAAAGCTTATTGTCAGCAGGTAATTGGTGATGATCTTAACTTCAAGGTAACCGACGAAGTCCTGAAAGCAAACGAAAAATTCCGCGTACCGGAAACCATTGAGTTATAAACCAATTTATTAAAATCAAAAACTCTTGCCCACTACAAACCGGTGCAAGAGTTTTTTAATTCATGAAGTTTGTCATACAAATAACGATTAAGGTAATTTGACTTCAATTTTTCAGCGTGTTATATTGAAATGTGTCCTCGGTGACTGAATAATCGGAATGGATGGATTGGTGGAAAAAAGAGCACTCAAAAGAACCCTTAATGTAATGTTCGACCGCTCTATCATGCTGCCTCCACTCCGGCACTCATTCTGGGAATTGGCGTTTCTCATGCCGGTTCCCTGCTTTTTTAAATCCTTGTCTCAGGAGTAATGATGGCAACCATAAAAACAGAAGTAAGAAGTGGTGTGTATTATGACTCGGCCAAATTAATGGCCTTACAACGTGCGCTGGCCGGTCTGCCCGGCATCCAGGACACAGGGGTTGTCATGGGAACGGAGTCCAACAAGGAACTGTTGGCCCATATCGGACTGGACTCCAAAGAAGTGATGGCGTCGAAACCTGATGAACTGGTGATCGTGGTAAAAGCAGATAATGAGAAAGCCGCCGATGAAGCGCTTGCCCAGGTAGACAGCCTGCTTGCGGCTCGCAAGGGCGACCAGGATGCCAATTACAATCCACGCAGCCTTGAAACCGCCGCCGAGATGCTACCAGAATCAAGCTGGGTGATCATTTCAGTGGCCGGACGATACGCAGCCGGCGTTACACGCGAAGCGCTACATCTTGGCAAACACGTTCACCTTTTTAGTGACAATGTTTCCATAGAAGAAGAAATCGCCTTGAAAAAAGAAGCGCGCGAACTCGGCTTGCTGGTCATGGGCCCAGACTGTGGCACCGCCATGATCGGCGGCATGGGACTGGCCTTCGCCAACAAGATCAGGCTTGGGCCGATCGGCATCGTCGCCGCAGCCGGCACCGGCCTGCAGCAGGTAGCCACCCGTATCCACCAGTTGGGCAGCGGGATCACTTCTGGCATCGGCACGGGAGGCAAGGACCTTTCAGAAAAGGTCGGCGCGATCACCTTCTTAATGGCTCTGGATGTACTGGCTCGTGATCCTGACACCAAGGTTATCGTGCTCACCTCCAAACCACCTTCTCCGAAAGTGGCTGAAGAAGTGATCAAGGCAGCACGCAAAGCTGGCAAACCCGTGGTGGTGAACTTCATCGCCCGCGCGGTCACCACACTGCAGGAAGGCAACCTTTGGTATGCCACCGGGCTGGATGATGCCGCCCGTCTGGCCGTTGAACTGGCCAATAATCCCCCGGTCCTTCGAAACGAATTGGACGTGGACCTGAAGATCTTCAAACCGGAACAGAAATACCTGCGCGGACTTTTCTCCGGCGGTACGCTGGCCTACGAAGCTCAACATATTCTGACCGGATATCTCCCCAAGGTATGGGCAAACAGCCCGATCAACAAAGAGTTCAAAATGGCCAATTCCCTGGTCAGCCAGGAACATTCGATCATCGACCTGGGAGAGGATGAATTCACCGTCGGACGTCTGCACCCCATGATGGACAATGAGTTGCGTATTCGCAGATTGTATGAAGAAGCCAAAGACCCCGAAGTGGCAGTGATCATGCTCGATGTCGTCATTGGTTATGGTTCGCATCCTGACCCAGCGAGCGAGATCGCTCCGGCCATCAAGAAATGTCTTGATGAGGCCAAAAAAGCCAACCGTCACCTAGAGATCGTTTGCGTGGTCACGGGCACAGACGAAGACCCGCAGGATATCAACTCACAGATCAAGCAGTTGAAAGACGCCGGAGCCTGGGTGGATACCAGCAATGAAGTGGTCGTCAGACGTATCGGTAGAATCTTGCGCGCATTGGCTGAAAGAGATGCTGAATCCACGGCGGCAGCGGGTAAGCCGGTTGACCTGGCAACCCTCAAGAAACCGATGGAAGCCATCAACGTGGGTCTTGAATCTTTCGCCGAAAACCTGAAAGATCAGGGCGCCCCCTATGTGCACGTGGAATGGAAACCGCCCGCCGGTGGCAATGAAAAACTAATGGGCATTCTGGAAAGAATGAAACAAAAATCATCGTGAAGAAAAATAACAGTTTTTATCACCAACTGGAGGATTGAATATGACTATTGATATAGAAAAGGCAAACGCAATCGTTGTTGATCGGATCATGGAAGCGCGACCTGTTGCCACTACGATGGCGGTAGCGAGAGAAGTTGTCCCTGGTTTTCATGAAAACATGCTCCTTCACGCCGGTCCCCCCGTTACCTGGGAACGTATGTCCGGTCCGATGAAAGGGGCCATGATTGGCGCACTACTTTTTGAGGGAAAAGCAAAAAGCGCCGAGGAAGCCGAAAAAATGCTTGCCGGTGGAAAGATCGAGTTTTCCCCTTGTCATGAACATATGTGCACCGGACCAATGGCCGGCGTTATTTCTCCATCCATGCTGGTGTATGTGATCGAAAACAAGACCCATGGGATCAAATGCTTCTCCAACCTTAATGAAGGCCGCGGCAAGGTGCTGCGCATGGGTGCCTACAGCCAGGATGTACTTGATAAATTACGCTGGATGGAATCCACCCTGGGTCCAACCGTAAAAGTCGCTCTGGAAGCCATGGATGGCATTGACGTGCGTGCCATTTTATCAAAAGCCTTACACATGGGTGATGATGGACACAACCGTCTGGATGCGGCCTCCGTGTTATGGACTACGCAATTAGCCCCCTGGATCGCCAAGACCGCCAAAGACACCGCCACGGCCTTTGAGGTGATCAAATTCCTGGGTGATAACGCCCTGAGCATCCTCAACCCTGTGATGGCAGGGTGCAAAACCATGACTGCCGCGGGTCACAACGTGGAAGGCAGCACCATCGTGACCATCATGGCCCGCAACGGTACAGATTGGGGCATCAAGGTCAGCGGCTTGGGTGATCGCTGGTTCACCGCCCAATCTCCCGTGGTCAAATCGCTCTACTTCCCCGGCTTCAGCGAAAAAGATGCCTGCCGAGATATCGGCGACAGTGTGATCACTGAAACCGCCGGCATCGGTGGATTCGCCATGGCCACTGCCCCTGCTTTGGTGACCTTCATTGGCGGTGCACCACGAGACGCCATTAACACCACTCTCGACATGTACGAGATCACATACGGCGAACACAAACAATTCACCATCCCCTTCCTTGATTTCCGCGGAACACCAACCGGTGTGGATATTCGCAAGGTGGTCGAAAAACAGATCACCCCGCGTGTTAACACGGGCGTGGCCCACAAGGATCCCGGTGTAGGACAGGTTGGCGCTGGTGTGGCCTCCGCTCCCATGAGCCTCTTTGAAGACGCTCTGGTGGCTTTTGCCGAGAAGTATAATATATGATCTGGTTCACTATTTCAATTATTCGGAGGTACTGATGGATCGCGAAAGTTTTATTAAAATGATGAACGAAGCAAAACTGTATGACCTGACCCAGGACTGCAGTATCTTCACCCCTCCTCACCCGCATGAAAAATCCCTGGAAGTTCATTTCTTCAAACGTGTCACCGGCGCTTTTGGCGGCGGGCAGGGCGCAAATGGGCAGATCCTGAACTGGAGCAACACGGTCGGCACCCACCTCGTAGGTGAACGGGCTTTCCATTCAGGCGGCCGCGCCATCGCCGATATCCCCCTTAAAGACCTGAACGGACCCGGCGTAATTGCTGATATTTCTGACCTTGTTTCTGATTACAGCATCTACACTCCCGAAATGATCCTTTCCAAGGTTAAGGTTAAAAAAGGCGATATCCTCATCATCAATACCGGCTATCACAAATATTCATGGGACCAACCCGCGGTGAAAAACAAAAAAGCCCAGGGCGGCGTTGAATCGATGGAATTCGGATTCCTCGTACGCCATCCAGGCCCTTCACTGAGCTTCTATCAATGGGCTCTCGATATGGAACTCAAGGTGGTCGGCGTGGATTGCGGTTCCGCAGAACACCCCATGAACACCCCCATCCGCCGCTGGCATGAAGACCATTTCAAGAAAGCCGAAGCCAAACTGCAAAAAGAAACCGGCAAAACCTGGGATGAGACCTTCCCGCAGGGCGAATATTATGAAATGACCCACATCAAAATGCCCAAAGCCCATCTGCTGCTGGCCGAAGCCATCGTGGGTGATATTGATAAATTGAAAAACAAACGCGCATGGATCCAGATCATGCCTATCCCCTTCATGGAAGTGGAAACAGCCTGGTCGCGTATTTCAGCCCTTACTGCACCTGACGGCATGAGTGAAGATGATTTCTTCAAAGCCATGGAGAAATCGGAAATGATCGACATGACCGTGCCCTTCAGCGTTCAGACCCCGCAGTGGTTGAACTATGTGCCGTTGAGTGTCACCTACAACAAACGTGTTGGCGGCCAATACTTCGGCATGGGCCGCAACGGCTCGATCTGCAACGCCAGCATCCACCTTGCCACGCACATGGACGGCGAGAAACACTTCTATCCCAACGGCCGCACCATCGGTCAGGTTCCACTCAAAGAATGGGTCGGCCCCGGCGTGATCGCGGACATCTCCGACCTCGTTAGCGATGCCAGTGTGTACACACCAAAAATGATCATGGACAAGGTTGAAGTTCGCAAGGGCGACATCCTGATCATCAAGACCGGCTGGAATAAATTTGGATGGAACAGCAAGGATTCTGATGAATTCCGCTACATGGTCAAACACCCGGGTCCTTCCGCTGACTTCTCCAAATGGGCGACCGAGATGCAGATCAAGTGGATCGGTGTGGACGCAGTCTCTGCCGACCACCCCATGAACACCATCATGCGCATCTGGCACCCCAAGACCTTCGCCGAAGCCAACGCCAAATTGATCAAAGATTTCGGCAAAGACTGGGACGAAATGTATCCCCTGGAAGGTTTTTACCAGGACATGCATTTGAACCTCTTCCCCAAGACCATCGTGCATGCCGAGAACCTCTCCGGTGACCTGGCCACCGCCAAGAGCGGCCGTTATTATATTGGCTGCTATCTCCAGAAAGCCATGGAAGCGGAATCCATGTGGGGCCGCTTCGTAGCCTTCAAGGAATAAAGTGATCTTACTGAGACCTTCAGGGGAAAATGTCTGCCTGAAGGTCTCATTTTTTCTTGTTTATTTTTCAATTACAATTAAAAATAACAAAAACTGACGCTCCAAGCGACTGTTTATCATCAGTTTAGGAGGCATTTTATAAATGAAGCCAGTACAATTTGATTATTACGCCCCAGCCAATGTTGCCGAAGCACTAGACAAATTGGCTGAACTTGGTTATGACGGGAAGGTTCTGGCTGGTGGTCAAAGCCTTGTCGCGGCAATGAACTTCCGCATGGCGAGACCCCCTGCCCTGGTTGACCTTAATAACATTCCCGAATTATCCTATATCAAGCCCACCGATGACGGCGGTTTGGCCATCGGCACCATGACCCGTGTCTATGACGTGGAACACAGCGCGGAAGTAGCAAAGCGGTTTCCGTTGCTGCCCGAGGTTACGCATTATATCGGGCACGCCCAGATCCGCCGCCGCGGTTCTTTTGGCGGGGCTATTGCCCACGCCGATCCCTCCGGTCAGCTGCCCGGTATTTCCATGGTCATGGATGCCAAATGCCTGATCCGTGGTAAAGACAAAGAAGACCGCTGGGAATACGCCAAAGACATGATCATCGGCCCCTTTATGACCACCATCGAATACGGCGAGCTGCTTACAGAAGTCGTGCTGCCGCCCAACCCTCCGCGAACAGGCAGCAGTTACCAGCAGGTTGCCCGCCAGAGTGGCGGGTATGCCCTGGCTGCGGTCACTTCGATCGTGACATTGGACGAAAAAGACAAGTGCAAAGCCGTGCGCATGATCTTGATGGGTGTCGGCGAAATGCCGATCCTGTCACAGCAGGTCAGCACCCTCTTGGTTGGCAATTCGGCCAACCCGGATCTGTTTAAAGAAGTTGGCGAAGCCGTTCAATCAGAAATCGACCCGGCGAATGATCTCAATGGAACGGCAGAATACCGCCGTGACCTCGTGCGCACCCTCACACAACGATCCCTCGCCACCGCTTTTGAGCGGGCTCGAAAAGGAAGTTAATGATGACAAAGTTACATTCAGTTAAAGTTACCGTTAATGGACAGGTTTACGAACGCCAGGTTGAAGCCAGGCTCTTGTTAAGCGATTTCCTCCGACACGACCTTGGATTGATGGGCACGCACGTCGGTTGTGAACACGGCATGTGCGGCGCTTGCACCATCCTCTTTGATGGTGAACCGGTTCGATCCTGCCTGATCTTTGCCGTACAGGCCAATGGTCATGAGATCAAGACAGTGGAATCCCTGGGCACACCAGAAAAGATGCACCCGTTGCAAGAAGCCTTCCACGAAAAACATGGACTGCAATGTGGATTCTGCACACCCGGCATCTTGATGACCGTCGTTCCCTTCCTGGAAAAGAATCCCAATCCAAACGAAGACGAAATCCGCGAAGCCATCGATGGCAATATTTGCCGCTGTACCGGTTATGAGAAGATCATCGAATCGGTGCAGTCTGCCGCGCAGAAGATGTCTTCGGGCAAGTAGAGAAGGATAGAGGTGATATCGTGGCTGGAAAATATTTTGGTCAACCAATCGCAAGGCTAGAAGATAAACATTTACTGACCGGAAGGGCAAAATACATCGATGACATTCAGTTTCCGGGCATTTTACACGCGGCGTTTCTACGAACAGACTACGCCCATGCCGTCATAAAGAATATTGATGTGTCTGAAGCCCGCAAACACCCCGGAGTGGTTGCTGTGTATACCGCCGATGATTTTGGCGATTACTGGAAGGTCGGACCCCTGCAGGTTCCCCCACCCTTCGCCATTAAAGGCGCCCAGTTCAACGCCCGGCCTCTGCCGCCCATTGCCAAAGGCAAGGTCAGATTTTCAGGGGAACCCATCGCTGTAGTCATTGCTGAATCACGTTACATCGCTGAAGACGCCTGTGAAGACATCATTTTTGATGCGGAACCCCTGCCGGCTGTGATCGATCTTGAAAAGGGATGGGAAGATACTTCCGTCCTCGTGCATGACGATCTGCCCTCCAATATGGCCGCCCTGGTCAAACAAGAATCCGGCAATTACGAAGAAGCCAAAAAACAGGCTGACGTAGTCGTATCCAGACGCTTGGTAGCCGACCATGTGATTGGCGGCGCGATGGAAAATCGCGGCCTGGTGGTCAATTGGGACGAACGCAACCAGGAAATGGTCGTGTACGCCACCACCCAGGCCCCGCTTCCGCTACGCAGTGCCATCGCCGGGAGGCTTGGACTGGTCGAGAACCAGGTACGTGTGATCACCCCGTATATAGGCGGCGGTTTCGGCCCCAAGGTGATGACCTCGCAGGCAGATGATGTTTTGCTGCCCTGGATCTCGATGCAATTGAACCGCCCCATCAAATGGATCGAAGACCGCAAGGAAAACTTCCTTTGCACCACCTCAGAACGTGACCAAGTACACCATATCGAGATGGCCTTGAAGAAAGACGGTACCATCCTGGGTGTTAAGGACGTGTTCTACCACAATACTGGAGCCTACAACCCTTACGGCATGACCGTCCCCCTGAACACGCAAACCCACACGGTCAGTAATTACCGCGTACCCAATTTTTATACCGAGATCCGCATGGTCTTCACCAACGAGATGGTCGTCACCCCCGTACGCGGTGCCGGTCGTTCAGAAGCCGTGTTCGTGATAGAGCGCATATTGGATGCCGCCGCGAAGGAACTGAACATGGATCCTGTAGAGCTCCGTTTGAAGAACCTGCTGACTGAAAAAGAATTTCCGCTCAATACCGGCATCATCGGTCAGGACTTCGTGGTCGGTGTTTTAGACAGCGGCGATTACAAGAGCAACCTCGAAAAATGCGTCGCGATGATCGAATATGAGAAATTCAAAAAAGAGATCCAGCCCAAAGCCCGCAAAGAAGGCAAACACCTGGGCATTGGTGTGGTTGCGTTCACAGAAGGGACTGCGGTTGGCCCTTATGAAGGCGCACGTATCACCGTCGGCAACAACGGACGCGTGAGCGTTTCCACGGGTTACAGCACCCAGGGTCAGGGTCACGCGACCGTTTTCGCCCAGATCGTGGCGGAACAACTGAACGTCAAGGTTGAAGACGTCA
>CAZNAF010000011.1:0-10106 GCA_964570925.1 uncultured Anaerolinea sp.
TGGCGGGCAGGGTGGCATTTTCCAGGATACCCAGAAAATCCCAGCCTGATTTCTCTTCGACAAGGTCACGTAAGGCATAGAATCTGTCGTCTGCGCTGTCTGAAAGCGCAGGGTTCGGCGCTTCTATCCCTTCCAGTGTGATCAGGCTTCTTCTTCCGTTTTCTCCAGCAGAAACCTCATCATCTGTCTTCCACAAAACCTCAGGTGAGGAGACAGGATGCTGCGCCGTCCATTTTTGAAGATTGGGCACCAGATTGGCGGAGTTCCAGTCGTATCCAGACAAACCACCTTCGAGCTTGATCGGCGGAAGCATCATGTGTTTGTTGGGGACTGCATAAGCCAGGATATCAGTGTCATTTGCTGATTCAATGGTTACTAAAACACCGCTTCCATCTGGCAGCCAGACAGGATTTTTTCCATACCCAATTACCAGAGGTTCTTGAGCTGAGTTTTCAGAACTTATCAACAGGACTTCTTGTTTATTTTCCTGGCGGCTGACTGCCAGCCAGCTTCCATCCGGTGACCATGCCGGATTTTCATAATCTGCTTGTGGATCCCCGATCAATTTAAGAAATCTCTCATTGGGATCCTGCAGCCTGGCGAGCCAGATTTCATTACGTCCAGATTGGTCGGTCACGAAAGCGATCTGCTTGCCATCAGGAGACCAGGCTGGTTGGAAATAGTTTGATTCACCGTCGGTCAACTGTATGGGCGGCTCTTCGGTATCCGTAACAGATTGGATGATCAGATCGTGTCGGTCATCCTGGTATACGTCATAAACGATGTAATTCCCATCATTCGACCAATCGATCTTGCCTTCATAGGCAGGTGAATTGGTCATTTGTGTAAGTGTATTATTTACAAGATCTAAAATGAAGACATCACGTTGACCAAAACGGTTTGAGGTGTAGGCGATCCGGTCCCCATTCGGACTGATGCTGGGTGATTCATCATCCCATGCGTCTGCAGTAATGCGTGTGACAGGCAGATAGGAGGGATGATAAGCGAAAAGGTGTTTAAATGCGCCATCAGCCATGGAAAAGATGATCAATCCGGCCTGGTTGGCACTGCTTGAACTTTGAGTCACAGGGAGCAGGGTTGGTGACGCGGTCGCGGTTTGTTTTATTGGTGCATCCGGGATGGGGAATTCAGAGGATGGTGTGGGAGCGGTCAGGTCAATGACTTCAATGCCAGATTCTTCCTCTTTTGTGCGGCACGCGCTTAAAAACATGGCACTGCACAAAAGTAGGATAACCAATCTTAAAACCGCATTTTTCTTGTTTTTTTCGTTGAAAGGCATGATCGGTTCACAGGTGTTCAGAATTTTGCATCATTTCTTGCCTGAGAATCAATGGTGCAATAATCATGCCGGAAGGGAATACCGAGGATATATACGAACTTGCCGGAATGGAAATATAGGGAATCACTTAACCTGAATGGTCAGGCTGTCAAGCGGAATGTCTTCTACTTGGTAGGCTGTGCAGGTCAGCGATATTGGTGGTTGGAAATTTTGTTGGCGTAAATGGAGTGTGAATTCAACATGGCTGTCGCGATTGTTCATGATGACAGCCCGCGAAAGTTCACGGTCATTTGCGTCGTTAAGGATGAAAACAAGATCAGCACCGATTTCAGCTTCCTCCAGATCTAAAATGGCTCTGATCCGGTTCTCATCCAGGGGTTTGGCGTCCAGAGATCGGATCTTTACGCTTGATGCAGGTTGGGGTTGTTGGGTCATTTGATTTTATGAAATTTTTCTTGATTCAAAATAGAACCGTTTTTCATAAGCCTCACCCATTGAAAAAGCCTTGCGAGGCAGAGAACCATCCATGATGACAGTCTTGAAGAGATCGCCTTTGGGCATGGAGGAAACATAGAATCCGGCATTCCCCGGTTTCATGGATAGTGAGAGGATGGCATCGTCTCCATGAACGTAATCGATCTCACCTGCCTCTCCACTGGAGAGCCACTCATCGAGAAAATTTTGCAGAGTGCCCACGGGCAGGTTGAACTTTGTGTTGCGGATGGTCGTCAGATAAAAACCATTAGCAGTTAAAATTCCAAAATGATGTTCAGGTCCACTCGCAGTTTTTACTTTTTGGATCAGGTCTGATGCTGTATCGATCTGTTGGAAATCAATGGTTGATCCGAAATATTGCCTGAGTGCCTGGATAGGGTCGGCTTTCATGTTAAACAAAACCCGATGGATCGGTTCAAACTCCAAAGCACGGTCGTGCACGTTTTCGACCTCGACCAGCGCGAATCTGGCAGGATGATCCATACCCACCTGATGTTTGATCTGTTGCCAAAATGAACGGGCTGTTGCCAGAGAATGATTGCCGTCACCCGAGGCAAAAAGGAGGACCGGCGTGCCTTCCGGTAGCCCGTATTTTTTTGCGAACACTGCGGGGTCAGCCAGGTTTTCAAGCCCTTTAATAATTTGGTTCTCGAAGGCGGGCTGATTAATAAATCGACCTGTCAGGTGACCACTGGCAAGCATCAGTTCAAAATCGTAAGCGACCGGCAGAGACTCCTTGTGTTTTTCAATGGTACCGATGACAAGATCTTCAGGGTCATCAATTAACATTAATATATGAGGCAATTCCAAAGGTGCCTGTTCACGAATTTTAATTCGGGGCGGAAGTCTGTTTACGATCGTATCTTCTGTTGGGCGTATCAATGAATTGGTACCCACCGAAAAATCGTATTTTTCGAGATCGAGTGCCAGCATGATTCCTCTACGAGTCTTATTGCCGATCCTTCTCTCCACATAGATCATTCCCTCGTAAGAGGTCAATATTCCACATTTCACATAATCATCCATGTAGGTATGAATGTTCTCTATTCGGCTTTCCACATCGCTGCGGCCTAGAAACACCTCTGGAAAAACCAAATTGTATGTCGATGGAGATTCGCCAACGAGATTTGAAACCTTCTCCCAGTAATCGGGTTGAGAAGTATACTGGTCACAGGCAATAACTGACCATTTATGCAGATCCACTGAAGTAACTGGTAGCAGAATTTCTGGAATTTGGACGCCCACCGAAGGAAACGTTTTCATTGGAATACCTCATGAGTTGGATTTTTCCATTGTACCAAAAACGATAAAAAAAGACCTGGCAGGATTATTTCCCTGCCAGGTCTTTAACTGATCTATAAAACTCACATGCCTGCCATATAAGCAAGGCCTAACGCGCCCGGACCAGTGTGAGTGCCAAGGACAGGACTGATACATGTAAGAACGGCTTCATTCACCTGGGATGATGGAAATCGTTTAACAGCGCGGTTGAGCAGTTCCTCTGCTTCGGCAGGTGAATTGCCATGTATAGCACAGAGCCTGATCGGCCCGCTGGCTCTCTCAAGTTTTGCTTCCACGAGGTCCAATAAGCGGTCAATGGTTTTTGAGAGCGTTCTTACCTTTTCCACCGCTTCAATTTTTCCATCTCTCAATTCCAGCAGCGGTTTAAGATTGAGCATATGCCCCATAAATGCGGCTGCTCCACCGATCCTTCCACCGCGGTGCAAGAATTCGAGCGTATTCACTGCGAAGTACACACCTGTGTGGTTGATGGCTTCGAGGGCTGTGGCTTTGCATTCGGCGAGGGTCGCGCCCATTTTTGCCATTCGCAAGGCACTTAAAACCTGAAAACCCATCGCCATGCTTGTGCTGAGAGAATCGATGATCTCGATGGAATCACTCTTGAGAGCCTTTTTTGCCTGAAGGGCTGAATCGATGGTGCCTGAAAGTTTGCTGGATATATGCACACTCAGAACCTCATAACCCTGATCTAAAAGCTCTCTGTAAACACTTTTGAATTCTTCAGGGGTGGCCTGTGACGTGGAAGGCATGTTCTTGTCAGTAGCCAGTCTTTCGTAAAACTGGGTCGGTTGAATATCCACGCCGTCTCTTAAAATTTCACCATTCCAGATTACCTGCAAGGGGAGAAATCTGATCTCGTGTCCATTCAGGAGTTCAGGCGGAATATTTGCGGTGCTGTCTGAAACTACCATTACTTTAGCCATTTTTTCTCCATTTCGTTTATCAGTCTATAAAACCCAAAAAACGACGATTAGTTTCACTGATCAGAACGGCATATTAACAATTTCCTTTTATAATGAGGATATTGACAAATCCTGGAATCAGATTCTTTGGTGAAAATTGTGCTAAAATTTCTCAATGTGGTTTTATGAAGGGAAATGTATCCAATGATTACGACTTTTACTTCGATGAAGGGCGGCACCGGCAAAACAACCATCACCGGATTGTTGGCCAATTATTGTTCCAGGATACTGAATAAACGCGTCATTATCATCGATATTGATCCACAAGGGGGAAGCACTACATTATTCCTAGGTGCCGAAGCGCGTGAGATCATTGATGGAAAATCCTCCCCAACCATCTACAATGTTCTTGAAGCTGTGCGAGATAACACCAACGCACGTGGAGTCGTTGCCAAAGCGTTGATCAAATCTCCCATTAATGAAAATGTTTTTATTCTTCCGGCTGATTATCGTGTTACGAGTTTGATGAGCATGGGCGAAACCCCGGATCTATTAAGGTACGCCCTGGAAGATGCCAGTTTTGCCCCTGAAATTTTAGTGCTCATCGATTCGGGCACTTCCCCTTTCCTGGTCAATATGTCCATTGCGGCTGTAACAGATCAGGTTTTTGTTCCCTTGATGTTATCCGTGCAAAATCGTAAACCTACCGCCGATACCATTCAACTGGTCTTACGGCAACGTAAACGCCTGGGAGGCATCATCCCTGTGGGCATCGGCAGCGCGAAATGGGAGGAAAACACGATGGAAAGCTGGAACGAGAGACTAAAATCAACTCCCCTATTGGCAGGTGCGAAAATCCTGAAGGGGTTGCCGTATTCAAAAACTTTGATCCACAGCGAGTGGGTCAACCAGCCTTTCCCAGAACGGTTCAAACCTATTTTTGATGATATTACAGAACATATTTTTAATGGTAAGGCTGCCCCCGAAAAAACCGATCCCGAACCAACAGCAGAAGAATAAATTTTAAAAAATCAACCGCATGCCATGAGCGTGCGGTTTTTTGTGATTGCTGGGATAAAAGGATTCGAACCTCTACTTTCTCGTCCAGAGCGAGACGTCCTGCCATTAGACGATATCCCAAGGAACTACCCCTTCTCATAATTTGAATTTTAATAGAAATTCATCATCGATTCAAGGCCTCGCAAACAGACCATTCGATTTTCTTCTAAAAAGCCTGAACAAGGATGGATTCCATATATTCAAAGAAAAAAAAGTAATTCGATGAAAATTGACATGAATTTTCCCTTGTGGTAACATCTGTAAGAGTTGTATTAGGGAAAAAAACACCAACTTTCTTTTTTGAAACAGTACTGGAGGGTTCAGACATGACTCAAAGCGATAAAACTGTACGTGATGGTGTAATGCTGGTTGCGTCCTACCATTTTCTTTTGGCAATTTTGTCTCTGGTTGGGGCTCTGGCAATTGTTATCTTCTCGATCATCCCTGCCATCAACGGAACCGTATCTACTGATTCCTTGTTTCTCCCGGTGGTCGGATGTATCGTAGGAATTTTCCTTTCCATTTTTTACGGCATTACTGGTTCCGGGCTCATCGCATTGAAAAATTCCTCACGCATGGGGGCAGTTTTTCTTGCGCTCTTCGGAACAATTGGCGGCTTATTCATCTTGATCGGTGCGGGAATTCCCACAGTCAGCAATCTTCTTCCTGACATGGCAGCCGTTGCCGGCGTCATCGTGGGCGGATTATGCGGATATGCTTTATTGACAGTCCTGGATCTGGCCGTGCTGGCCTTCATGTTCAATCGCAGGGTACGCGCGCTCTTCTATGGTGAACCTTTCACCGCGGAACGGGCACCGAAATCCATTGGGAATCGTCTTCGCTCTACCTTCATTGATGAAGAAGAGGATGAAGAATACGAACAAGAGCCAGCTAAAAAACCTCAGCCCAAACCACAGGTTCGCCGTGAAGTTCCTGTTCGCAAAGAGAATCCGCCGGAAGAACTGGACGCTCCCGGAGAATTGTTTACCGAACCAACCATCCGAAAGTAGTCACCCTCTGACAAAATAGGATTGCCGTAGAGAGCCGCCTGAACGCGGAATTCTACGGCAATCTCACGGTTTTTTTTATTTGTGAACCGATACAGAGTTTTTAATGCGACGAGACGATTTTATCCAACCAATTACATATTTTTCATTTCTTACGATGTTGGGCGTAAAAGCTTTGATCGTAATCATATTCGTTTTTACCACGCTCGCAGCCGGATTAAGACATCTGAACGTTTCCACCTCATACGAACCTAACCAGAACTCTCCTGTTTCAACACCCTCAACGTCCATTTCCTTATCTCGACCACTGCCTGACCTTTCCTTTGGATTTCGCGAGATGGTGATCCCGACCGATACTCCGATCGATACTCCGACCGAGGCTTCCATCCTCCCGACAATTACTGAAACCAGTGCGCCCTCACCAACCATTGCCTTT
The DNA here is from genome assembly GCA_964570925.1 of uncultured Anaerolinea sp. Taxonomy (GTDB): domain Bacteria; phylum Chloroflexota; class Anaerolineae; order Anaerolineales; family Anaerolineaceae; genus UBA6107. The sequence continues at coordinate 6,502 of CAZNAF010000011.1, forward strand.
ACTGAAACCAGTCAGGCAACCCTTACCGCGACAAGCATGGTCACTGCGACATTAGCGCCTTCGGCCACATTTATGCCGAGCCTCACGCCAACCCTGCAATCCACACCGGGGCAGACCTCCGGACTGATTCCATCCCCGTTATTGGGCATTGCTGTTGAAGAATTAAGCGGTATTATCACTCAACCCTTTATTATGCCTCCTGCAGGTGAAGACTCGGGTCATCACGGTGTAGATTTTGCGTTCTGGCGATACAAAGACTTTACGACCATCGAAGGCGTCCCCATTCTGGCGGTTTTCCCTGGCAAGGTTGTTTCTGCGTATAACAAAATTCGCCAGCCTTATGGGTACCAGGTGATCACAGAAACCCGACTTGCGGATATCCCCCAAGAAGTTCAGGATGCTATCAAGCTACCTGAAGTTTCAGCAACCCCTGCAAATCTCAGCAATCGATTAACTTGTCCATCTGGTTTCGCAGATTGGTGGGATTACAACTCACAATCCCTATATGTACTTTATGGGCACATGGCGGATGTTCCTGCGGTGCAACTTGGACAAACAGTGCAGGTTGGTGATACATTGGGCCTGGTTGGCAACACAGGCGCATCGACCAATCCTCACCTGCACCTGGAAATGCGTATCGGTCCTTCTGATGCGGTCTTTGCCAGCATGGGCCATTATGATGTTAATACCACGGAGCAGGAAAGGCACAACTACTGTCAATGGAGGATCAGCGGTGAGTTTCAACTTTTTGATCCCATGCTGCTCTATTCCGTGGGGGCTCAGTAAAATAACCTTGACCTTGTTCGCTGAACAAACTAAAATGTTTCCCTGTATTTTTTTCAGGAAAAGTCAATTAAATGTTTGAAAATCTGACCAGCCGCTTAAATGAAGTGTTTCAACAACTGCGCCGCCGTGGAAAGTTAACGGCAGCAGATGTTGATGCCATGATGCGGGAGGTCCGTCTGGCACTTCTGGAGGCAGATGTAAATTATGGGGTTGTAAAAGATTTTACAGCCAGGGTGCGTGAACGTGCGGTGGGCGCTGAAGTTTCAAAAGCGTTGAACCCAGCCCAACAGGTAATAAAAATTGTCCACGAAGAACTGATAACAACGCTTGGCAGTGCTGAAAAACTCAACCTGAGCGGGGTCAAACCTTATGTGCTCATGCTGGTTGGTTTGCAAGGGGCAGGCAAAACCACAGCCGCAGCAAAAATAGCCCGTAAACTTCGTTCAGATGGTGAACGTGTGTTACTGGTTGCCGCTGATCCATATCGACCGGCAGCTGTAAAACAACTGCAGACCCTGGGTGAAAAAATTGGCGTGGAAGTCCTTGCCGATGAAAAATTAAAACCACCTGAATTAGCCGCCAGAGCTTTTGACAAAGCCCAAAAAGGCGGATACTCGGTAGTTATCCTTGATACGGCAGGCCGATCGCAACTGGATCAGGCCTTGATGGATGAATTGCAGTCCATTGCGAAAAAGGTCAAAATCAATGAGTCATTGCTGGTTGTTGATGCCATGATAGGCCAGGAAGCCCTTCATATAGCCGAGGGTTTCCGTGATAACGTAAAAATCACCGGTCTCGTCTTCACCAAAATGGAGGGAGACGCCCGCGGAGGCGCCGCGATCTCTGTTCGCAGCGTCACCGGCGTTCCGATCAAATTCCTGGGTGTTGGCGAAGGCATGGATGCTCTTGAAACGTATGACCCGGCCAGATTGGCTTCCCGAATTTTGGGAATGGGTGATATGATTGGGTTAATTGAGAAAGCAGAAGCGGCGTTTGACCAAAAACTTGAAAAAGAACAAGCCGACCGCATGCTTAAAGGGCAGTTTTCACTTGAAGATTTTTCGAACCAATTGAAACAACTGCGCAAGATGGGTCCGCTTTCTCAAGTGATGGATATGTTGCCGGGTGGAATGGGACAAATGGCTCGCAATGTTGATCCCGCGGACACCGAAAGGCAGATGAAACGTACGGAAGCCATCATCAATTCGATGACGGTAAACGAACGCAGAGATCCTGATCTTTTAAATGCTTCACGCAGGCGGAGGATCGCCAGAGGTGCAGGCATGGAGGTTCAGGATGTCAACCGTCTCATCAAACAATTTCGTGAAGCACAGCGTTTGATGAAGACCCTTCAAAAAACGAACGGGAAAGGTCTTTCTCGTCTGTTCAAGTGATCAGAAATGAAACGGCGGACCGCGCTTCCTTCGGCGCCCCCAGCCAATGTGGATTTTTGAAATCACAATATTTTGATCATTTTTAGCACATGAAACAGGAGATTTTCGATGGTTAGAATTCGTTTACGCCGCACAGGTTTAAGACACCAGCCCAGCTATCGTATCATCGTGGCAGATATTGAAAGCCCGCGTGATGGACGATTCCTGGAAATACTTGGTAATTACAATCCCACGACTGAGCCTTTTACTTTTGATATCAAAGAAGATCGTGCTTACGAGTGGATGAATAATGGCGCACAGCCCAGTGAATCCGTGATGAAATTATTTAAAAGCGTTGGGTTGGCCGAACGATACGAACGTTATAAAAAAGGTGAAGCCCTCGAGAAGCTGCTTGAAGAGGCCACCAAGGCTTATGCTGATCGAGCAGAAAAAGTAAAGGCATAACCTCGTGATAGAGAAAAGGTCGCACACTTCATATCGTCCGCCCCGCATTCAAGCGGAAGGAGGAAACGTGAAAGAGCTGATCGAATATATCGCCCTTTCTCTCGTGGATGATCCTTCTCAGGTTATCGTTTCACAATTTCGCAGCGGTGGAAGAGAAAATCTCGAGCTGCACGTTGCCAAAGAAGACATGGGAAGAGTGATCGGCAAGAGTGGAAGAGTGGCAAACGCCATGCGTGTTTTATTGCGTGTCGCAGCCGCGCGTGAGGGCAAACAAGCTACTTTGGATGTCGCTGAACCGCGATGATGACCAAGGTGAATCCATCAACACAGGAAAATAAAAAACCAGGCTCACCCGATCAGGGAGGGCCTGCTTTTTTGACCATTGGCAAGCTTCAACGAACGCACGGCGTCAAGGGGGAGATCATCATGCAAGTGATGACCGATTTCCCTGAAAGGATCGTAAAGGGCAAAAAGGTATACATCGGTCCTCGATTTGAGGAATACGTGATTCATTCTGTTCGTCCCAACAATCAAACCCTGTTGCTAAGTTTTGAAGGATTAAATGATTGTGACCAGGTATCGATCCTGCGCAATTTGCAGGTAGCGATCAAAACGGTAGACGCCGGTCAATTGCCAGAAGGGGAATACTACCATCATGAATTGATCGGTATGCAAGTTTTTGAAAGTAATGGCAACCTGCTGGGCAAAATTGATGAGATCCTCGTGACCGGGGCAAACGACGTATATGTCATTCGCCAACCTGATGGAAAAGAAATCTTATTGCCGGCCATTAAGGAAGTAATTTTACAGGTAGATCGTGTCAGCGGAAGGATGACTGTGAATCAGCAAGTTTGGGAATAAGGGGCGCGGTTTGGAAACGAAAGCCTATTGGGTGGGATTTAATCTGGTCAAGGGGATCGGAGCGGTCAGGCTCAAACAGATACTGGATTTCTTTGGTTCTTTGGAAGTCGCCTGGAATTC
>CAZNAF010000011.1:10206-44457 GCA_964570925.1 uncultured Anaerolinea sp.
ATCAGGGTCATCACGTGGCAAGACCTCGATTATCCCCGCCGTTTGAAAGAGATCAACCAGTCGCCGCCGGTTTTGTATGTCAATGGTAACCTCAATGTGGAAGATGAATGGGCTGTGGCAGTCGTGGGAACCCGCAGGGTCACTGCGTACGGCCGCATGGTAGCGATGGAATTGGCCGGTTTTTTGGCCCGAAACGGGGTCACCGTGGTCAGCGGCCTTGCTCGTGGTGTGGATGCCATCGCGCACCAGTCAGCCTTGCAGGCTGGTGGAAGGACGATCGCTGTTTTGGGCAGCGGGGTGGATATTGTGTATCCACCGGAACACGCAAAAATGGCAAAGGAGATCATCGCCCAGGGGGCGTTGATCAGTGATTATCCCATCGGCACGCCGCCTGATGGCGTTAATTTTCCGCCGCGCAACAGGATCATATCGGGTTTATCGCTGGCTACCGTGGTCGTGGAAGCAGGAGAAACAAGTGGAGCCTTGATCACGGCTGAATTTGCTGTGGAACAGGGAAGGGATGTTTTTGCAGTCCCCGGAAGCATCATGGCCCCGCAAAGTGACGGCACCAATCGTTTGATCGAGCAGGGGGCCAGACCTCTGCTAAAAATGGATGAGATCCTTGAAACCTTAAAACTTGAGAACATCCCCGAGAAACAACAAACTCGCAAAGCCAGTCCGATTGACCCGCTGGAAATGAAAGTTTTGGAACACTTGACCCACGAGCCCCTGCACGTGGATGAACTGGCAAATCTTTCAGGGTTGCCTATTAATGAAGTTTCGGCTACACTCACGCTGTTGGAATTAAAAGGATTGGTTTCACAAGTAGGCAGCATGAACTATGTTTCTGCCAGAGAGCTAAAAGGGAAGTACACGACAAAATGATCAACCATGAAAATTATTATGCCGTCATCATGGCAGGCGGCGGAGGGACTCGCTTGTGGCCTGTTTCACGCAAAGCCTGCCCCAAACAAATGTTGCAATTATTTAACGGAAAATCCCTCTTCGAAATTACTCTGGACAGGCTCAAGGACTTATTTGATCCGCAACATATTTTCGTGGTCACTGTGAACGACCAGGTCAAGGAATTAAGTTGCCTGGCCCCCCAACTTCCACGAGAAAATTTTCTCATTGAACCGATGCCCAGGGGTACCGCAGCAGTAGTCGCCATGGCCGCGGCCTGCCTGCGCAAGATAAATCCGGCTGCCGTCACTGCCATCCTGACCGCGGATCACTTCATTGAAAACGTCACTGATTTTAACGAGACGCTGGAAGCCGCCTATCAATTAGCCCTGTCTGATGTCTTGGTCACCTTAGGCATACAACCCACATTCCCTTCCACTGGATATGGCTATATTGAATCTGGAGAACAGGTAACTGCTTTTGAACATATCCAGGCATACAAAGTGAATGCCTTTATTGAAAAACCCTCTGAAACCCGGGCCCGTGAATTTATTCGCAACGGTAAGTTCAGCTGGAATTCAGGTATGTTCATCTGGAAAGCCGATGTGATCTTGCAGGAAATCAAACGCTACATGCCTACGCTGTTTGCCACGATCGAGAATTTGACTCCTCATTTGCTCACCAACCATTTGGGTGAGGATTTTTTTCAGCATTGGAATTCCATTAAGCCCCAGACCATCGATTACGGCATCATGGAAAAAACCGACCGCGTTGTGGTTCTTCCTGCCAGCACGCTGGGTTGGAACGATGTCGGTAGTTGGGATTCCTTGTTCGAAGTTCTGGAACCTGACTTGAATGGTAACATTGTCATCAATGCCCGTCACATCGGAAAAGAGACTGATGATACCCTTGTCTTTTCCACTTCATCAAAAAAATTGGTTGTTACGGTGGGAACCAAAGACATGATCATCGTGGACACCCCTGATGCCTTATTGATCTGTCCTCGGGGAGAGAGTCAGCGCGTCAAGGACCTTGTGAAATACCTTTCTGAAAACCAATACACTCAATATTTATAGGTCAGGAATTTAATGGAAGCTTATTGTGTAAAATGCAAGACGAAACGCGAAATTAGCGACCCGGCAGCGGAATTCAACGCTGTTGGCACGCCGGTCACCAGGGGAAAATGCCCAATCTGCGGAACCAGCATGTACCGCATGGGCGGAACGCCGGCTCATGCCGGTTTGGAAAAACCACCTAAAAAAGAAAAACCACGCAGCGGCAAACTGGTCATCGTAGAATCTCCAGCCAAAGCCAAGACAGTGGGGCGCTTTCTGGGCAAGGGCTACACCGTGCGCGCATCCATCGGCCACGTTCGTGATCTGTTGCGCTCTGAGTTATCCGTGGATGTTGAAAACGGATTCCAGCCAAAATACAGGGTGCCGAACGAAAAAAGACCGGTGGTGAAGGAATTAAAAGCATTGGCCAAAGAGGCAGAAAGTATCTACCTGGCAACTGACCCTGATCGTGAGGGTGAAGCCATCGCCTGGCACTTGTTGGAAGCCGCCGAGATCGAACCTCAACGAGCCCATCGGGTTGTATTTCATGAGATCACCGAGAATGCCATTCAAGATGCTTTTTCTAACCCGCGCGATATTCACATGAATCTGGTGGATGCCCAGCAAGCCCGTCGTATTTTGGACCGTTTGGTGGGTTATTCTATCAGTCCGTTGCTCTGGGAAAAAGTACGCAGCCGTTTATCAGCCGGCAGAGTTCAATCCGTTGCCTTGCGGTTGATCGTGGAACGTGAAAGGGAAATTGATGCATTCGTGCCCGTGGAATATTGGTCCATCCAGGCAGAAGTGAAACCTGAAGGAAAAAAGTCAACTTACCTCATAAAGCTGGTAAAAATTGATCAAGAAGACCCTCTTCTCTCGGACAGGGAAAAGACCGAAAGTTATTTGTTGGATATTGAGGAGGCCCCCTTCACCATCAGCAAGATCAAAAAGAGTGAAAGGCGGCGCAAGCCCTCTGCGCCCTTTATAACCAGCACGCTTCAACAGGAGGCGTCACGCAGGTTAGGGTACACAGCCCGCCGAACCATGATCATCGCGCAACAACTTTATGAAGGTCTCGATCTGGGCGAGGGCGGCACAACCGGTTTGATCACTTACATGCGAACGGATTCCACAAATATCGCTGAGGTCGCTCAAAAAGAAGCCCGCGATTTTGTCTTGCGTACTTATGGCAAGGAATACCTCCCTGATGTTCCGCCGCAATACAAGACCAGAGCGCAATCCGCCCAGGAAGCCCATGAGGCGATTCGTCCCACTTCCGTTCTCAGACAGCCTGATTCTATAAGATCCTTTTTGACCCCCGAACAATTCAAACTGTACCAGTTGATCTGGCAGCGTTTTGTCTCCTCGCAAATGGAATCCGCCATTTACGATACTCTGACCGTTGAGGTTCAGGCAGCCGGGAAGGATCACCAATATCTCTTTCGGGCTTCAGGTTCAACCATTAAATTCCCTGGTTTTCTGGTGGTATACGAAGAAACCGCGGATGAAGACGCCAAATCTGAGGAGAGCGAAAACGTAAAAATTCCGGCAGGATTGGAGGAAGGCCAGAAGCAGGAGTTAGTACGGCTTATCCCTGAGCAGCATTTTACCCAGCCACCGCCCAGATTCACAGAGGCCACCCTGGTTCAGGTTTTGGAAGAAAACGGCATTGGACGGCCTTCCACGTACGCTCCCATCCTTTCGACCATCCAACAGCGCGGATACGTGGTTCGTGAAGCGAAGCGCCTTTTCCCGACCGAAACAGGTTTTCTGGTCAACGATCTGGTGGTGGATCATTTTCCAGAGATCGTTGATCTTGGATTCACCGCTGGCATGGAAGAGGACCTCGATCAGATCGCTGCAGGCCATGAGCTGTGGCCCAAGGTGATCGGTAATTTTTATTCAAAATTTGAACCGCAGGTCAAAAAGGCCCAGGAGGAAATGCCGGTAACCAAATCTGAGCCGGAGAAGATCGGCAGGCAATGTCCTAAGTGCGCTCATGACCTGGTGATCCGCTGGGGCAGGTTTGGCAAATTCATCAGCTGTTCCAATTTTCCTGAATGCCGCTACACTGAAGCGATCCTTGAAAAGATCGGCGTTTCTTGTCCAAAATGTGCCGGTGACATCGTGTTGCGCAAGACTCGCAAAGGGCGCATTTTTTACGGCTGCGCCAATTATCCCGAGTGTGATTTCACAAATTGGAAAAGGCCTATTGCGAATCCGTGCCCAAAATGCGCTGGCCTGATGGTGATTTCCAACAAGCACGAGGTACAGTGCACAAATTGCTCGGAGTCTTTCCTGATCGAACAGATCGGCGAAATCTCACAAGAATAGGTATGAATCTTGCATCAATTTCTATGAGCAATCGCTTCATCGAAGATGAGGCTGATTGCAAGGTTTTTCTATGATTTTGCATTAAGGAATGCGTCTGCAGGAGTCTGATTATGGATAAGATCAAGGAATTATTTTCACGTCCTCTAACCGCCGGAATTGCCGGTGCGATCCTCGGTTTGGCGATCGGCTGGTTTGGGATCGGTTGGGGAGTATGGCCGGTGGAGTGGAAAGATGCCGACGCCAGCTTTCTTCGTCAGGACCTGAAAGCACAATATTTGTGCATGGTGGTTGATTCCTATAAGGTCAACCGCAATGCCGGCCTGGCAGCAGCACGTATCGATTCAATGGGCACCAGCCTTCAGGAATCTCCCTATTTGTTGGATTCGATCCAGGGTGGGGGATGTTCCTATCAGGCGGCAGATGCCGATATCATGGAATTGAAATCCGCCCTTCTTACGGGTACGAGTCCGGCCAGCCCGGCAGGAACTTCAGCCGGACCGACCCTCCCGCTGGTCACACCTGGTGCTTCAACAAAGACTCCGATAAAAACATCCACTATTCTCCTATCCGCGCTCTGTGGGTCGTTTCTGCTCATTGGGGCTGCCCTGGTTTATATTTTCTTCATCCGCAACCGAAAAAAGAAAGGCCAGGTTTCTGATGCGGACCTTGAAGAGGAACTGTTGGAAGAGGAAGGTTCATATATTAATCAAACGGTGCCCTCACGGACCGTTCCTGCCTCAGGGGTTGCCGCGGATGCCGGGCCGGCAGCACACTTCATGACCACTTATGTCATCGGAGATGATCTGTATGACGATTCCTTCAGCATCGATTCTCAATCAGGTGAGTTTCTGGGTGAGTGCGGAGTCGGGATCTCAGAAACGATCGGCGTGGGGGATCCAAAAAAAGTGACAGCCTTTGAAGTCTGGCTTTTTGACAAGAACGACATTCAAACGGTGACCAAAGTATTGATGAGTTCGCATGCCATGAATGATGCGTCCATTCTCCAACGCTTAACCTCCAAAGGGGAGCCCACGATGGTGGAACCGGGACAGCAAATCCTGCTTGAAACGGCGACCCTGCAATTGGAGGCGAAAGTCATTGAATTGGTCTACGGCCAGGGAGCCTTACCTGCCAACAGCTTCTTTGAAAGACTAACCCTGGAAATTGCGGTCTGGCCGAAATAAGGTTTCAAAATCCCCGCGTTCGCGGGGATTTTTCTTATTGAATGGTGATGATCTTAATTCTTATTTGCCCGGCCGGGGTGACCGCGGTGACCGTTTCACCCGCTTTGTGTCCCAACACTGCTTCACCAATTGGCGAACTGTAAGAAATTCTTCCCTTGGCCGGATCCGCTTCCTGGGGGCCGACCAAAAAGTAGGTTTCCTCTTCCTCCCCGTCCTCCTGGATGGTCACTTTTGAGCCAATTTCAACGAGATCCCTGGCCTCATTATTTTCTTCGATAATGACCACATTCCCCAGCAGTTTTGTTAATTCCTGGATGCGGCCTTCCAAAAAGGCTTGGTCTTCTTTGGCCGCAGAGTAATCGGCATTTTCTGACAGATCTCCCATTTGAATGGCGGCACGCAGGCGTTGTGCGAGCTGGGTCCTTTTGGGTCCCGATAACTCTGTCAGTTCTTCTTTAAGTTTCCTTAAGCCTTCCTCGGTAAGATAAGTGGGTTTATCCATGGTGTCTCCAATACTTCAACTTATTCATTGATCATGTTTGCTTTGTCAGGGTAGAAGTGAAGGGTCGAATAGTTTTGCGTACTCATCTACCGCGAATCGGTCGGTCATACCGGCCAGGTAATCACAAATTGTGCGTTCTCTGCCTTTTTCCTGGATCAGTTCCTGGAAGTGCCTGGGTAACATGGAAGGTTCCTCGTTATAGGCATTGAACAGGTCGGTGAGGATCCTTTCGGCTTTCTTGTGCATCCTGACAACCCGATATTGGTGATACATGTTTTTTAGCAGGAACTCACGCAGGATTTGATTGCGTTTTGACATTTCCTCATCAAATCCTACCACATTATATTCCAGCGATTGAAGCTCTTTTGAATTCTTGACCTGGCTGGCCTGGATGCGATCAAAGGAACTATTGATCATGCTGGTTACTTGAAAACCGGTTAATTCTCTGATGATCATATGTCTCGTCAGATCTTCCAGATCGCAAGCATTGTGAAGATGTTTTTTTGAAACGATTTCCCATAATTCGATACCTTGCAGTATTTCAGGCGTGATGATCCCCGAGCGCAAGCCGTCATCCAGATCGTGACAGGTATAGGCGAGTTCGTCAGCAACATTGGTGATCTGCGCTTCGAGGTGACCGCGTAGGTGAGGGTCATATTCAAGGGCGTCCATTTTATCATAAACCGTCTCGTGTTTAACGATCCCTTCCAGCACTTCCCAAGAAAGGTTTAATCCCGGGAAATCAGGGTAACGGCGTTCTATCTCGGTAACGATACGATAGCTGTGATGATTGTGGTTGAACCCACCATGGTCTTTCATGAGGTAGTTAAGTGTAGCTTCACCTGAATGTCCGAAGGGCGGATGCCCCATGTCGTGAGCCATACAAATGACCTCCACGAGGTCTTCGCTGGCCCCCAAAGCCCGAGCGATTGTCCTTCCGATTTGTGCGACCTCAAGGGTATGCGTCAACCGGGTACGGTAGTAATCGCCTTCATAATTTATGAATACCTGGGTTTTATATTCCAGCCTCCTAAAGGAAGTTGTATGTAAAACACGGTCGCGGTCTCTTTGAAAGCAGGTTCGGTAGTCTGGTTCAGTTTCAAGGTATTTTCTGCCCTTTGAATGTTTCGAGTGAATGGCGTAAGGGGCGAGAAATTTTTCTTCAAGGGATTCCTGATATTGGCGGTTGTAGATCATTCTCTATCCTTTCGAATTCCTGATCGTAGTGCCGATTCGAATTCCTCTTAAAGCATCTAAAACATTACCGGATCTTTGACCTGAAAAAATTTGAACAACCAGATTGGGTTGTTTTCGCACCAGTGCCCCCATTTCTTCCACTTTCGAGAGCATTCCGCCAGTTACATCGATACTGGCTGACCCCTGCAGTGCAGACAGATCAAAACGGGTTTTCTCCGGGTTTATTTCTTTGATCATTTTTGTACAACCAGGATAGTCTTCCCAGACGCCGTCTTCCCGTCCGGCCAGAAGGATCTCATCCGGCATGAATTTTTTAGCCAGGAACGAAAACACCTCTTCGGTTGAGAAGATCGTGCCACCCAGTTGGTCGTCAAGAACGACATCCCCGTAAACGATAGGTATCAATCGTCTTTTGATCGACTCTTCCAGAATTGTGGTATCCCAGGTCACGATTTCATGGTTTCTGCTGAAAATCCCTGAAAAAGGTGAGATCGAAAGACTCTTTATACCCGCCAGAAGCAATCGATTAATAACGATCTGATTGAGCTCTCGCGCACGGCTCGCCACCTCGGCAAATCCCAGCCATTCCTCAGGGTTGCTGACACCCTGCCTGGTATTGAATTTTTTTGCGGCATGATGTCCGAAGGACCCTGATCCATGCCCCATGATCAGTGAAAGTCCCTTTTCTTCATGAAGTGCCAGGGCGATTTCATGACAAATGGCATCGATCTGATCCAGTTTGGCGGTGTTGACCCGACCTTTGTCGGTGATCAATGAACCCCCGAGTTTTAGAAATACCATACGTGACATAAGTTAACCTTTTACGGGGAATCGTGTGATCAGTGTGTGAACTGCCCCAGCCAGCTTCAGCTGCCTGCTGATATATTCGGCATCATGATCATGTACCAGCGCGATCATGTTCCCTCCTTGACCGCCGCCAGAAAGCTTGGCCCCCAACGCTCCTTTATCGAGCGCGTGAGAAACCAGCCTGTCCAGTTTATCACACGACACGCCCAATTGCTTTAGGAGGGTATGATTTTTTGTCAACGCTTCACCCATTTGCGAAAGATCAGCAGAACTCCAGGCTTGTCGTACGGTGTGGACGAGATCTTCGATTTCGTCGAAGTATTTTTCAAATAGAAGTTTGTCACTTAGCCATCCATCGCGGACGTCCGCAACTGCTTTCGCCGTCGACCCCTTGATCCCTGAATCCGCAACCACCAGCGTGATCGGGCAGACAGGATCGAGAAATTCCCCGGGTTGGTCTTTTTGGTAGTATAAAGCAACCTGGTAGGTGATGACTGTATTATCAATCCCTGAGGGTGTGCCGTGGTGAATTTTTTCGATTTCATAAGCGAGTTTGTTTACGATCTCGTTTTCAAATGGGTGGCCAAGAAATTCGGATAACGCCCTTACCAGGGAAACTGCCGTGGAGGCACTGGAACCAAGGCCTGCCGAAGTTGGCAGGGTCGAATGAATGCGTATCTCACACACGGGCAGGTGGGAGATTTGTAATTGCTCCAACACCAGCCTAACCGCCGCACGGATGGGATGATCTTCAAGGAGACAGGATAATCGTGAATCCAAGCCAATGTTGGGGGCTACGATAGTCGAATCTTCATCGTTGGCGTTAGGCCGGGCGACGATCACACATTTTGTGGCCATGTCAAGCACTGGAATCGCAATGGCAGGTTTACCATAGACGACCGCATGCTCACCACATAGGATGACTTTTCCGGGTGCGGAACTGGAAACGGCGGGCATTTTTGCCCCTAAAAGAGATAAAAAATGACCATGACGGAAATTGCCCACAGCAATATGGCGATCTGTAACGGGCGATCCTTAAGCAATACTTCTTCCGGTTCGCCCCCCATTTTGTTGATCTGCATGAGTGAAAGGTAACGGAAGATCCCATAAAGAACGAATGGGATTGTAAGCATCATCGTATGATTCGAAGGCAAATTGGGCGCAGAGAAAGTATACAGGGAATAGGCGATAATGGTTGTGGAAGACACAACGGTGATCAACTGGTCCATAAATTCGATCGAATAACCGCTTAGAACCTTGCGGTGTGATTGAGTATTATCCTTCACGAGCACCATCAATTCAGCGCGGCGTTTACCAAAACCGATATACAACGCGAAGAGTGTCGTCACGACATAGAGCCAGGGTGAAAAACGTTCCACTTCGATAACCGAAACACCCGCAGCCACACGTAACACGTAGAAAGAAGCAAGCACCAAAACATCTACCAGCGGGATGTGCTTAAGCCATTTCGAATAAACAAGGTTCAAAAGAATATAAGTCGCTGCGATCACCAGGAACCCGGTGGAAAGAAAATAGGACCAGGTGATCGAAACCAGGAAAAAGACCGCGCTGGCCGCGATGGCCACGCCCAGGGGCAGTTTACCAGATGCGATCGGTCGGTTCTTTTTAACCGGATGATTTCTATCTGCCTCGATATCCATGACATCATTAAATAGGTACACGCTGCTGGATAAGAGGCAAAAGATGAAAAACGCCTGGATGGTATTTTCAAGGGCGTCAAGTTTAAAGAGCTGCCGGTCAAAAACCAGAGCAGCTAAAACGAATACATTTTTTGTCCATTGGCGCGGACGCATGGCTTTAAGGAGATACTTAAGCATAGGGATAATATATCACAAGTTGGATTTTCCCATGTAAAATACTCTTGATGGGAAAAACCCGCCTGGATCTTTTGATGGAGCAAAAAAGAATGGTTGAAAGCCGTTCAGCCGCGCAACGGCTGATCATGGCCGGCCAGGTCAGGGTCAATGAGCAAATCGTCTTTAAACCTTCTTCGAAGGTCCAGACAGAAGATACCATCGAGATCCTTCAACCGCCTCCCTTTGTTTCAAGAGGTGGTGAAAAACTGTTGGGCGCCCTCGAGGCCTTTGGACTCACGGATCTGCAGGGACTCGTTTGTGTGGACGTGGGTGCCAGCACAGGGGGTTTTACCGATTGCCTCTTGCAGCACGGCGCCGCGAAGGTTTATGCCGTCGATGTCGGATACGGGATCTTGCATTGGAAGATGCGCAATCACCCGCAAGTGGTTTCCATGGAGCGCACGAACGCTCGCTACGTGCGAGGTTTTGAAGAATCCATCCAGTTGGTGACCATTGATGCGTCCTTTATTTCCCTGAAAACCCTCTTGCCAGTGGTAAAAAGCTGGTTTATCGAATCCAGCGGCAGCGTGATCGCGTTGATCAAACCGCAATTTGAAGCAGGCAGAGCAGACGCGGCAAAGGGGGAGGGAGTCATACGTGATACCGCGGTTCACACACGGGTTCTTGAAGAGGTCCTGGAGTTTTCTCTGCAGGAAGGTTATGAGATCAGGGGGTTGATCCTTTCTCCGCTGACGGGTCCAAAAGGAAATATTGAATTCCTTGTCTACCTGAAGTACCCTGCCGAGGGGAAGGGAACTGCCAGTCTTTGGGTGAAACGGATATACCCCGACACGACGCAAGGCGAAGAACCGGCCAACCTCTCATAGAGCAACCAACACTATTAAGGTATACTATTCTCCGATTATGTCCATGCAAAATATTCGCAATTTTTGTATTATCGCGCACGTGGACCACGGCAAATCCACGCTGGCAGACCGCATGCTTCAGCTCACCGGTACGGTATCTGACCGTGAGATGATGGAGCAGGTGCTTGATTCGATGGACCTGGAACGTGAAAAAGGGGTCACCATCAAAGCATCAGCGGTCAGGATGAGCTACACCTCCAAGGGTGATGAATACGAATTGAACTTGATCGATACCCCGGGTCATGTCGATTTTAATTACGAAGTCAGTCGTGCCTTGTACGCCTGTGAAGGTGCCTTGCTGGTGGTTGACGCCACGCAGGGAATTGAGGCGCAGACCCTGGCAAACCTCTACCTGGCCCTGGATGCCAATTTGACCATCATCCCGGTGATCAACAAGATCGATCTTGCCTCTGCCCAGCCAGATGAAGTGGCCAAGGAGATCGAAGCCCTGATGGGTATCGCGGCGGAATCGATATTGAAGGTATCAGCCAAGGACGGCATCAATATCGACAAGGTGCTGGATGCCATTGTCGAACAGATCCCCGCCCCCCAGGGAGACGCGCAGGCGCCCTTGAAAGCCTTGATCTTTGACTCTCACTATGATTCTTATAAGGGTGTCGTGGCCTATATTCGTGTGATGGATGGTGTCCTTCAATCCACTAACACCCTTCATTTGATGGCCAATGGCGCGGATATCAAACCGGTGGAGATCGGTGTGTTCTCACCAGGCATGATCCCCGTAAAAGAGCTGCTAGCAGGTGACGTTGGCTATGTAGCCACCGGATTGAAGACCGTAAAAGAGTGTCGTGTGGGTGATACTTTTACCCTCACATCGAAACCGGCTGATCATTCCTTACCCGGATATCTTCACCCGAAACCCATGGTTTTCGCCGGCATCTATCCGGTGGAAGGTGAAGATTATGGCGAACTCAAGGAAGCCCTTGAAAAACTACAGCTGAATGATGCCTCCCTGGTTTATGACCCCGAAACATCGCAGGCTTTAAATTTTGGTTTTCGCTGTGGATTTTTGGGCTTGTTCCATATGGAGATCATCCAGGAACGGATTGAACGGGAATACGACCTGGATATCGTCGTTACCGCTCCCTCGGTGGAATATGAGGTCGTAACCGTGAATTCTGAGATCCTGAAGGTGTCATCTCCCGCGCGGTTGCCTGATGAGAATTCCATTTCAGAGGTACGTGAACCCTGGATGCGCCTGGAAGTGATCACGCCGACAGAATTTTATGGCACCATCATGGACCTGGTGACCACGCGCCGGGGAAGCTTTATTTCGCAGGATTATCCCGCGCCCACCAGGGTGCAATTAAATTACGATATTCCGCTTTCTGAATTGATTATCGACTTTTTTGACGAATTGAAATCCCGCACGCGTGGCTACGCATCCATGGATTATCATTTTCTCGATTACAGACCCGGAAATCTGGTAAAGCTCGAGATCCTGGTGGATAACGAACCCGTGGACGCCCTGGCTGCCATCGTTCACAAGGAAGACGCGTATCACAAGGGTCAGGCTTTGGTGACCCGTTTAAAAGCGCTCATTCCACGCCAAATGTTCGATGTTGCCATCCAGGCCTCGGCGAGCGGCAGGGTCATCTCAAGGGCGAACGTGAAAGCCTTGCGCAAGGATGTGCTTTCAAAATGTTACGGCGGTGATATCACACGCAAGAAGAAATTACTCGAAAAACAAAAGAAAGGCAAACGCCGCATGAAAATGGTCGGAAACGTTGAAATTCCGCAGGAAGCCTTCATGGCGGTTTTGAAATTGGGTGACAACTAAATGCCTGCGAAAACTTCGAATTGGAAAAAAGTTTTACGCTGGCTGCCAGGGGTTTTGATCAGCGTGATCGCCATCTATGCCGTTCTTAAATTCATTAACGTTGAGGATCTAAAAAATGCTTTTAAAACGGTCAAACTCAGTTTCATCCTCATCTTGTTCTTCATCAATATCCTGGGCTTGCTCATCCGCGGTAAAGCCTGGCAAGTATTATTAGGCTCGGATGTTACCTATGCCCAATCATTTTTTGGGGTTTGTGAGGGTTATTTCCTCAATAATGTATTACCGCTCAGGGCAGGAGAGATTGGTCGTTCTTATTTTGTTGGACGAAGTTCAGGGAAGGGAACCTTTTTTGTATTATCAACCATCGTGATCGAACGAGCCTTCGACCTGTTTTTTGCCGCTTCTTTGGTGGTGGTCACCCTGCCTTATTTAATCGGCATGGATTGGATCAAACCGGTCGCAACCATTATTTTGATCCTGGTCTTCGCGGGCTTGATCATGCTTTACTTGATCGCACGCAACAAGGAAAAGGTGATGAACTGGGCGAATAAAAAATCCAAACCTTCTCGGGTGATGGATTTCCTTCTACCGCGCATTCAGAGCATCCTTAACGGCTTTTCGCTGTTAGCCAAACCATCACAGTTCCTGTTTGGCCTTTTCTGGATCGGATTGAACTGGTTGGTCTGGGTTTCTGCCTATTTCCTGGCTGTTCAGGCTGTCATCCCTGATTCCCCACTTTGGTGGGGCGCTTTCGTTGCCGGGGTGATGGCATTAGGAGTAGCCATCCCTTCCGCGCCTTCCGCTCTGGGAGTTTTTGAAGCATCCTTCGTGGGCGCCCTGGCGATTTTGGGTGGTCAGACAGGGACGGCCCTGGCTTACGCCATCATCATGCACCTGCTTAATTTTATCCAGACCGCGATTTTCGGCATTTGGGGATTGTTCCGCGAAGGAATGGGATTGTCACAGATTCTGGCAAGGGTGGGTGGCGATAAAACGACCACCGCAACAGATGGAGACCTGCAGAATGGCCAATGAAGTCACATTGATCACGGGTGGGGCCGGGTTCATCGGCTGTAATTACGCGGCCCGATGTATCGCCCGGGGAGAGAAGATCCGTATTTTTGATAATCTGTCTCGGAAAGGGGCTGAACGCAATCTCGCCTGGCTTACCGACCTCTATGGAGAAGGGTCTTACGAACTGGTTGTTGGAGATGTGCGTGACGCTGCTCAAATTGAAAAAGCGGCTAAAGACGCCGCACGCATCCTGCATCTCGCCGCTCAAGTCGCGGTGACCACTTCCGTGACCGATCCTCGCACAGATTTCCAGATCAACGCGATGGGAACGTTTAATACCCTTGAAGCTGCCAGAATTTCTGGCCGTCAGCCGGCTTTTCTCTATGCTTCTACCAACAAGGTTTACGGCGGCATGGAAAACGTGCGCGTCGTTGAAAAAGAAACTCGCTACGATTATGCCGACCTGCCTGAAGGAGCCTCCGAAGATCAGCTGCTCGACTTCCATTCGCCCTATGGATGCTCAAAAGGATGCGGTGACCAGTACGTTCGCGATTACGCACGTATTTATGACCTTCCCTCAGTTGTGTTCCGCCAATCCTGTATTTACGGACGCAGGCAATTCGGCGTGGAAGATCAGGGCTGGGTGGCCTGGTTCGTCATCGCCGCATTGACCGGGAAACCGATCTCCATTTATGGGGATGGGAAACAGGTGCGTGACATTCTTTTCGTGGACGATCTCTGTGATGCCTACGACGCCGCCTTTCAAAATATCTCTCAGGTTAAAGGCCAGATCTTCAATATTGGCGGTGGCCGCAAGAACACCATTTCCGTGTGGCATGAATTTAAACCCATCCTGGAACGACTATTGGGCGGGGAGGTTAAACACACCTTTGGTGACTGGAGACCCGGCGATCAACCGGTTTTCATTTCAGACATTCGTAAAGCACAGCGCATGCTGGACTGGACTCCGCGCGTTGATGTGGAAGAGGGGATTTCTGAGTTGTTTCATTGGGTGAAAGACAATTTATCGTTATTTCAAACGCCATGAAAATTTTAATCGTTTTAACTTACTATCGACCCCATATCAGCGGTTTGACCATCTATGCTGAAAGACTGGCCAGGGCATTTGCTGTCAGGGGACATGAGGTGACAGTGCTTACCTCGCAATTTAAAAAGGATTTACCAAGAGAAGAATTGTGTGATGGCGTCAGGATCATCAGAGTCCCCGTGTGGTTCAGGTTAAGCAAGGGAGTCATCATGCCGCAGTTTGGTTTAATCGCCAACCGCCTGGTAGCCAAAACGGATGTGATCCAACTTCATCTGCCACAATTTGACGCGGCTGGTATTTCTTTTCGGGGCAGGCTTTTACGCAAACCGACGGTGATCACCTATCACTGTGACCTGCAGCTTCCCCCTGGTTTATTCAATCGTTTTGCGAATTCCGCGGTGACCTTCATGAATCGCTTGACAGCCCTGTTCACGCACCGCATCGTAACCTATACCAGGGATTACGCTGAAAATTCCGCATATCTCAAGCAATACCTTTCGAAACTGAAGGTCATTCCGCCGCCGGTTGTTTTGCCTGAAGTCACGCAATCCGAAATTACTGATTTCGCAAGGCAGCATAATCCGCAAGGGCGTCACCCCGTCATTGGCATGGCCACACGCTTCGCCACGGAAAAGGGTGTCGAAACGTTGATCAGGGCTTTACCTGAAGTGCTCAAGCGCTTTCCCGATACCCTGGTCCAGTTTGTTGGTACCTATAAAAAGGTAATCGGCGAGGAACAATATTTTGAACGCCTGAAACCCGAGATTGATCGGTTCCAAGCCAGCGGGCATTGGCAATTCCTGGGTGAATTGGACCCGAAACAGATGGCCATGTTTTACCCCAACCTGGATGTCTTAACCGTACCAAGTCTAAACTCCACCGAGGCGTTTGGACTGGTTCAGATCGAAGCCATGATGAACGGGATTCCCTGCGTGACCTCAAACCTGCCAGGTGTCAGAAAACCGGTTCAAAATCACGGCATGGGCGAGATTTTCCCCATCGGAGACGCCCAGGCGATGGCGCAAAGTCTGATCAGGGTATTGGAATCGAAGACTGTAAAGACTGATAAGTTTGGTTTTTCTTGTTACCGACCCGACGACATCGCGCAACAATACGAAGAACTCTTCAGTGAAATAATGCACACCATCTGATAAAACGGAGCGTTGAAACGTGATCGAAAAGGGTGATCTCAAAACCTCAAGGCAGGCAAAAACAGGCAAAAAGACTCTGAAACTTGCCTGGCTTTGGGATGCATTGATCGTCCTCATCCTGCTCCTGGCGGCTTATTTCAGATTTACCGGCATCAATTGGGACGAGAATTATCATCTTCATCCCGATGAACGATTTCTCACCATGGTTGAAAGCGCCATTTCACCGGTTGAAAACTTCAAAGAATATTTTGACACATCCTCTTCTTCTCTAAATCCGAACAACCGCGGTTACAGCTTCTACGTCTACGGCACCTTTCCGATCTTTCTCGTGCGTTATGTCGGTGAATATCTGGGCCAAACCGGCTACGACCAAATTCATCTGGTGGGACGGGTCGTATCAGGCGTATTTGATCTCGGGGCGATCTTTCTCGTCTTTCTGATCGGCAAAAAACTTTACCGTAATTCAAAATTGGGTCTATTGGCCGCATTATTTGCTGCTTTTTCGGTTTTGCAGATCCAGCTTGCTCACTTTTTTACTGTCGACAACGTCGCCAACTTTTTTGTTTATGCGAGTATCTACGTCACTGTGCTCCTCATGATGAAGGAGCGAAAAAGTCCTACCGCGCATGATAGAGCAACAGCCACACCGTCTTTTTGGAAGGACATCTTCCTCAAGGATGGGAATCTCGCCCTCTTCGCAGCTTTTGGCATTTTTTATGGTTTGGCGTTGGCCTCCAAGGTGAGTGCGTTTGCGCTGGCCGGATTGCTGCCCCTGGCTTCTTTTGTAAACTACTCCAGGCTTCCAAAAGAAAATCGAGCCGCGGAGGTCCATTTGGTCCTACGCAACCTTATACTGGCGGGGATACTGGCATTTTTCACGTTCAGGGTTTTTCAGCCTTACGCCTTTTTGGGTCCAGGCTTTTTTGGACTGAGCATCAACCAGGACTGGATCGCCAGCCTGAAGGAATTGAGTGTGATCAGCAGCGGTATCGTGGACGTGCCCTACGCGCTGCAATGGGCGCGCAGGCCTCTCACATTTGCGCTCCAAAATCTGGTCCAATGGGGATTGGGCATTCCACTGGGCGCGCTGGGATTGTTGAGTTTCATCTGGATGGGCTGGCGTTTGTTTCGAGGAGACTGGCAAAAGCACATCCTCCTGTGGGGGTGGGCGGCGTTCGTTCTGGTCACGCAATCGATCAATTGGGTTCGCAGCATGCGCTATTTGCTCCCCGCCTATCCGGCTTTATGTCTCATTGCGGCGTGGGCTGTTTTCAAATTGTGGGAATACGGCAGCGGAGCGGGCAGGAAGCTATCCAGGTTTAATTTCAATTGGCGCAGGTCTCTCGCTGTTTTTGTCGCGATCATAACGGTTGTGGCGTCTGCCCTTTGGACAATCTCTTTCAGCGGCATTTATAACCGGCCGGTTACACGGGTGGAAGCCAGCCGATGGATCTATGAGAACGTATCCAGCGCGATCCGGTTGACCATTGACAGAGAAGACGGCGGCAGTGTCGCTCAATTGCTGCCTTATCAAAACACGGCAATTATTTCATCGGAAGATCCTTATCGTTACGGTTTTACTGCGCAGTCAGATGGTGAACTGCAATCGATCACTCTGGAACATGTGGTAATTCTTCCACAATCAGAAAATGGTTCCCTGGATCCTGAAGCACTGAATACTTTGTTGGTCACGGTTGACGAAAGCGGAGGAACGAAAGCAGTTCAAAACGTTGGCGCCGGTTTTGTGCAAGCCAGTTTCCTGCCCGTTTCTGACGGCCGCGGCGACTCCAGGGAAATCGTGCTGAACCAGTCAGTTAAATTGCACGAAGGTAAAAAATATGAACTGTCCATCACGGTCATCGAGCCCGATGTATTACTAAAACTGGATGGCGGAGCCTGGATGACGATGGAAAATGGGGGCAGGCAATACCTGGCTCCTCCTGCTTACCGCTTGGACTTGAATACCCCTTACCAGGTATCCTTCTTTCCACAGGCGAGTGGTTTCATCTCGGAAGTGACCTTGAACAAGGTAGTCGATCTAATGAATCTGGGGGAAAGCACGCTCCTCGAGGCAAGTTTGAGTTTACCCTCCCTGGGTGAGGAGACGCTGGCAAAGGGCGTGATCAGAAAGGTTTTTACGGCTGATTCCGACCCGCGCGGAGAAGAAGTGAGCATCGCGCTCGACAAGCCGGTCTATGTGAACGCGGACAATCTTGTTCAACTGAACTTAAGATTGGTATCCGGTTCTGGTGAATTGGCCATCTACAACGACACGCCGGTCATCGAGTCCACCTGGGACGACGCCCTGCCGCTGCCGATGAACGGTTACAACCTCTTTGGCTACGAATCGGGGTTGTGGGGCAACGTACGCAATCTTGAACTTTATTTTGATGACACGCTAGCGAAAAGGGATCATCTTTATAGCAGCCTGGACCAATCAGATTTTATTTTTATCAGTTCCAACAGGCAGTGGGGCAGCATCGTGCGCGTGCCTGAACGGTATCCCCTGACCACGGAGTATTACCGCGCCTTGATCGGTTGTCCTCCAGGTGAGGATCTGTTGCGCTGCTACCAAACCGCCGAACCTGGCATGTTCGAGGAGGAATTGGGATTCCGGCTCTCCGCGGTTTTTCAATCCCCTCCCAACCTGGCAGGTTTTGAGATCAACGATCAGGCTGCCGAAGAGGCTTTCACGGTCTATGACCACCCCAAGGTTCTGATCTTTGAAAAAACCGCGGATTATGACCCAGAGAAAATGCGTTCCATCCTTGACAAAGTGGATCTTTCCAGCGCAGTGCATCTGACGCCCGGTCAGGCCAGCAAGTTTATCGGCAACCTGCGCCTGGATGCAAAAAATTTGGCGCGCCAGCAATCCGGTGGCACCTGGAGTGAACTTTTCCCACCCGATTCCGTACTCAACACCCACCCCTGGATGGCCGCGTTGGTCTGGTATCTGGTGATCATGCTGCTTGGGGTGATCGTTTATCCACTGGTCAGGATCGTTTTTCATGGCTTGCCCGACCGCGGTTATCCGTTCAGCAGGCTGGTGGGACTGGTGCTGGCGGCCTATTTTGTCTGGCTTGCCGCCTCGACCCTGTTTGATTTTTCCCGCGTCACCATTCTGGTAGTCTTGATCCTTCTTGTTCTGGCAAACGCCTTTCTGGCTTACAAGCAACGCAGGGAGTTGTATGAGGAGGTCAAACGGAACCGGCGGTATTTCCTTAACGTTGAACTGCTCATGCTTTTACTGTTCCTGATATTCCTGGGGATCCGATACGCCAATCCCGATCTGTGGCATCCGTGGCGGGGTGGGGAAAAACCCATGGACCTCTCCTATTTTACGGCGGTTGTAAAAAGCACGGTGTTTCCTCCTTATGATCCCTGGTATGCCGGCGGGTACATTAATTATTATTACTACGGTTTTGTACTGGTGGGGGTACCGGTAAAACTCTTGGGGATTGAACCCGCCATTGCGTACAACCTGATCTTGCCGACCCTTTTCGCGCTAACAGGCCTTGGTGCCTTCAGTATCGGCTGGAACTTATTCGCCCGCAGGTTTATTGTTAATCAAGATTCCGCGGAAGGGATGAAGAGTAATCACGGCAGGAGTTTGATGGCAGGCCTGATCTCTGCTGCGGTCGTGCTTGTCCTTGGTAATTTGGGTACGCTGCGTATGATCACGCAGGGCATCCAAAAACTTGCCGCTCCAGGCGCAGTGATCGAGGGGGCAGGGGTTATTGAGAAATTCTCCTGGTTCTTCCAGGGTTTGGTGAGTTTTTTCAAGGGCAGCCGATTGATTTTTGGTATCGGAGAATGGTACTGGGTACCCTCCAGGGCGATCCCCGGTGACGTGATCACGGAATTTCCCTTCTTTACTTTCACCTACGCTGACCTTCATGCCCACCTGATCGCCTTGCCGGTCACGCTGTTGGTCATTGGTTGGGGATTGGGTATCTTGCGTGGCAAATGGCAGTGGCATAAAGAATCAGCATTGGCAGTCTGGGTAATGCCCCTATTGACCTTCCTGGTTGGCGGATTGACAATTGGCATGCTTCGCGCCACCAACACTTGGGATTTTCCGACCTACCTGCTGTTGTCGTGCATCATCGTCCTCTACACCGTGCTGCGTTACGGAAAGACGCCTGACACGTTTTTCCCTGCCTTGCCATCGTGGATGCGGACCTGGCTGTATGTTCTCCTTCCGCTGGTTCTTTTGATCGGTTCCGCCTTGCTCTACTTTTTACCCTTTACCGAGAATTTCTATCAGGCTTACGGCAGTATCACGTTGTGGACTGGGGGGCATTCGCCTCTTGGATCCTTCCTTGTTCACTGGGGATTGCAGTTATTTGTCCTTGTATCCTGGTTCGTATGGGAAACGCGTGAGTGGCTCGCTGCTACGCCGCTTTCTTCCCTGTTGCGCTTCAGACCCTATTTCGTTTTCATCCAGGTCCTGATCGTGCTCTTCATCCTCGTTCTGGTGCTCATTACCCTGTTGGGAATTGAAATCGGATGGCTGGCAGGGATCCTGGAGGTCTGGGCGGCGATACTGATATTCCGACCCAAACAGCCGGATATCAAACGGCTGGTCTTGTTTATGACCGGAACTGCTTTGGTATTAACCTTCTTTGTGGAAGGGTTTGTGCTGGCCGGGGATATTGGCCGCATGAACACGGTTTTCAAATTCTATTATCAAGCATGGACACTGCTGGGGCTATCCGCGGCCGCGGCGCTCATCTGGCTGCTGCCGGCCGTGTTTACGCGCTGGCGTGCCGCCGCGGCAACGATCTGGCAAACAGTTCTCATCCTTTTGGTCTTCGGCGCGGCCATGTATCCTTTCACGGCCACGATCGACAAGGCGAGAGACCGCATGTCTGATCTCACGCCTAAAACCCTGGATGGACTGGATTTCATGGCCACTTCCCAGTATTTTGATCAAACTGGATTTATCGAGTTGAACCAGGATTATGAGGGCATTCTCTGGATGCAGCAAAATGTCTCGGGTTCGCCAGTGATCGTCGAAGCCAATACCGTGGAATACCGTTGGGGCAACCGTTACACCATCTATACCGGCTTGCCAGGGGTGCTGGGATGGAATTGGCATCAGCGTCAGCAGCGTGGCGGGTTGGATTATGAGGGCATCGCCACTCGTTTGACTGATATCACGGAATTTTACACCACGCAGGAGATCAACACCGCTCTGACATTTCTCAAGAAATACAATGTGAGTTATATTATTCTTGGTCAAATGGAACGAGCCTATTATCAGGGAGACGGCTTGGATAAATTCACTGAATTTGAAGGTGTTTATTGGAAGGAAGTCTTCCGTGAAATGGACACGGTCATTTATCAGGTGATAACAGAGTGACAAGATGTCAGAACTAATGATTTTTCTAAGTTGGTATTTATGGATCACGCTCGTCGGATTGGTTTCCCTTCCGATCGTCTGGCGTTTCTTTCCGAATTTGCCGGGCAAGGGATTTGCCTTCGCGAGACCGTTGGGTTTATTGCTCTGGGGGTTCGCTTTCTGGTTCCTGGGTTCCCTGGGTGTGCTTCAGAATGACCTGGGGGGCGTATTAACGGCTTTTGTCTTGTTGATTTTGTTTTCCGTTTTTTGCAGCGCGAAAGGACGATTTGCCGAACTTAAAACCTGGTTAAAGGCAAACCTGAAGACGCTGGTGACCATGGAAGTGCTTTTCTTTATCGCCTTTGCCTTGTGGACGGTGGTGCGAGCGGCGAATCCTGAGGTCACTTATACCGAAAAACCGATGGAACTGGCTTTCATCAACGCCATCTTGAGATCGCCTGGTTTTCCACCTTTGGATCCCTGGTTATCCGGGTATGCCATTTCTTATTATTATTTTGGATACGTGATCGTCTCCATGTTGATCAGGGTCACGGGCGTTATCTCGTCGGTCGGTTTCAACCTGGCCGCATCCTTGTGGTTCGCCTTGAGCGCTTTGGCGGTTTACGGCATCCTGTTTGACCTGTTATCTCTTCGAAAAGGTAAAGACGAGGCCACAACTTCTCAACAGCTCTCCCGGGCGCGCAGCGGTGCTTTCCTGGGGCCGCTTTTTGTGCTGCTGATCAGCAGCCTGGAAGGGGTTTTAGAGTTCATTTATTCCTGGCGATGGTTTTGGAGAACAGGTGAAGGGGGAGCGATCACTTCAAGATTCTGGACCTGGCTATCTATCAGTGAATTGGACGTGCCGCCTGTTAATGAGTTTTCATGGTTCCCCTCACGAATTGGCGCGTGGTTATGGTGGCGTGGCTCGAGAGTGATCCAGGATGTTGGCATGTCAGGAAACCGTATTGAAGTCATTGGTGAATTTCCTTTCTTCTCTTATTTACTGGCCGACCTCCATCCACACGTTCTGGCCATGCCTTTTGTATTGTTGGCGATCGCTTTTTGCCTGAACTTTTTCTTGAGCCAAAATGAAGTTCTTTCTTTTGCGAATTCATTTACGAATTGGTTCAGGCGCATCGAATTTTGGCTGGCGGCGGTCATCTTCGGCAGCCTCGCGTTTCTGAACACGTGGGATTTTCCGATCTACGTCGCGTTATTCTGTGTCGTGTTGATCTACAGGCGCGTGGTCAGATATGGATGGAGTTGGCAGAGGATCTGGGAATTCCTGAAAATCGGCTTTTTGATCGCCCTGGCCGGTGTGCTGCTCTATCTTCCTTTTTACATCGGTTTCTCATCACAGGCGGGCGGCATTTTACCCAGCATGGAATTCATGACCCGCGGAGTGCATTTTTGGATCGTTTTCGGCGCGCTTTTAACGCCTGTCATCCTTTGGTTGGTCTGGCGCTTTTTGTTGGTTGAAAAGCCGCGGGGATTTTTGCGGGGCTTTCGAATCTCGATCATCGTCATTGCTGCACTTTTCATGGTCTCGATGCTTTACGGGATCCTGATCTTCCAAACTTCTTCACTGGCTGACAAGTGGCTGCTTTCCGCGAATCCGGTGATGCTTGGGCTTGGACAAAAATTGATGGCGGCTTATCAGGCTTTCTCGGGATTACACCAGAATTTTCCCCTTTCCGAGATCCTCACCCAGTCACTCTTGCGCCGCTTGCAAAGCCCGGGGACCTGGATTACCCTGTTGCTGATGTTCTCATTGTTATGGGCCTTGCTCTTGGGCAGAAAAAAACCGGACTTGGAAGAGACTGCAAAATCCGAGAATGATTTGGAGCCCACTGGAACGCAACCCGTGAAGGCGGAAGTTTTTGTATACCTGCTTTTGTTGGTGGGTACATTATTGACCTTGTTCCCCGAATTTTTCTACTTGCGCGACCAGTTTGGTACGCGCATGAACACGATCTTCAAGTTTTACTTTCAGGCCTGGATGCTTTGGGGCATCGCTGCCGCTTTTGCCAGTGTAGAATTATTAAGTGGATTAAAGGGTATCAGGAGACAGTTGTTTGGTATTCTGTGGGTGGTTATCGTGATCTGCGGATTGGCTTATCCTCTGGTCATGCTGCCGAACAAGACCAACAACTTCAATCCCGACCGATGGACTTTGGATGGCAACGCCTTCTTGTCCGTGTATGATCAGGATGATTACCTGGCCATCCAGTTCCTGCAAGACAAGCCACTGGGTGTGGTGGCCGAAGCCATCGGCGGCAGTTATTCTCCGGATCATGCCAAGGTATCCGCGCGTACTGGAATGCCCACTGTGCTGGGTTGGCCTGGCCACGAAGGACAATGGCGGGGCGGCTATACTGAAGTTGGATCGCGGGAGCCTGATATTCGCCAGCTTTATACGACCAGCGATTGGTATGAGGCGTCGACCATTCTAGATCGTTACGATATCCGCTACGTCTATCTGGGCAACACTGAAAAAGAACTTTATCAGACCGACGGCAGGCTGCTCTTTGAACACCTAGCAATTCTTTATCAAAACAATTCCGTCACGATCTTTGAAGTACCCGCCAAATCAGGAGAAGCACTGAAATGAGTTTTATGGAAAGAATAAACCTCTGGTTAAAACGGTATCTCTTTTGGATCCTTGCGGGTGGGTTCCTCCTTGCTTCATTCCTTCGTTTTGTAAACCTGG
Source organism: uncultured Anaerolinea sp. (assembly GCA_964570925.1). Taxonomy (GTDB): domain Bacteria; phylum Chloroflexota; class Anaerolineae; order Anaerolineales; family Anaerolineaceae; genus UBA6107. Next base: position 33,997 of record CAZNAF010000011.1, read on the forward strand.
GAGCCGCCGCTCTCTCGGATCGTGAGGCAGAATCGGCTCTACAGGCTCTTGCCATCGCGCGCCGGCAAGAGCCGCTCCTGACCGGCTCCTCCGGATATGTGGGGTTAACCTCCATGCTCTTTTTCCTTTTTGGCGGCAGCGATTTTTTTGCCCGCTTTTGGCCGGCTTTGTTTGGTTCGGCATTGGTTTTGACGCCGGCATTTTTTCGGCGATATCTGGATGAATTAACAGTTGTTTCCGTCGCCTTGATCCTGGCGCTGGAACCAGGCCTGGTAGCACTCTCCCGCACGGCCGATGGTTTATCCATCGCGCTTTTTTCCATTGTCGCTACAGTTGGATTCTTGCTGCATAAAAAAAAGATCCCTTCGGGCATTTGCGCGGGATTGGCATTGGTGACCAGCCCCGCATTCTGGCCTTTGATCCTGGTCATCGGTCTGGCAGGCTTTTTTGCATTTTTTACTGGCAGGGATCCAATCGAAAATGAGGCCGATCCATTTCGTTTTGGAAAAAACGAATGGCTGATTTTTGCTGTTTCCGCGGGTGTTTCGGTTTTTATCAGTTGTACTGTCTTTTTTCAATTTCCCGCCGGCATCAGTGGTGTTGTTTCAGGGCTCACACATTTCCTGGGATCATGGCGGCAGGCTGGTGGACTGCAGTTTGGCTCCTTCCTGCTTGTGCTGGTTGTGACACAATTCCCCGTTCTCATTCTCGGATTCTGGGGGGCCATCGCTGGATTGCGTGAAAAATCCAGCCTGGTGAGATTCCTGGGGTTGTGGTGGATCCTGGGTCTGATCGCCTGGTCGCTAAATCCGTCCGTCACAGAGCAGCACATCGCTTTGATCAACCTTCCACTCTATGTACTTTCGGCCTTACAGATCAGGCGGGTGGTGCAAAATTTCAGCTGCCCCTCAAAAATTGTGGTCCTGGTGGAAACCGTCGTAACCCTCAGCCTGTTGGTCTTTTCATCGATTAACTTGTTGAACCTGACAAACGTGCTTATGGGTGATCCCGCGGCCGAACGTAACAGGGTGATTGGTACCTTGTTGCCGCTTTTGCTTTGGGTGATCTTCACCATTCTCCTCGCCTGGGGTTGGGATGCGTCCTCGACGAAGGGCGGCTTGCTGATCAGCATTGGGCTCCTGGGGTTGGCCTTGCTTTTTGGTTCAGGATGGAAGGCCGCTGGCCTGGGAAGTCGGCCTGAAAACGAATTCCTCTCTGGAAATGAATTCATAGTTGGCCAAGAGAGGGTGATGAATTCAGTTTCTGACCTTTCGCTTTGGAATACCGGTGTGGCGAATCGCATCGATGTAAAGATCGCGGGGTTGCAAATGCCTTCTCTGGTCTGGAGTTTAAGAGACTTTGAAGAACTATCCCGGGATTCCACTTTTCAGGAAAACTCGGACGCCTCGATCATCCTGGCGAATCCGGAATCTGCGGTGAAACCCGGATCGGTTTATCGCGGCGCTACCCTGTTGTGGAGTGTCAAGCCTGATTATGCAAGTTTCACCTGGAAGGATTGGATCAAGTGGTTCTTTATCCGCTCTGTTCCGCAAACGAAGAACAGCCTCATGCTATGGGCCAGAAATGACCTGTTCAAGGATTATCAATCGGTAGAATAAACTTATAAGGATTTTGCATGTCTTTGATCAACTTGATTGCCATTGATGGGCCGGCAGCCTCCGGAAAATCCACGCTGGCGGAAAAGATCGCCCTTGAACTGGGATTTTTCTATTTTGATACCGGAGTAATGTATCGCGCCGTGACTTTGGCAGCCCTGCGGCAGAATATTCCGCTGGAAGATGAAACGCGAGTTTCAACACTCGCAGCAAGTATCCAGATCGATGTGCAAAAACCATCGCAGGCGGATGGCCGTTCCATGGATGTATTTGTGAATGGTGAAGACGTTACCTGGCTGATTCGAACACCCGAGGTAGACCGTAATGTTTCAAGAGTCTCTGCATATGTTGGGGTTCGCAAAGCCATGACGGAACAGCAGCGCCGTATTGGGGAACGCGGTCAAATGGTGATGGTTGGACGTGATATAGGAACGGTGGTCTTTCCGGACGCTGCCTGGAAAATCTATCTGGAAGCTTCACCGGAAGAACGTGCGAAACGTCGTTATGAGGAAAATCAAAAGCGGGGAGAAAGCCTCTCCTATGAAGAGATCTTGGCCTCCATCCGTAAACGGGACGCCGTGGATTCTTCGCGCGCCATCGCCCCCCTCAAACCAGCACCGGACGCCATCGTGATCGATTCTGATGGCAGAACAATTGATCAGGTTTTTGAAGAGGCTCTTAAAATTCTTGCCCGTAACTCCAAAAATGTTGCATAATTAGAGGGAAAGAATATCGCCCATACGGGGCGAATTTACACGATTATGGAGTGATTATGTGCGATACCATAGTTGCGCTGGGCAGCGCCACGGCAGACGGAAGGGTGTTGTTCGCCAAGAATTCTGACCGCGAACCCAATGAAGCACATGAATTGATCATCATTCCCCGGGCAAAACATCAACCCGGTTCCATGGTCAAATGTACCTATATCGAGATCCCCCAGGTTGAAGAAACCTTTCAAGTGTTGCTTGCCAAACCCTTCTGGATCTGGGGAGCCGAGATGGGATCGAATGAATTCGGCGTCACGATCGGGAACGAGGCCGTGTTTACAAAAGACCCCTATGGTAAGGAACCAGGTTTGATCGGTATGGATTTTTTACGCCTGGCCCTTGAGAGGACGAAAACCGCACACGCCGCGCTGATGCTCATCATTGAACTGCTGGAAAAATACGGCCAAAGCGGGAATTGCGGTTTCGCCCACAAGATGTATTATCACAACAGTTTTTTGATCTGCGATGCCGGAGAAGCCTGGGTACTTGAAACCTCAGGCAAGGAGTGGGCTGCCATCAAGGTAAAGGACGTGGGCTCGATCTCCAACGCCGTTACCATCGAAAGCGAATGGGACCTGGCGTCCAATGGATTGGTCTCTCACGCCCTCGAAAAGGGGTGGTGTAAAGACCCCCGCCAGTTTAGTTTTAGCCGCTGTTATTCCGAACCGGTTTACACACTCTTCAGTGACGCGCGCAGACGTCAGTCCTGCACGGCTCGCCTCCTCCTCGGTCAAAAGGGCGGCATTACCCCGGCCGCCATGATGTCGATCCTCAGAAATCACGCGGATGGAGGAAACCCTGCCTGGGCACCGCACAGCGGAATTACCGGAGCGGATGTATGCATGCATGCCGGCTGGGGGCCGATCCGCGGCAGCCAAAGCGCCGGGTCAATGGTTTCACAAATTGATCCAAAGGGGGCGGTCCATTGGCTGACAGGTACCGCTGCACCTTGTACCTCCTTGTTCAAGCCGGTCTGGCTGGATTGCGGTATCCCTTTGGACTTACCGGCGCCCACGGGCACCTTCGATGACACCACGCTGTATTGGAAACACGAATCCGTGCACCGCGCGCTCCTGAGGGATTATGCCGCGGGGATCACGCTGATCTCGAAGGACCAGCAGGATTTTGAAACAGAAATGTTGGCGGCAGTCAGTCAGAACCTTTCGGCTTCTTCCAAACGGCGAGCTGAAATTTCTAAAGAATTTTTCGATAAAGCACTCTCCCTGGAAAGTCATTGGGCGGACCGGGTGCGCTCCATACCCATGAAGGGCAGAGGCGGTTTGTTCTATCGATCAGCATGGAAAAGATTCAATGATGAGGCAGCAATCGATTGGCATTCGTAAAATGAAACAATATGTTTGATTTGACACTTTTGGGCAACAAACCATTCATCGATCTGCCATTCCACCTTCTTGGGTGGTTGGGTTGGTTTGGTTTGGCGGCTGGCATACTATGGGGATTGCGTAAGAAATTCCAACTGGCTGATTCCAGGAAGTTTTGGATCATTTTTTCAATATTGCTTGCCGCGTCCATCGTTCTGCCCTTGCTGGCCGGGATCACGCTGCCCATTAAAACAGCCCTCCCCATGCCGAACATCACGCGTGAAAGTGCCACACCGTCCATCATTTTGTTTGCTGCCGTCCCCTGGATCTTGGCGGCCGGGATGCTCGGATATTGGCCTGCCGTGGTCATGGGTTTTGTCTCCGGACTGATAACCGCTTTCTGGAATACACACAACCTCTTCACGCCCCTTGAAACCGCTTTGTTGGCTTTTCTGGTCTCATTTTTACTTAGACAAAACTTTACCATGCGGTTTTTTCAATGGATGCGCCGTCCGCTTGGTGCCGCAGGATTACTCGTTTTCCTCAATATTCCGATCAGTCTTTTGATCACTTTCTTGAACAGTTATGGGTCACTGGCTGCCAGACTTGACTATGCATTTACGCAATCCTGGGTATTCATCCTGGTGAATGGGATTCAGATCCTTCTCGCAGGCTGTCTGTTGGAATTGTTCATGGTAAATCGTTCCCGATACTGGATCCAGTTTAAATCCTTCGTTCACTCTCCCTTTGAGATCGCGCTCCAAAACAAGGTCATGTTCACGGCCTTGCCCATCATTTTTGTATTACTGCTGGCGTTGGCGGTGGCAGATTGGCTGATCGCCACCAGGGCTGCGGCGGACATGCTTGAAGGCCGGCTTAAAAGCACAGCTGAAATCGCCTCGGCCAGTCTTCCTTCATTGATCGACACCGGGCAGGGTCTGGTTCTTGATATTGTAGAAGCGGGCGTTCCTCTTGACAGCGCGGTCTCTGCGCGAGATTTTTTACAGTCCAAGATGCGCGCGATGCCCTTTTTCACATCTTTCCAGTTGGTCGATCCTTCTGGAGTGACGTGGCTTGTCTATCCAGAATCGCTCACCCAGGTAACCGTTTTGACACCCCAAGAGCAGTCGGGGATCACTTTGGCATTGAGCGGGATACCTATTCAGAGTTACGTGGTCAGCCCGCCCTCTCAGGGAAATTCGGCGCAGATAACCTATTTGGCGGCCATCATCGATGAGACTGGACAGGCGCGGGGTGTTTTGATCGCCAGAACCGATCTCGATGTAAATTTGGTGGCCCAACCTGCCATCTTGTCGATCAAAGAAATTCAAGCTGCGGGCGGTGAGGGCGTGATCCTGGATGGTGAAAATCGCATTCTTTATCACGAAAATTCACAATTGCTCCTGTCTGTTTATCAGGGTAAGGTACCAAGCACATCATCGTATTTTGAAGACACCAGCGGGACAGGTACACGAAAAATGGTGTACGCTTCCATCTCAGATAAAAAAGATTGGAAGATCCTGCTTTCCTTGCCGTCCAGCGTAGCACAGTCGCTGGCGCTGCGCATCGCCGTGCCGCTGTTGGCGATTTCGATCCTCATATCCTTTGGCGCATATTTCCTGTTGCGTTATCTCATGGGCTCCCTCTCGGCTAAATTGGTACGGCTTGCAAATCAGGCTGACATGATCGCGCAAGGAAGCCTCGACGAGAAAGTGGAAATCAAGGGTATCGATGAGGTTGGGCGGTTGGGTTCGGCATTTGAAAAAATGCGCCTTGGCCTGAAATCCAGGCTTTCAGAACTCGATGACCTGCTCGAGGTTTCCAAGGGAATCGCGTCAAACTTTGAGATAGGGAATACCTCCGCCCATCTATTGAAAGCCTGTATGTCATACGGCGCAGATTCGGCGCGCCTGATCCTTAAGAACGGATACAGCTTCGGGTTTGACGTGCCCATCGTCTCGTATTCCGCGGGTACCTTGGCGGAGGAATACGCCGGATTGGACAGGATCTTACTCAATCAGATAGGTGATGAAAAGTTGTTGGTGGTCCCTTCCAAAACTCGTGTTCAACGGCTTTCCGGCATCAACGAGGAACCCCTCCCTTCCGCCATAGTTGCGCTATCACTCACCGATGATAAGAACGATTACGGCATTTTATGGATCGCCTATGCCGATTCTCACCGTTTCTATGACGAAGAGATAAACTTTTTGAATACCATCGCGGGTCAGTCCGTTCTGGCGATTTCCAACTCTTCACTCTTTATGAACGCAGAGGTCGGCAAGAAAAGGCTGGAATCTGTGTTGGCGTCGACCCCCGAACCAGTCCTTGTGGTTGGCGACACGGGTAGATTGTTGATCGCCAACGAAGCCGCCCGAAAAGTGGAAGGATTGATCAACGACCCGTCCGAGGGTTCCCCGGTGACAGGGGAAATTGCATCGCAGGACTTCCTTGATTTTGTCGCGTACAGTCGTGAAAGCGGCCGCAAATCCGGCGAGATTCAGATCCTGGGGAAGACCTACGAGGTTTCCATTTCACCTGTAACCATTGAAGACACCCTGGTGGGAACGGTCAGCGTTTTGAGAGACATCACAGCCTCACGGGAACTTGAGAAATTGAAATCAGATTTTGTCGCCACCGTCAGTCACGACCTTCGTGCGCCTATGGGAATTGTACGCGGCTATGCCACCATGCTGCAAATGGTTGGGGAATTGAATGACCAGCAAAAGGAATATGCCGGAAAGATCATCTCAGACCTGGATATCATTGACCAGATGGTGGAAAAATTACTGGACCTGGGCCGAATCGAATCTGGCAGCGTTCTGCAAATTGAAAAGGTCGCACCCCAGGACTTATTTGACGAAGTGATGCGGGTGCTGCAACCCCTCGTCGCACAACGAAAAGTCCAGGTACTGGCCGATTCTTCGCTTGCACAAGCGATCGAGATCGATGCGGATAAAGCGCTGCTTCGACAGGCTCTCATAAACCTTCTTGAAAACGCGATCAAGTTCTCGCCGCTGAGTGGAAAGGTGAGGGTTGGGCTTCAGGCAAGTCTTGAGACAGTAACCTTTGAGATCGAAGATCACGGTCCGGGCATCGCGCCTTTGGATATCGCGAAGATCTTTGATCGTTTCAGCCGCTCGGGCATTAAAGAGGGTGGGGCACTTAAGGGTTCCGGGTTGGGGTTATCCATCGTTAAGTCCATCGCCGAAAGACATGGCGGCAGGGTATGGGCTTCCAGCACCTTGGGGAAGGGCAGCATATTTTATCTGGAAGTGCCGATCAATCAAAGTAAAAAATAAATAGATATTGCATTGAATAAAAAAAGTGGTATAATTTTTGGTTGCATGATTTCTATGGCCCGTGTACCTTATTCGATCAGCGCAAGATAACTTTTCCTGCGCTGTTACCCGTTTAATTGCTCCAGGATTCCCGACAGGAGGCGTTTAGTGGAAACAAAAAGTTTAGTTGCCCTTCGAATCAACCTTGCATCCCCCGAGACCATTCGAAGCTGGTCTTATGGTGAAGTCCTCAAACCCGAAACCATCAACTATCGTCGATTACGCCCTGAAAAGGATGGTTTGTTCTGTGAGGCCATTTTTGGCCCTTCTCGCGACTATCAATGTTATTGTGGAAAATATAAGAATCCTCGTTACAAGGGGATCATTTGCGATAAGTGTGGTGTCGAAGTAACCCGTGCCTCCGTCCGTCGTGAACGCATGGGGCACATTGATCTAGCCACCCCGGTTGCGCACATCTGGTATACCCGTCGTATTCCTTCCTATCTTGGTCTATTGCTGGATATTTCTCGCCGCAATCTCGACCGTGTTTTATATTTCGCCCAGTATATTGTCACATTCGTGGACGACGACGCACGCCAAAAAGCCCTCAAACGCCTGGAAGACGAGATCAACGACTCTGAACGTGAACAGGCCGGTCAAATCAACGCCAAAATTTTGGATGTAAAAACCGGGCGTGATAAAAAGATCGCCGAACTGCAGCAGAAAAAAGCGGACATCGAATCGAAGGCGGATGAACAAACTGCTTCTCGCCTTGAACCTGTCATTCAGGAAGGCCAGTCACTGGAGAAACTTCTGACCGAAAAAATGGGTCAGGTGCTCAAGAAAAAAGTATATTTTGAGGCGGCCGAGGTTTTGATCGCAGATGTTGGTGACACTGTTAATTCCAAGCACATTTCATCTGTTCAGAAAGCGGTCAAGGAAAGCCTGGAAGAGATCGAAGGCGAATTCAAGAAGGAATTACAGCGTGACCTTGAGCAGATCAAGATGTCCGTGGAGCAAATTAAAGCCGAAGCTGACGAGGTCATGGAAACACTTCGCAATTCACTTGAAGACAGTTCGAGCGTCTCGCAAGATCAAAACGCTCGCCTGCGCGACGAACTGCAGGAATTGCATCCCTTTACTTTCCTGACCGAAAGCCGTTATCGAGAACTCAAGTCACGCTGGGGACAGGTGTTCCGGGCTGACATGGGCGCTGAAGCATTCTATGACATCTTACGCCGGCTGGATCTTGAAAAGCTGTCCGCCGATCTTTGGACGGAAGTTCGTACCTCCAAAAGCAAACAGAAACGCAAAAAAGCGACGACTCGCCTGAAAGTGGTCGAATCCTTCCGCCGCTCGGGTAACCGTCCGGAATGGATGATCTTGACCGTCCTTCCCGTGATCCCGCCGGACCTGCGACCCATGGTTCCGTTGGATGGCGGACGGTTTGCCACCTCAGACATGAACGACCTCTACCGCCGCGTTATCAACCGCAACAACCGCTTGAAACGACTTCTTGAATTGGGAGCTCCTGACGTTATCGTTCGCAACGAAAAACGTATGCTTCAAGAAGCGGTGGATTCCTTGATCGATAACTCTCAGCGCGGAAAAGCGCTTTCTCGCCGCGGTCGTCGCGAATTGAAATCGCTCAGCGATATGCTCAAAGGTAAAAAAGGTCGCTTCCGCCGCAACCTGTTGGGTAAACGCGTGGACTACTCCGGTCGTTCTGTGATCGTCGTGGGTCCTCAGTTGAAACTTTATCAATGCGGTTTGCCGAAATCCATGGCGCTCGAACTTTTCAGGCCTTTTGTTATTTCCCGCCTGGTTTCTCACAATTACGCCGCCAATGTAAAAGGCGCCCGCCGCTTCATTGAACGTAACAGGCCGGAAGTTTACGAAGTTTTGGAAGAAGTCATCAAGGAACGCCCTGTTTTGCTCAATCGTGCGCCGACCTTGCACCGTCTGGGTATTCAGGCGTTTGAACCGATCCTTATAGAAGGTTCAGCGATTCAATTGCATCCGCTGGTAACCACCGCCTTCAATGCGGACTTTGATGGAGACCAGATGGCCGTTCACGTGCCTTTATCTGAAAAGGCTGTTCGTGAAGCTCGAAGCTTGATGCTCTCCTCCAAGAACCTGCTTAAACCGGCCGATGGCGAACCGATCATCAGCCCGGGTAAAGACATGGTGCTCGGTGTTTATTACCTCACCATGGAAGACAACCGTCCCCATAAAGGCGATGGACGAGTCTTTTCTGACATGGATGAAGTGGAATTGGCATACTCCTTGGGCCAGCTTGAATTACATTCCGATGTGGTCGTCAGACTGCAAACCTGGTTTAATGAAAACCACGAAAGACTGACCAAGCCCGAAACCCGCATGATCAAGACCACAGTAGGCAGGGTTATCTTTAACAGGGTTCTTCCGCCTGAGGTTCAATTTGATAATCGTGTACTTGAAAAAACAGGAATTAAAAACCTCATCGCCGATGTTTATGACATTTGTGGCGAAAAAGTAACCACTGACGTGGCAGACAGTATTAAGGACATTGGTTTCCAATATGCCATGAAATCCGGGGTTACCATCGCGGTTGCAGACATCTCGATCCCCGAAGAGAAAAAGTCCATCCTTGATGCCGCCCAGTCCGAAGTGGACCAGATCAACAAGGGCTACCGCCGTGGTTTGCTGACCGAACAGGAACGCAACGAACAGGTGATCAAGGTGTGGCAAGACACCACCAAAGACGTCGGTGACGCTGTCAAGAAACACATGGACCCCAATGGCAATCTTTCCACCATGGCAAGCTCTGGCGCCACGAAAGGCGGATTCGGTCCGATCAGCCAGTTGGCAGGCATGCGCGGTCTCATGGCCGACCCTGCGGGACGTATCATCCGCCTGCCGATCACTTCCAACTTCCGTGAAGGTCTGACCGCGCTCGAATACTTCATCTCAACCCATGGCGCCCGCAAAGGTCTGGCTGATACCGCGCTGCGTACCGCGGATGCCGGTTACCTGACCAGGCGTCTGGTAGACATCGCCCAGGATATCATCATCAACGAAGTGGATTGCGGTACCGAAGATGGTATCTGGATTCGCAAGGAAGACGACGTGGCCGGGCAGAGCCTGGGTGAACGTCTGTTTGGACGCACAGTGGCCGTGAGGCTGGTCGATCCCAAGACTGGTGAGGTCATCGCGGATCGCGACGAACTGCTTGACCACGATCTCATTCGCAAGGTAACTGCTGCAGGCATCGAAAAGGTTTTTGTCCGTTCTCCAATGACCTGCTCATTGATCCACGGTATTTGTGCAAAATGCTACGGCATGGATCTTGGTCGTGGTGAGTTGGTGACACTCGGTTCCGCGGTCGGTGTGGTGGCCGCTCAATCCATTGGTGAACCAGGCACTCAGCTGACCCTGCGTACCTTCCATACCGGTGGTGTTGCGGCTGGTGGTGATATTACGACCGGTCTTCCGCGTG
>CAZNAF010000012.1:0-3103 GCA_964570925.1 uncultured Anaerolinea sp.
AGGGCTTTGATCTCGTCCAGTCGGTGCAACAATTCCAGGTTTTGTTCCACGGTCTTGCCGAAGCCGATGCCGGGATCAAGGATGATCTGCGCGTCCTGCACGCCCGCGGCTCGGGCGATATGGACAGATTCTAGCAACTCAGCGGCCACGTCCTCCAACAGGTTCTGGTAGGGCACGCCGATGTACCTGCCGCCCAGCCTTGATTGAAGTTCGGCCTGGTTGGGTTTGCTGCGGTTGTGCATGAGCACGATCTTTTTACCACTGCGGGATGCAACCGCAGCCAGGTTGGGGTCGGCACGCAGCCCCCACACGTCATTGATCCAGTCAGCGCCGGCCTGGAGGGCGGCTTGCGCCACTTTGGCCTTATAGGTATCGACCGAAAGGGGCACGTCCAAATGTCGGCGAATTAGCTCAATAACGGGAATGACGCGGTCCAGTTCCATCTGCAGGCTGACCGGCATGGCGCCGGGGCGGGTGCTTTCACCGCCTATATCTAAAATGTCAGCGCCTTCCTCCACCAGCCTTACGGCCTTTTGCAGCGCGGCCTGCAACCAGTCGCCTTGGTTGAGCAGCCCGTCACCCGAGAAGGAATCGGGGGTGACATTCAAAATGCCCATGATCTGGGTGTGTGTCTGGTTCATGAAGGGCTCCGAGTCTAACCAGTGTCAATTTCAGTGTTGAATTTATTAATTCCAGACCGGTCCAGGGTTCGCAGAAGGACAGAGGTAGAAAACTTCTGCCCGGGGATGAGGAGGCTTGGCGCGATATCGACCAGCGGTACCAGTACGAAGGCACGTTCCGCCATGCGTGGATGGGGGATGACCAAGTTGGGTGTGTTAAACCTCAAATCCCCGTAAACCAGTATGTCTATATCGATCACCCGCGGACCGTTCCTAAATGTTTCTTGCCTGCCCATTTTGTGTTCGATCTCTTTTACGAACTTGAGCAGGTTTTGCGGGCTGAGGCTGGTTTTGCCTGAGATCACCTGGTTTAGAAAAGCTGGCTGCTGTTCATATCCCCAGGGCGGCGTTTCATAGACCGGAGAAATTTTTTCAAGTTCAAACTCCGCGGAGAGCTCACGCATAGAGGTTTCAAGATTGGCCAAACGGCCCCCCAGGTTCGAACCAAGGGCTAAATAAACGGTGGGGGACGGTTGAAGAGGCAAGTTACACTCCTCGATAAACATTGATCAGGTCGGCCAGCAACCCGTAGGCTGTGGTCTGAGGCCCGGGGTTGTTCTCCAGGATACCGAGACCGGGCAGGGAGTCGAGTTCGAACTGGACAAAGGAACTGGTACCGCCCACACTGTAAAGCGGACTGTCGGCCTTGACTCGCGCAGGCTCCACTTTTGTTTGCAGGCCGTCCGGTGTGCGGTGGGCGGAACAGACCAGTTTCCAGCGTTCGCCATCCTGCAAGGCTGCGCGGATGCTTTGCGGCGTCAGCGTGTGGATACCCGTACGGTCCACCTGGTCGGGGGTGATGGAAGCGCCCAGAAGGACGTTGCACAACACACACACCTTGATGGCGGCGTCCCAGCCATCCACGTCGGCGGAAGGATCGGTCTCGGCGATGCCGATGGATTGGGCGTAATCCACGGCGTCCTCAAAGTCTCTGCCTTGTTCCATCAACTCGATGAGCAGGTTGGTGCAGGAATTTAAAATCCCGAAAAATCCCCTCAGCTCAACGGCGGGCAGGCTGCCGCGGAAGAGGGAAAAAATGGGCGCGCCATCCATCACGGACGACTCGAACAGGAAACGGCGACCCATTTTCTGCGCCAGGCGCGTGAGTTCGTGGCAGGCGTGGGCGACGGGGCCCTTATTGGCCGTGATGACGTGCATTCCGGCCTGCAGGGCAGCCTTGACGTGGTCGATGGCGGGCTGCCCGCTGTGATGGTTGACGGGTGAGTTTTCGAACAAGATGTCCGCCCCGCAGGTTTGGATAAGGTCCATGACAGTATCTGGCCGAGGAGAGGAGGAGAGTTCATCCAAGGAGCGCCCGGATTCGCACAAGACGATGGCCTTCTCGATGTTGATGCCGGAGGGGTCCAGCGCTATGCCGTGGCGGCCGGTGGCGATGGCCACAACCGTGGTATTGATATCGAAATCACGATTAAGAGAAGCCCTCTTGTTTTCCAGAAGGTGAACCAGTGCCTTGCCTACGTTGCCAAAACCGACCAGGGCTAGTTTTATTTCTTTCATGATCTACCTTTCGCGACGAACGGCCTCATTGTAACATCCTCTTGCGGTAACCCATCATACGAGGCGATTTTCTTGCCATGTGACGGATTCCACGGCGTGCGTCTCTGCCAATAAGATCGGAATCACGGAGGCAAGGTTTTCGGCGCTACCCGTAGTGAGCATACGCAAGGCAGCGGATTCGCCCTTGCCCGCCATCAAGCCGCTTTCCTCTAAAAGCCGCCGGGTCTGCCTGGCGATGGCGGGTGCCGGGTCGATCACACGCACCGCAGGTCCCGTGATGCGCCTGATGAGGGGGATGACAAAGGGATAATGCGTACAGCCCAGCACGATGGTGTCGGCGCCTTTTTCAAGCATGGGGATGAGCGCCTTACGCAGGATGGCTTCGGTTTCGGGCCCCTGCAGGTCCCCATTTTCAATTCGGGCGACCAGGCCGGGACAGTGGTCCTGCAGCAGGGTGACTCCCGCGGCAAAACGTTCGACCACCGAGGAATAAACCTCCCCTTGAAAGGTGGCGTGGGTGGCCAGCACACCCACCACGCCCGAGCGAGTTTGTTCGGCGGCCGGTTTTACGGCCGGTTCCATGCCCACGAAGGGGGTGTCGGGGAATTCATTACGCAACATGCGCAGCGCCGCCACGGAGGCCGTGTTGCAAGCCACCACGATCAACCTTGCGCCCTGGGCGATGAGGTAACGGGTGATCTCCCTGGCAAAACCGCGCACTTCCTCCAGGCTACGTTCTCCGTAAGGCACGTGTGCCTGATCGGCCAGGTAAAGCACCGGGTGAACAGGCAGCATCTTGCGAACTTCACGCAGAATGGTCAACCCGCCCACGCCGGAATCCATCATTCCAATGATTGCGTTCATAACACTCCAGAAGAAATTCCCGGATGATAAAGCATAAAGCG
>CAZNAF010000012.1:3203-21870 GCA_964570925.1 uncultured Anaerolinea sp.
AACCATCAGAAGCCCGTGTTGTCATCCTCTGTTGATGGTTAAAAATAAAGGGCGCAACCTCGGCGTTGGTTGCACCCTGATGTAATCGAGCGGAAAATCAGTTGAATTTTTGTTTAAGACGGGCACTCTTGCCAGAGCGATCGCGCAGGAAGTAAAGCCTGGATCGTCGCACTTTGCTGTGGCGTTCCACGACGACCTTTTCAATGCGTGGTGAGCGCACCAGGAAGGTACGTTCCACACCGATGCCGTTGCTGGCTACGCGGCGAACCGTAAAAGTGGAACTGGAGCCGTTGTTGTGCATGTAGAGCACAACGCCCTTGAACTCCTGGATACGTTCGCGGTTGCCTTCTTTGATTTTTACATGAACACTGACAGAATCTCCGGTGCGTAATTCCGGGATGTTCGGGTTCTCGGGAGCTTCGTAGGCTTTCAATAAATCACTCATCTATACACCTGACCTGTATCATTCTGCTGCCTCATCGGCGCGAAGCGAAATTATACCACAAGGTTTAAAAAAGTAACAAGGATGGATTTTGTGAAGATATCATAAAGAAAGAGAAAACTGAAACCGAATTGTTGGTAAAATAATGCTTTAACAATTAGATACTATATTACAGACAATCCCGGTGTTGGAAAGGCAGTCATGAGCGAAGAAAAAATGTATATTGCAATTGATATCGGTGGAACCCAATTAAGGGGTGCGCTCTATCCTGCTGAGGGGATCGAACCCGTTAAGAAAAAGATCATCGCCACCCATGTGGGCGATGAAAAACCGGAAGACCGCCTGGTGGACCTGATCGGCGAGCTATGGCCTGAAAAGGGCAGCGTGCAGCGTGTCGGCATTGCCGTCCCCGGGCCGGTGAATCCGAAAACCGGGCTGGTCTATAAAGCCTCCAATGTGCGGGGCTGGATCAACCTGCCGCTGGGAGAGATGGTCGAAAAACGGCACAAGGTGGAAGCGATCCTGGGGAATGACGCCAACCTGGCCGCATTGGGAGAATGGAAGTACGGCGCGGGAGTAGGGCACCACGATCTGATCTATTTAACCATCAGCACCGGCCTGGGTAGCGGCATCATCATCGACGACAGGCTTCTGGTGGGGTCCACCGGTATTGCCGGGGAGGTTGGGCACATCACCGTGCTGCCGGACGGGCCGATGTGCGGCTGCGGCCACCTGGGCCATCTGGAATCTGTATCCTCTGGCACAGGTATCGCCAATTTTGTCGAGCGCGAACTGAAAAAAGGACGTACGTCCAGCCTGACCCTTGAACCTCAGAAACCGAATTCGCGCATGATCGCCGAAGCCGCCGCACAGGGTGACGCGCTGGCCCTGGAGGCCTTTGAGATCGCGGGAACCTTTTTAGGCCGCGCCATCGCGGACTTGCTGCACATCTTCAATCCAACCGTAATCGTGATGGGCGGTGGTGTGACCAACGCCGGCGACCTGTTGTTTGGTCCGGTGAAACGCATGATCAACAGCAGCGTGATGACCCCGGAATACGACAAAGACTTGCAGATCTGCCGCGCCAAACTGGGCGATCAAGCCGGGCTGGTCGGCGCGTTGGTCTTGGCCAGGGGGTAATGTTTTTTCAACCTGTCAATTTTATTTTAAGATGGATCAAGGTTTGACCAGGATTGCAGTTCGAGGACGTTGCCTTCTGGGTCGGTGAGGTAGCACCAGGTTACCCTGGCGCCTGAGGCGATCTGCACGGTGACCACTTCGCCAACGGGCGCTCCACCCGCCGCAAGCACGGATTCGCGCGCACTTTTTACGTCCTCCACGCTGAAGGCGATGTGCCCGAACCCGGGGCGGTTGACCGATCTCTTGCCGCTTTCTTCCAGCTTATTGTAATTAAATATTTCCAGTGTGGGGCCTTCACTGCCGTATCCGGGCAGGCGCAGATGTTCTCCCCACACATGCACATCCGGGATACCCGTCCCGGCATCCATTTGTTCTCCGCAAAGATCCCTTTCAGGAGGAACGGGAACGCAGCCGAAAAGGGTTTGGTAAAACGCGGATAACTTGCGCCAGTCTTTGGCCACCAGGTTGGTGTGCACGTATTTCGCGCCGAAGGAATTCATAAAAATCTCCTTTATGGATCAACCGATGATTTCTTTTACTGCCTGCACGGCTCGGATGGGGTCGCGTGCTCTCAAACCGCGCAAGGGCAGGGAGATGCCACGCTCGGCAAGCACCCCGATCAGGGCTTCGATCAACACTCCGGGTGTCTCAGTTTCCCCGCCGTTCGCCCAGCCCTTTTCCACGCCGCAGGTGGGCGAGCCGTTGATGCCCAGCACGCCCAGCACGGTGAATCCGTTCAGATGATATTGTTCAATTTGGTCAACCAGGTCACCGGCCAGTTTGCGACAAATTTGCCGCGGTCTTTCTTCATTCATCCTCTCGGCAACGCGGTCGTCTTCCGATTCGATGGTGGTCACAGCTCCTCTTTCTGCCTGACGATCCAAGCCAAGGCAGAGCAATTCGGGGCAGGGCATCTGCAGGAAGCCCACCCCCGCATCGAGGAGGATTTGCGTGACCTCGTGGATGGCGCCAGGATACCAGGCACAGCGGTCGATCTTGACGTTTTGATTCAGAACGCAGTGTGAAACCAGGACGACCTTTTTGCTTCTTGTGTCGCGAAACATGACCAAACGCTCCAAAATAGAAAAGCCCGGTCAGGCCGGGCTAAAAATTGATTCGTTGTTCTAGATGAGAGGCAGGATATGGGCGTCTACATCCGCGTCACAGTTGACTTCCTTGACGCCTTCGTAGAGGAACCATTCTTCCATGTGCTGGGCGCTCGCTCCCGGTTCGATCTGAATCATGGGACTCAATGATTCCACCTCCAACATCACCTGGTCTGTATAGGTTTCAAAGTTGCAGTTGAAATCAGGATACACGACGTTGGGATCGTAAGGGAATTTTTTCACGAACAGGTTGTTTTTCAGCCAATAAGCCGCCCAACCCTTGGGGTTATACGATCCGGCTTTCTGGGCGTAATTGAAGGAAGAATCCTGCCTGAGCATGTAATACTTGTCGCCCCAGATCCATCTGGGATCGTTCATTTTTGTATATCCCCATAATGCCAGCGCGTGAGTGGGGGTCAACCTCTGGGCGTGACCGATCTTGTCAGGATGCGGCACCACCAGTTTGCCGCCGCCATCCATCACGGTAATGGCCCAAACGGCAAGCGGTACTGGCCAGGCGGAACAGTTGGTAATCGTATGAATGACGTTTACCTTGGGGGCATCTTTTGCCATGCGGATTTCCACCGTTTTCTGTACCCCGTTGGATTCGATGTCGGCTGTCAGGCGCGCTCCGTCTTCGAATTGCTCTACCTGAACGGGAAAATTATCAGCCGCGTAGGTGCGCACAAAATCTTCCGGCGCATGCCAAAGGCGGTGTCCTCCGTAGGAATGGAATTTGCTGTCCCCTGTCATCCCCGCCTCGGCAGGATTGATGTAAAGCATGTTCTCGCCGCCCTTGGGGCTGAAATGAATGATCCTGGGGCCGACATCGGTGGTGACGATCAACTCCACCTTGGCATTGCTGATTTTCAGACAATTGGGCCAGCCCTGGTATGCGATCTTTTCAACGGTTGTCATCGATTCACCTGCCTAGAAAAATTTTTACTATTCTATCATCAATCATAAACCCAAAATCTATATATAATGATGTATATCAGTGAACAATTGCTTATTCTTTTTTTAAACGGGTAATCTGACATCGGTTTCTCCTCGTACCGATGAAGCAATTAATTCAAGGCGTAAGATTAGGATGGATGATGAACTCTCTACGCGTGATGCTGATCGAAGACTCTGAATTGGACGCCGGGCTGATCCTTCGACAACTGTTTCTCGCCGGTTATGAAACGAAATCCATACGGATCGAAAACGCAAATGAATTACTGGAGGCCTTGCAGGAAACCTGGGATGTGATCATCGCGGATTTCAGGTTACCTGGATTTGACGCCATTGAAGCGTTAAAAATGGTCAAAAACAGTGGGGTGGATACCCCCTTTATCATCGTTTCGGGGGCTATTGGAGAGGAAACCGCCGTGGCTTTAATGCGTTCCGGCGCCCGCGATTACATTATGAAAGACAATCTTTCACGGCTGGCCCCGGTGGTTGAGCGTGAATTGATCGAAGCCGGTATCCGCCTTTCGCAACGTAAAGCCCATGAAGCGCTCATGGAAAGTGAGCGAAACCTTCGAACTTCGCAACAAATTGCCCACGTGGGGCACTGGATCCATGATATCAATACCGGTCAGGTAGTCTGGTCTGATGAAATGTTCCGCATCCTGGGCGTTGAGATACCCGAAGCAACCGTAAACCTGTTCGATTTGTGGAAATCAATGGTTCATCTGGAAGACCGAGATTATGTCTATGCTTTTTCTGATTTTAATGAACCTCAAAACCTTAAAGAAGAAATGGAATACCGCATCGTCAGGCCAGATGGATCCATTCGGTATGTTCTAAGCCGTATGGGCGTGCCTGTGCAGGATGCCAATGGCGCGATCGTGCAATACTCGGGGGTCATTCACGATATCACCAAGCTGAAACTGGCCGAACTGGAATTGTTGCGCCAGATGGAAGAAAGTCGCAGGCGGGCGAAGGAATTGGAAACCATCACCCTGATCTCTTCAAAAATGCGGCAGGCGAACACAAATGAAGAATTGGTGGTGGCTGTTCTTGAGGAGATGTCACAGATTTTCAAAGCGGAGCATGCCACAGTGGCTTTCTTTGAAGGTGAATATCTCTGTTCGGACTTTGCCATTCACGGAAATAAACTAGAAAGTGAAAAAAAACGTGACAAGGTCAGCCGGCAGTTCCTCAGTTTTGTAAAAGCACAAAAACTGGGTTTTTTTGAAAAGATCCACCCGATGGCATTTCATGAACTTCCCGGTTGGCTTTACGGTTATTCCTCGCCACCTTATTCAATGATCGCTTACCCCATTACCAATGAAGCCGAAATCACGGGCATTTTGTTTTTGGCATTCATGACCCCTCGGGTTTTCGACAATGAACAGCGAAATTTGGTCAAGACGGTTACCGAGATGGTAGGCAACGCGCTCAAACGGATGAGCGTAACGGCGGAATTAAAATCCATGGTAAAACTGCGCGAGCGGGAACTGGAAACCATTTATAAAGCCACCTCCTCCGCTACCGTCACCCTGGATATTCAAAAGGCACTTGCCAACGCATTAAGGATCACCCTGGATACTGTGGACGCAACCGCAGGCGCGATCTATCTGCTTGATGAAAATCAGGGTGTACCGGCGCAGATCGCTGGCCACTCAAAAGAAGAAGCGTTTGATCAGGTATTTGGGGAAAAGGGGTTTCAAGATCATGTTCGTCAGGTGATCATACAAGGGAGATCGGTCGTCATTCCACAGAGGGGCGGCAGGATCAGTAATTCACAACCCATGCGCGGGTCCTTCATCGGTCTGCCCATGCGAGCTCAAAACCGTGTGAACGGCGTACTGGCCGTCCTTTACGCCAAGGACGAAGAAGCCATCCTGGAGGAAATGACCCTGCTCTCTTTCATTGCGGATCACCTCGCGCTGGTGGTCGAAAACTCACGTCTGTATCAAAAAGCGGAACGATCCGCGGTCATGGAGGAAAGATCAAGACTCGCTCGTGAACTGCACGATTCGGTGACCCAATCGCTTTACAGCGCGAATCTATATTCCGCCGGGGCAAGGCGCTATTTTGAACAAAAAAAATTCGCTGAGGTGGATGCTTATCTTGCGGAAATTGGCACCATTACCCAGCAGGCATTAAAAGATATGCGCCTCCTCGTTTATGAACTTCGCCTGCCTGAACTAAAACAAGCCGGTTTGATCGGGGCCATCGAAAACCGCCTGGACGCAGTGGAAAGACGGCTCAATATTGAGGCCGAGATCATCGCAGAAGGAATGGAAAAACTTCCTGGCCAGGTTGAAGAAAATCTTTTCAGGATCGCCATTGAGTCTTTGAACAACGCCTTAAAATACGCGCAAGCCACGAAATTGCACATCAGTTTTACCAAGAAAAAGGAAAAGGTCGTTTTTCGCATTAAAGACAACGGCACAGGTTTTGATGTGGAAAAGGGAATAAGCAAGGGAGGGTTCGGTTTGGCAATCATGCGTGAAAGAGCCGAACGGTTTGGTGGAAAAGTAAACATTACTTCCAAACCAGGCAGCGGGACCACGGTCGAGGTCAGTTTTGTGACGAAGGGCTAATTTTTCTGGGAGGGAATGCCGTGACGAAGATCAAACTTTTGCTGGCGGATGATCACAAGATGGTCAGAGAAGGATTGAAAGCGTTTTTCGCACCCACCGATGAATTTGAGGTTGTTGCCGAAGCGTCCAACGGGATCGAAGCCGTACAACTTGCCGGTCAGACCAGGCCGGATATCGTCCTGCTCGATCTGCTCATGCCGGAAATGGACGGCATTGAGGCCGCGCAAAAGATGCGCGAAACCCTTCCAGATCTAAAGATCATCATCATCACCAGTTCGCTGGAAGAATCAAAAGTGATCGCGGCGATTCGCGCGGGTGCCTCTGGTTACCTGCTTAAGGATTCCTCTCCAACTGAAATTGAGAACGCGATTCGGAAGGTCTTTGGTGGGGACACGGTCTTCCCTTCCAGGATCACCAACATACTGGTGAAGGAATTGAGCCGCCAGGACGCTCAACCCGCCAAGGCCGTGACGTTAACAGAAAGGGAAACAGACATCCTCATGCTTCTGGCCAATGGGCTTTCGAACCAGGAAATATCAGAACGACTCTTTTTAAGTGTATGGACGGTGCGAACCTATGTAACTACCATTTTGGATAAATTAGGCGTCGAAAACAGAACCCAGGCAGCCTTGTATGCCATCAAGGAAGGATTGGTAAACCTGCAGGAATAAAGATCTTTTACCCTATTAAGTGTAATAAAAAAATACTCTCTGTAGTCTTTCTCTCACGTCCCTTTTCATGAATAATGGAAGGGATGTTGATTTTAATTTATTGAATTTGAGACCAAAACTGGAAAGGAATCAATTTGCAGTCAAATCTGTTGTTGATTGGAAAAGAAGACAGGAAACGCGAAAACCTGATGGGCATGCTTGAATCACTAGACAGTGTCCGCTCGATCAGGATCGCTGATTCATGCAATCAGGCGTTAAACCTGATCAATAAAGGCACTCCGGTCACTGTGCTTGTCGATTATCGCGACCCTGAAGAAGAAGCGGATCATTGGATCAGCAAGTTGATCATGAATCAATGGGTCGAGCACGTGGTTCTTTTAAAATCGATCAGTTCTCCAGATTCGCATTTCACACATTATTCCACCAGTGAATTGATGTACGACGGGCTGACCTCGGGTGTTTTATGCAGCCTGATCAGGAACATTCAAAAGAGTACTTGAAGTCGATCCATGAAAAATCGTACCAATTGGTATTTTGAATACGCCAGCAAAAAATAAGAGGTTCAGAAAAGAGTTTAGAAGATCTTAAAGAAGGACACAGGCGCTGGAGATCCAAACGGATGGATGGCTCCTGATCTGATTATTTGTGTCGAGATTCTTATTGGTAGGTTCGCCGGATAAAACCCTCCCACGAGGGTTTTATCCATTAAAAATCTTCTTAATTCAAAATTGATTATGAATTTATCTTCGTTTTACAGACCGAAGCACCTGGATGTTTTATAAACAAGGTGACTTATAGGAGACGAAAATGGAAAAACAACTCGTTATTTTTGAATTGGGAAATGAAAATTTTGGGATCGATATCGCCTCGGTGGAAGGCATTGTCAAGCTCCAGGAGATCACCAGAATCCCGCAGGCGCCGTCCTATATGGAAGGCATCACCAATCACCGCGGCAGCGTGCTTCCGGTCATCGACCTGCATAAGCGTTTCGGTATCGGCGCTCATGAAGAGACGGCCGATACACGCATCGTGGTGGCGCACGTGGGCGATATCAAGATCGGCATGATCGTGTCGTCCGTATCCGAGGTATTGACCATTGACGAAAGCGTCATTGAACCACCACCGCCCATGGTCAGCAACGTGAATTCCGAATTTATCGTGGGTGTGGCCAAGATCGACAAGCGGCTGGTCATCCTGCTGGACCTGGCCAAGGTTCTCTCGGCAGAAGAAAAAACCCAAGTCTCAAAAATGTAGTCTGCTTTTCCAATTAAACAAAAAAACCTCTTGTGAGAATTTTTTGTTTTAAAGTTGAATGGGTTAGATGTGTTCGATCACTGCGTTGCGCTCTGAACCCACGGAAATCTTTGTTACCGGAACGGCGCAGAAATCCTCTATGGCGGCAACATATTTCTTCACGGGTTCAGGCAGGTCAGCCCAGCGGCGGATCTGGCGGAGGTCCTGCTGCCAGCCGGGAGTGGATTTATAAACCGGTTCACAGCGCTGCAATTCGTCTGCCCCACCGCTGAAATCCAGTTCGTTGATTACCTGGCCGTCTTTTTGATAAGATGTGCAAAATTTGATGTTCTCGAGACCGGAGAGGATATCCATTTTGGTGAGGAACAATTCGGTCGTTCCGTTCACGGCAATGGCGTATTTCAAAAGCATCAGGTCAAGCCAGCCCACGCGGCGGGGACGCCCGGTGGTGGTGCCGAATTCATCCCAGGGGTTGGTACCGCAGCCGCGCAGGAATTCCGCGGTTTCGTCAAACAGTTCGGTGGGGAAGGGTCCCGCGCCGACCCTGGTTTGGAAGGCCTTGGTGATGCCCACCACGCCTTCCACGGGTTGGATGCCGATGCCGAGGCCGCTGAAGATACCCGCCGCCGTGGTGCATGAACTGGTGACAAAGGGGTAAGAGCCCTGATCCAGGTCGAGGAGGGTGCCCTGCGCCGCTTCTGCTAAAATGCGTTGACCTTGGCGGATGGCTTCACGCATGAGGCTGCCGACGGGTTTCACGTAGGGAGTGAACACACCTGCCTGAAAAAGGAATTCTTCGCTCAGAGCTTTGATATCCATGGCGGGCTGGCCGTAAAGGACGGTCAGCATGCGGTTGGCTTCTTCAAAATGGCGCAGTACTTTCTCTTTGAAACGTTCGGGCTGCAGCAGGTCACCGGCGCGAATGCCACGCCTGGCGGATTTATCCATGTAGGCGGGACCGATGCCCCTGCCAGTGGTACCGATGGAGGACTTGCCGCGCGCGGTTTCCTGTGCCTGGTCAAGCAGCCTGTGGGCCGGGGTGATAAAGTGAACGGCATCCGAGATCCACAGGCGTTCAGGCGTGATCTGAATGCCTGCATTGGCCAGCATCTGGATCTCCTGCATCAACGTTCCGGGATAAAGCACCAATCCATTGCCCAATACACCGGTGGTATGGGGGTGTATGATGCCGGAGGGAATGATGTGGAGTTTGAATATCTTGTTTTCCACCGTCACGGTGTGACCGGCGTTGTCTCCGCCGTTGAACCTGGCGACAATATCCGCTTTTTCTGAGAGCAGGTCAACGGCACGGCCCTTGCCCTCGTCACCCCATTGCATTCCCGCGATGATCTGAATGGGCATGAAACTACTCCTGTTTCTGGTATCTTTTCAGGTCGACAGAGGCGATGTAAGGAAGGTTGCGGCCTTTTTCATCAATATCCAGGCCGTAGCCAACCACGAAATAATCAGGGATCTTAAACCCGAAATAATCGATCGAGAGGTCAACCTTGTGGCATTCTTCCTTGTCGAGGAGGGCGCAGACTTTAAGGCTGTTGGGTTTGCGATCAAGCAGCAGCTTTTTGACCGTATACACGGTGTACCCTGAATCGACGATGTCGTCGATGAGGATCACGTCCCAACCCTGGATGTTGGTCTTATGGTCTGAATCGATCCTGACGAAACCGCTGGAGGAGGAACCGGAATAAGAGGACACGGACATGAAGTCCATGGTCATGGGCAGGTGAATGTTGCGCATCAAGTCGGTGATGAACACCACGCTGCCGCGCAGCAAGCCGAGTAAAAGGAGGTTCTTTGAATCCTTGTAATCCTGGGCGATCTGGCTGCCGAGGGTTTCTACCCGTTTTTTGATCTCCTCTTCAGATACGATGATCTGGTCAATGAAATCATAAGGGAATTTTGGCGCTTGTTCCATGCAGTTTCCTCAATTTTCTACACTGGCTGATTTTTTTATTTGGAAAAACAAGCATCATTTTACCAATGAATTCGTGCAAAAACACGTCAATTCATGAAAATTTTATTAATACACGGCGGAAAAGGCGAGAATAGACCTGCGAATTTATCGAACGAATCATAGGCTCACTTTTTATTTTTTCTGCCTGCAAAGTAAGAACCAATTCTTTTTATCGATAACTCATAAAAATTAGAAAATCAACCTTTCTGCATGCCCCCATACCTATCCCCTGTCCTAATGAAAAATGGACCTTCCCCAAAAAGGGGAGATCATTATTTAGTCAACACGAAAAAATTGCAGGAGCGGATAGCATGTTGAAACGATCAAGGTTTACAATCCCTACAAACCCAACCTCCGTCAGTGGTTGATAAACAATCGACGCAGACCCACTTGTGGCAAATTTGACATCGATGGGTCTCAGGGAGGCGCGGATCTGAATTTTC
Source organism: uncultured Anaerolinea sp. (assembly GCA_964570925.1). Taxonomy (GTDB): domain Bacteria; phylum Chloroflexota; class Anaerolineae; order Anaerolineales; family Anaerolineaceae; genus UBA6107. The sequence goes on from CAZNAF010000012.1 coordinate 13,768, forward strand.
CGCTGAAAGATCCCAGCCGTATCTGCCAATTCGTTTACATAGATGACATTGACCATCTTGTGTTCTCTCTTTGACAACTGGAAGGAGGGTAACTGTTCCCTGTTCGCGTTTTACCACGTACTCACAATTACAATGACCGCAGACAAATCTGGTGAAATTATTGTCGATCCTTAATTCTTTCCCGCAAGATGAACAGGACCTGGTAATGAAATCTGACATCAAATTTGCCCCTTTCTTTTTTAATCATTATAGTTGATAACTTTTTCGCATCTTAATAACAGAGGCTTTTTTCTCCTGTAGTATTACCAGACTCCCTTTCTATAAATTAGCAATGGACTCTGATCGGACGAGGGTTCCACGCACCCATTTTGGCAGAAGCGCTTCCTTCGCCAATCCTCTTGCAAACGGTTTTTATTTATGTTATAGTAATCTAACCACTGAGAGCGAAGCCTCATTCGCTCTTAAGCCTTTGGAAATCGCTCCCCAAGGAGTGGTTTTTATTTATCATCGGATGGGGAACGATCGATCATCAGCAAAAAAAGGAACGGAACATGCCTCCCTCATTCTTAACGCGAGAAGGTTACGAAAAACTGCAGGAAGAACTTGATTTCTTGCGCACAGATAAACGCGAACAAATCGCCGTGCGGTTGCACGAGGCAATCGAAGGCGGCGAACTGTTGGATAACGCTGAATTAGAGGCTGCCAAGAATGAGCAAGCCTTCGTGGAAGGACGGATCAAGGAGCTGGAGATCCTGCTGGCCACCGCACGCGTAGTGGATGACAGCAACGCTCAACCGGGCTGTGTGCAGGTCGGTTCCAAGGTTGTGATCCAGGAGGAAGGCAGCAAGGAAAAGGAAGAATACACGGTGGTGGGCGCCGCCGAGGCCGATCCCGCCAAGGGAAAGATCTCCAATGAATCTCCGCTTGGAAAATCGCTCGTCAACCACAAGGAAGGCGACAAAGTACAAGTGGAAGCCCCTGCCGGCTCTTTTACGGTTAAAATATTAAAAGTTTCCTGAACGGTGACGGGAGTTGGGTTCAACAGCGAACCCGCGCAGTAAAAATTGATTCAAGAATCCAAGGCCAAGGCCTGCTCCGTTGGTGATTGGGGCGGGCTTTTTAATGAAGGATGGTAACGATGGAATTGTCTGATCTCGAAAAAATCAGGTTTGAAAAAATAGGAGCGATGCGCGCAAAGGGCATTGAGCCTTATCCCACCCGAAGTGAGGTCAATCAGACCGTCGCCGAAGCGATCGATAAGTTCAAACTTGCCGAAACCGAAGGGAAAACCTCGATCTCGGGGGTGGTGCTCGGCGGAAGGATACGCGCTTCGCGTATCATGGGCAAGCTCGCATTCGTGCACATCGAAGACGGCAGTGGACGCATCCAGCTCTTTTTGCGCGTCAACGAACTGGGTGAAGAAGCCATGGATCTATTCAAGGAATTCTTTGACCTGGGAGATTACATCCAGGCGAGCGGCGATATGGTGCGCACGCGCACAGGAGAGATCAGCCTGCAAGTACTTGAATTCAAGATGCTGGCAAAATCCATTACCCCCCTGCCGGCCGCCAAGGATGAAATCGTGGACGGTGTGCTCGTGCGGCACGCCACACTTAACGATCCAGAAATGCGTTACCGTCAGCGCTACGCCGACCTGGCTGTTAATGAAGAGGTTCGACAGGTCTTCCGAACCAGGGCGAAGGTGGTCAAGGCGCTGCGCAATTTCTTTGACGACCACGGCTTCATCGAGGTGGAGACCCCCATCTTGCAGCCCATTTATGGGGGTGCCGCGGCCAGACCTTTCATAACCCATCACAACCAGTTGAAACAGGACCTTTACCTGCGCATATCTTTTGAACTGTATTTAAAACGTCTCGTTGTCGGCGGGCTGGACCGAGTCTACGAGATTGGCAGAGATTTCAGGAATGAGGGTGTTTCATTTAAACACAACCCTGAATTTACGCAGCTTGAATTTTACTGGGCTTACGCCGATTACCTGAAGGTGATGGAATTGACCGAGCAGTTCATGGCCTATGTGTGCGATGAAGTGCTGGGAACCCGCAAGGTCGTCTTCGACGGCAATGAGATCGATTTTAACCCGCCGTGGAAGCGGGTGGACCTGCGCCAGGGCTTGATCGAGGCCACCGGCATTGACATTAACCTGTATCCCACCGCTGAATCTTTGGGTGAGGTGATGCAATCCAAGGGCATGAAGTTTAAACCCGGAGAAGCGAGGGGAAAACTGATCGACTTTTTATTGGGTGAATATCTTGAACCTACATTCATCCAGCCGACCTTTTTGTATGACTATCCGCGAGATATTTCTCCGCTGGCGAAAAACAGGCCGGGCGACCCCTCCACGGTTGAAAGATTTGAAGGGTTCGTGGGCGGCATGGAATTGTGCAACGCCTTCACCGAGCTGAACGATCCGTTGGAGCAGGAGCAGCGTTTTCTTGAGATGGGGCGTGACTATAAAGCCGAGGACGAAGAACGCCACCCCATGGATGAAGATTATCTGCGCGCCATGTCATACGGCATGCCGCCCCAGGGCGGTTTCGGCATGGGCATTGATCGCCTGTGCATGCTGTTGACCGACCGGCGCACCATCCGCGAGGTGCTGCTCTTCCCGCATTTGCGTGAACGCGAAGACGACTGAGACGGCAATCAAGCCCATTGGCGGGCAAACCGTGCTGGTCCCATAAGTGGGATCCCCTGCTTCTCGCAGAATAAAACATGGGGCTTTCACAAAAGTAAAGGCGGTTCATGAATCGCCCTTCTCTTTGCAGATTATGATGCCTAATCAACCGTATACATGGTGGTTAGGCAGATTTTTTGATCTTTTTAGACAACCTTATGTTTTTATGTAAGAATCTGGAAACAATTTTCAATCAATACAGGCCTTACAGGTATGTATCGAAATACTTACAATCTCTGGATTTTAATGTAACCGTAAAATTAATTGCTATAATAAATATCCAAATTGCGGTAATGTAACCGGCATTTGTCTTTTCCATCAGGTTAAGGGGAGAATGGAGGATGAGATGATTAGAGGTGAAACAAGTCCGTCGCCGGGGGCTTCTCAAAGCGTGCAGGAACTCAATACTATATTGCCCCGACAAAGCGTTGTCGAGGTAGAGATCCCGATCAAGGGTTTGTTAGTCAGAGAAAGTGTGGTGGTTTGCGATTCGACTGAAAACCAGGTTGAAGCGCAATGCTCCAATATTAGTCATTTTTGCACGGGCACGTATGAATACCCAATTTACGTGAAACCGGATGGCATGACCCGGGCGTTGACCTGCCGTTTGAGCGACATCGTGGCGTATTCGGGGAAGCTCTTGATGAAGGATTTTCGCTTGATGGGGGATGTTTGGATCGAGAGAGAATGTGAGCGCGTGCAGCCCAAGGAACCGGTCTTTATGACCGTGCAGATCGGCGTGCAAAAGATCCGCGCCAACCTTTTCGATCTGTCATTGTCAGGCATGTGTGTGTTGATCGATAAAAAATTACTGCCCGGGCGTAGAAGCCTGATCAACAGGAAGTTAAAAATATCCATGAAGCTGCCCTGCAGCAGGGCGGCCTGTCAGATCAAAGGCAGCGTGGTACAGGTGCGTCCGATCTCTGACCATCTGGTCCGCGTGGGAATGAACATCACCATGGACGCGAAAGACGCGGGTGTGATCGCACACTATTTGACGGAACGAAAACGCGAGATCCTGGATGAGTTGTTCCTCAATTTCATGCAGTTGCTGCATCACCGAGAAACCAAGGACCAATATTTCTAGAGCGGCGAACGGATAAAGGTAATAAAACAGCCCCGCGATTTATCGCGGGGCTGTTGTTTCGAGCGATATCAGGCGCGCCAGAATCCGCGCCTCACGGGCCGCACGTCTTCGGCGGTGACAAAGGCCTGGGGATCAGCCTCCAGGACGATGGTTTCAACGTTGTTAACGTCTTTGCGCAGAACGCTGGCATGCAGTTCAAAGACGGTGCCGTTCTTACCTCTTCCGGCGATCTCGGTAACGGCGTAACCGCCGGCGCGCAGCCTTTCGGCAATAAAGGCGCCCCGGTTGGAGCTGATGATGTTCACCAGCACGTGGCCGATGGCCAGGCGGTTCTCAATCAGCATGCCCACCAGGTTCCCTGTGGCGAAGCCCGTGGCGTATCCGATGATGTTCAAGACGTTGTCAAGCTGGGTCAGCACAGAGGTGAATGCCAGCACGAAGATCAGAGATTGAAAGAAGCCCAGCACCCAAACCAACAATTTTTTACCACGCACGACGAACAGCACCCTGATGGTATCAAGGGCCATATCGGCAACGCGCATGCAAAAGATCATCAGGGCGAAAAGCCAGGCATGCGGATCACTTAAATATTCCATACTTCCTCACCTTGTGAAAAGGATCGACCTTATTTCCCGCCCAGGGCGGGAATGTAGTAATCAGAGATGTATTCTTTCAGCATGCGTCTGAGGCTGAACTGCGGCGTGAGCGTACGCAGGTTCTCCTTGACCATCCCGACCCAATCCAAGGGGATGTTCTCTCCGTTGCGCTCATAGAAGAGCGGTACGATCTGGTTCTCCAGAGTTTCGTAAATGCTTTCCGCGTCGGCGGCATCCTGCTCTTCGGGGTTGGAATACTCAACTTCAGAGCCAATAGACCAGCCGTTCTCGCCGTTGAACCCTTCACGCCACCAGCCGTCCAGGATGGAGAAATTGAGCGCACCGTTGAGGGCGGCCTTCATGCCCGAGGTACCTGAGGCCTCATTCGGCCGGCGAGGGGTGTTCATCCACACGTCCACGCCCTGGACAAGGTAACGCGCCAGGTTGATGTCGTAATCTTCCAGGAAGATGAGGCGTCCACCGGAGCGGGACTCTTTGACCGCGCGGTACACCTGCTGGATGATGAGCTTGCCGGGTTCGTCAGCCGGGTGGGCTTTGCCGGCGAAGATGATCTGCACGGGCATGTGCGGGTTGTTGATGATGCGCAGCAGGCGGTCGAAATCGCGGAAGATAAGGTTGGCGCGTTTGTAAGTGGCAAAACGGCGCGCAAAGCCGATGGTCAACGAATAAGGTTCCAAAAAGATGCCGCCGGCCACCACCTGGGAGGGGGTGAGGGTGCCGTTATGCCATTGAGTGCGTGTACGTTCGTTGGCAAAGTTCACCAGTTTGTTCTTCAAGTGGCGACGCACCTCCCATAGATCACAATCGGGGATGTCAGTCACTTTTTGCCAGAGAGCGGGATCGTCAAAACGGTCCACCCAGTCGCTGCCAAGGTATTGGTTGAATAGCAGGCCCATGCGGCGGGCGAGCCAGGTTTGTGTGTGCACGCCGTTGGTGACGAAACCGATGGGCACGTTATCCGCTTTACGGTCAGGCCAGAGGAAGTTCCACATGCGGCGAGAGACGCTGCCGTGCAGTTCCGAGACGGCATTGGCACGTTCTGAAAGTTTGAGGGCCAGCACGGGCATGACAAAGGTCTCGCCCCAGGGCTGGGTTTGACGTCCGAAATCGATGAACTGGTCGCGGGTGATGCCGAGATCCGTCCACACCTGAGAGAAATACTTGTCGATCAGCCAGAGCGGAAACTGGTCGTTGCCGGCCGGGACGGGGGTGTGAGTGGTGAAGACGTTGCCGACGCGAACCTTTTCGATGGCTTCCTGCAGACCCAATCCAGCTTTCTTATACTGGCGCAGGCGTTCCACGGCCAAAAAGGCGGAATGTCCCTCGTTCATGTGCCACACATCGGGTTGGATGCCCAGCACCTCAAGGGCGCGCACCCCGCCGATGCCCAGCAAGATCTCCTGAGAAATGCGGATCTCGGGGTCGCTGTTGTAAAGCCTTTCGGTCAGCTGGCGGTCCACGGGGCTGTTGACCTCGAGGTTGGTATCGAGCATATACAGGCGCACGCGTCCGACCTCGAGTTCCCAGATGCGGGCGGTAACCTCACGTCCGGGCAGGAAGATCTGGATGGTGACGGGCTGCTGATTTTCATCGAGCAGCGAGACCAGCGGCAGGTCGTTGTAATTGATCAAGGCGCTGCGGGTTTCCTGCCAGCCGTCTTCGGTGAGATGCTGTACGAAATAACCCTGGTTGTAGACAAAGCCTATGGCCGTGAGGGGCAGCCCGAGGTCGGAGGCCTCCTTGAGGTGGTCTCCACTGAGAATGCCCAGACCGCCGGCGTAGACCGGCAGGGATTCATGCAAACCGAATTCGAAGGAAAAGTAGGCGATGTGCCTGTCTTTTAACTGTGGATGGGTTTTGGCGAACCAGGTATCAGGGCGGTTGAGATAGGCCTCCATGTCGGCCATGACGGCGTCGTAATGCTCCAGAAAACGCGGGCGGTTAAAGGCGGCGTTCAGGCGTGTGCGGTCCACGCGGTGTAAAAAGGCGATGGGGTTGTGGTTGATGGCGTCCCAGAGCAGGGGGTCGATCTGCCTGAAGAGGCGCTGGGCGTCTGGGTTCCATGCCCACCAGAGGTTATGGGCCAGGCGGGCCAGCCCTTCGATGCGTTTGGGGAGGTTGAAAGAATTGGGGTACTCGCGAACAATTTTTATCATGAACATCTCTCGTTTGTTTGAAATGTCTGTTGCAACAGGCATATTTCACCCTCGTTTGAAAGTCCTTTCATTAATCTGAATCTTCGAGGGGAAACCAATAAAAATTATACCAGAAACGGGTTTTATTCATAACGCCGCCAGGCGCTCGGCAAGATGAGAAATTGTTTAACCTGTAAAATCGAACTATTTTTTACAGCCTCGACAAAAAAGTCGGGAAACTGAATAGAAAGACGTTTTCCAATGGCGGAAGAAACCCTGTCAGGATGGAAAGAGTTGATCGAATATTTCGGGGGCGTATTTGGCGACCATGGCGCTGGAGATGCCGTTCTCTTTGCAGATCTCCTCGTAAACGTCCACGCTGGTGCGGCGGATGCGTTCCTGCGTTTTTACGTTCAGCCCCCACAGGCCGAACCGCTGGTTCCAGCCGCGCTCCCACTCGAAGTTATCGATCAAGGACCAGTGGAAATAGCCCTTGACGCGCCAGTTGTAATTGGCGGCCTTCCAGACCTCGTAAAGGTGCTGGATGGTGTAGCGCGGACGGAGGGTGTCGGCATCATCTTCCACGCCGTTCTCGGTAACAAGGATGGGCAGGTTAAAGCGGTGCGCCCAGCGCAGTCCCTCCCACATACCGGCGGGGATATTGGCGATGAAGCCGTTCGGACTCAACTCGGCGTCTTTGGGGTAAGCCAGCCGGCCGAACATGGCTCCTGGTTTGGAAAGATCAAAAGAAACCAGGTCCTGAGAGTAATAGTTGAGACCGATGAAATCCTGGGTATTGGCAGCTTCAGGGATGTTAACTTTTTTAAGCACCAGGTTGAGGTTGCCGTGCCTGAGGCAGGCGTGAAAGGCGTTGTTGAAGATTTGATGCTGCAGAGAGGCCGGGATCTTGTCCAGAGGATTCCAGGAACGGGCGGGCTTGAAACTGCGGTAATTGACTGCCACGCCCACCTGGGCGGAAGGCTGCAACTCGTGGATGACACGGTAAGCGGCCGCATGCCCGCGCACGAGGTTCTCAAGCACTTTGGCGGCCAGGGGCAGGCTTTTCTTGCCGGGGGGGAAGTCGCCCGAAAGCCAACCGGCCAGGACGTATACGTTGGGTTCGTTGATGGTGATCCAAAGGCTGACGTAATCTTTGAAAGTCTCCACCACCTTGCGGGTGAAGCGCGCGAAAAGAGCGGGGGTTTCGGGGTTCTCCCAGCCGCCCATATCTTCCAGCCAGAGGGGGTCGCTGAAATGATGCAGCGTAAGCATGGGAGTGATGCCGTTCTTCTCCATCCAGCGCAGCATCTCGAGATAGCGGTCGAGCGCCTTTTCGTCCCATGTCTCGGGGGTGGGTTGGATGCGGCTCCACTCCACGGAGAAGCGGTGGGCGTTCTGTCCGCTCTCTTTGGCGCGGCGCAGGTCTTCCTTCCAGCGTCCGCCCCACCAGTCGCAGGCCAGCCCGGACTTGTCTTCGCCCTGGATCTTGCCGGGGGTGTGCTCCCAGCGGTGCCAGTTGTTGTTGGTGTTGCCGCCCTCAACCTGGTGGGCGGCGGTGGCCGTGCCCCA
>CAZNAF010000012.1:21970-34045 GCA_964570925.1 uncultured Anaerolinea sp.
AAAAAGGATACGAAAATTTTTAATCAATGCAGGAATTGAAAAAGTGGAGTGATGTTATGTTGAAGTACAAAGGTTATATCGGTACCAATCTTGAATATGATGCAGAGGGTAAGGTTTTCACCGGTGAAGTATCCGGTCTGCGAACGGTATTAACTTTTCAAGGAAGAACGAGTGAAGAAGTGGAACGCTCTTTTCAGCAGACCATCGACCTCTACCTGGATATGTGTAAGGAAGACGGAGTTACTCCCGAAAAGCCTTTTTCAGGCAGGTTCAATGTACGGATTCCTTCCGAATTACATCGTGAGATTGTTTTAAAAGCCGCCTCAGAAAGAAAAAGCCTGAATGAATGGGTCCTCGAGGCATTCAAGCAATCCGTTCATCAATAAAGCTAGGGGTATGATTGCCTGTCCTCAAAATATCAATAGTTCCGAAGAAGAAGTATATTCCGCATGATTTAAGAACCACCTCATCCCGGCCTCTCTCCATCTAAACGATGGAGAGAGGTTTGGGGTGAGGTAGGTGTTACGACCTTACAAATATCAAGAATAACAGCTTCCTTACCAATCCAATCCTGCCACCAGGTCCAGCAGACCATTGCGGTCGATGTTGAAGTACGCACTTTTGGCAAATAAATAAAAGAAACCCTCCGGATACCAAAGAGTCTCTTTAAGCCGCTTTTGTCTCACGCCATACGGCGCGCAAATTCGTATTTCTTACATGCCGGCCATGTAAGCGATGCTGATGGTGCCTGGGCCGACGTGACTGCCGACCACAGGGCTTACGTAACTCAGAATGCCCTCCACGGCGTTGAAGTGTTTGACGGTGCGCTCCAGCAGGGCGCGGGCGGCTTCATCCGCCAGGGCGTGGAAGACGGAAACACGCACGGGGGTCTTGCCCTGCGTGTCGTTTTCGATCAGTTCGATCATGGCGTCCAGGGCCTTGCTGAAGGTGATCACGCTTTTCACGGCCTCGATCTTGCCTTCCTTGATGGCCAGCACGGGTTTGATCTTGAGAGCGGTGCCCAGCAGGCGTTTGGCGCCTCCGATGCGGCCGCCGGCGTGCAGGTACTTGAGCGTGTCCACCACGAAGTAAACGCCGATGTGGTCATAGGCTTGGATGGCGATCTGTTTGACTTCCTCCAGGCTGGCGCCGTCTTTGGCCGCGCGGGCGGCAGCAAGAACCTGAAAACCGAGGGCCATGGAAACGAGCCGGGTATCGATCACTTCGATCTCGGCCTTGGGGTAGAGTGCCTTGGCCTGGAAGGCGGAGTTGACCGTGCCGGAGATGCCCGAACTGATGGGCATGGTTAAGATGGCGTAACCCTCGTCCATGAGGGGTTCGTAGACGTCGGTGAAATCCTTGACGGTGGCCTGGCTGGTGGTGGGCAGGGTGTTACTCTTGCCAAGGCGGGTGTAGAATTCATCCGGTTTGATGTCAATGCCGTCCCGGTAGGATTGGCCGTCCCAATTCAGGGTCAGGGGCACGACGCGGATGGGCAGACTGTCGATGTATTCCTGCGGAAGGTAGGCGGTGGAATCCGTTACGATGGCGACTTTTTTCATGGGGCAACTCCATTTGAAAAATACTTGTAAAATAACTTGTATAGTATATCAATTCAGGATGGCGTTTAAATAGGAAATTTGGCACATTTTCTATTTAGGGCAGGCGCCTTGCACAGCCGGGCGGGAATGCAGTAAACTCAGACCATGACAAAGAGGTTCAGAATGAAAGCAAGCATGAAATCACTTAGAAACATCTTTCTGGCTGCCGCACTCCTGTTGGCGCTGCTGCTGGCCGGTTGTGATGAAAAAGACCCGCTCATCGGCACCTGGCAGGAACCGAATTCGGGTATTACCATCCAGTTCAAGGAGGACGGCAACGTGGTGATGAGCAACACGGCATCCTCCATCAGCCTGCCTTACGAGACCCAGGAACCCAACACCATCATCATCAAAGCCAGCACGGATGGTGTTTCACCCGACCAAACCATGGCTTTTCGCGTCGAAGAAGACAAGCTCATCCTCAGCGTGGACGGCGTGGAAAGCGTTTTCGATTACGTTAAATAAAACCCTGCAGCGCAGGATCTCACCCAAGGATTAATTAGCCAGGAAGATCAAGGCCACACCCGCGATGGCAACCACACCTCCCAGCAGGTCGCGCAGGGCGGGTTTTTCGTGGTTAAGGGCGGCAATGGGGATGATGAACAACGGGCTGGTCGCCAGCAGCGTGGAGGCGATGCCCACCGGTGAGAATTGAAAGGATAATTGCTGCAGCCAGATGGCGGTGTAAGTGCCCAGCAGCACAACGGCTGCCAACTTGCCCCACAAACGCGGGCTGGACTCCGTTTTGATCCATGCGCCGATCTTTTCACGGCGCAGGGCTGCCCAAAGCAGCAGCACGAAGGTGCCGGCGATCAAGCGCAGGACGGCGGTCTGCAGGGCGCTGATGCCGCCCTGGGCGAGCGCCCAGCGTGAAAGCACGGCCCCGGAAGCCTGTCCGAAAGCGGCCATGAAACCAAAAAAGAGCCCGCTCCATTGAAACCGGCGCGGCTGGCCATCATCATCCTTGTTTTTGCCGCTGATCACCCAGGTGACGCCCAGGATGGTGATAAGGACGCCCGCCCAGGCTGCCAGGCTCAATTTCTCACTCATGAAAGCCCAGCCAAACAGGGCGGCCAGCGGCGGCGCGAGAACGGTGAGCAGCAAAGCGCGGCTGGAACCCAGGCGGTTGATGGCGGCGAAGAACATGGTGTCACCCAAGCCGATGCCCACTGCTCCGCTGACCGCCAGAACGATCACAGAAACCAGGGGCAGGCTGAAATACGACTCGCCGATCAACAGGCTGGTGGCGATGAAAAGCAGTAATGCCAGCAAGCCTTTGAGCAGGTTCAACTCAAGCGGGCGGATGGTCTTGCCAAGGGTTTTAAACCATAAGGAGGCCAATGCCCATAAGAACGCGGCTGCAAGGGCGAAGAACTCACCTTTAAATGAACCGATCATATTGAAGAAGGCTGTCATGATGTGTACAATACTTTCTGCAAAGGAATGTGTTATTTTACCGTATATGAAGGGAACAAACACAAGAGAATTACGTCTTAAATAAGACGTGAGGTTAACCTGATGAAAAATCGCAATCTTCTTTTCCTTATTGTATTATGGGTGCCCTTGCTGACGCTGAGCGCCTGCAACCTGTCTTATACAACGAACCCGCAATTATCGACGGCCGAGATGGAAATGGTGCTGGAAGGCACGTTGAACGCCCGGCTGACCCAGATCGCAGTGCAAACCCTGTCCGCCCAGGCCACGCAGGCAGCCATCATGAGCTTTACGCCCACACAAACCGAGACGCCGATATTCACCCTCACCCCCACGATCACGCTGACGCCCACCGCCACCTCCACCGCGACAGCCACGGCGACCCCCACGGCCACGGCAACCCCCTCCACGCCGACGGCCACACCCATCCCGTGTAACGCGGCGTCTTACATCACAGATGTCAGCATCCCGGATGGCACGACCTTGCTGGCCGGAGAAAACTTTGTCAAGACCTGGCGGGTGCAGAACGTGGGTTCGTGCACCTGGACGACGGGATACAAGGTTTATTTCATTTCCGGTTCGGCCATGAGCGCACCGGCTGCGGTGGCGTTTCCGAGGAGCGTGGCACCCGGTCAGAGTGTGGATCTATCCGTTTCAATGGTCGCGCCGGGGAGCACAGGTAGTTACACCGGCAGCTGGATGATGAGCGCGGACAACGGAGGCGTCTTCGGAGTGGGAGCCCTGGGAGGCGTGCCTATGACGGTCAAGATCAACGTTGCCAACGTGCCCGACCCGCATGATGCCAATACCATTTATGACATGGTTAAGAATTACTGTGCGGCGCAATGGCGTACCAACGCCGGTTACATCAGCTGCCCCACCAATGGCTATGATTTCAAGAACGGTACGGTCACGCGGTCTTACGCTCCGGTGCTGGAAAACGGTTCCGTGGATGACGAAGGATCGCTGATCACCATCCCCTCTTACGGGGGAGACGGGTTCATCCAGGGGCAGTTCCCCAAGCTGCTCATTCATGCAGGTGACCATTTTATCGCCACCCTTTCGTGCACGGCCGGTATGCCGCGTTGTTCGGTGACCTACGAACTGCTTTATCAGGAATATGGCACGAGTAGTGTAACTAGTTTAAATACTTGGAACAAGGTGAACGATCAAACTTTCCTTCCCATTGACGTGGACCTTTCCGCGCTGGATGGCAAAGAGATCATCTTCTTCCTGCGGGTGTACAGCCAGGCTGACCCGACCGATGATTTCGCCCAATGGATGGCCGCACGGATTACCCATCCGTAGTGTGAAAATCATAGAAATTTGGTTGCGCATAACCGGTATTTAGCGCTATACTTGAACAACACCGGCAAAAAATCCGGCTTGCGCGGGTTAAATGATGGACAGGAGTAAATATCATGGGAAAAGACAATCACAAGCTAGCATTTTTTACGAAAGCCACCGGAAAGGGGATCATCGCAGGCATGCTGGTCATGGCCTTGCTCTTGGCCGCCTATACACCGGGCGCGGCAGCCGGGACCCCCTCCACAAGCATCGTGTCGGTGGTTAAAGATGTGAGCGTGACCATCACCGGGTACAACTTCCCAGTAGACCAGACCTTTACCGTGCGCATGAACACCTACGGCACCCTGGGCATTGGCGGGACCGTGGTGGGCACCAAGGCTCCGTCTTCCAGTACGACCTTCACGGCCACCTATGCCATCCCCGCTTCGCTGGCCGGCGCGACCAAGCTCGCCATCCGTTTTGACAGCGCGGAAGGATATTACGCCTACGACTGGTTTAACAACGGCACCGAAAGCGTTTCGGCAACTGCGACGACCGGTCCAACCCCCACGGCTGGCCCAACTCCCACAGCGGCACCTGATACTTCCTGGATCCCAACTTTTTCCATCAGCGGTGTGCAGCAAGGTCTGAGCGTTTCGGTATTGACCAAGAATTTCCCCGCCGGGCAGACCTTCACGGTACGCATGGGTGAATACGGCACCCTGGGCATTGGTGGAACCATCGTAGGTACCTTCGATTCAGGCGCGGGAGGAGTGCTCACGCAGACCTTCCCCATCCCGGCCGCCCTGGCGGCGCGCGAACAGATCGCCATCCGCATGGATAGCAACCTGGGCTATTACAGTTATAACTGGTTCGTTAATTCCAATTATGGTACCGTCGCGTCCACGGCGACGGCGACGGCCACGGCCACAGCAACTCCAGGTGGCACTGTCACGACCACCCCGACCCCTGCGGCCACTTCTGAACAGACGGCCACCCCTTCGGCAGCCATTACCCAAACCCCCACCCCCACGATGGTACCCGCGGTGAACTCACCGTATTATGGCATTCCGACCTTCATGATCTCTTCGGTGGTTAAAGATCAGAGCGTGACCATCTCGGCGGTCAATTTCCCGCCCAACCAAACCTTCGTGGTGCGCATGGGCGCCTTCGGAACGATGGGCATTGGCGGCATTCAAATTGACACCTACGAATCCGGTCCAGGCGGCAGCTTCACTGCCACCTATCCCATCCCGGCAGCGCTGGCGGGAAGCTGGCAGATCGCCATTCGCCTTGAGAGCAGCGCCGGCTATTATTACGCTTACAACTGGTTCTATAACAATTAGGCTTATGCGAAAAAAATTACAATTGAAAATCATCACGATGACCTTGCTGCTGGGAATGATCTTCCTGGCCGGATGTGAACGGAGCAGCGCCACCGTTGTTCCTGTCAGCCCTGTCGAGACCAGCGAGTCTACGCCTCAATCCACGGAAGCAGTGGCTGAGAGCTTAGAGAGTTCCTATCCTTCTTCCCCTGAAGAGGTGATCGAAGCGTTTCTTGTTACCTACCCCGTGGATACGGTTTATTCGATCCAGTTCCTCTCTCCGGGGTTGGTCAAGGACCTGGATGTGGAATCCGTCTCCAAGCTGCTGCCCGGCAAGGGAGAGATCAAGGGCTTTATCATCGAAAGCGGTTCGACAAGTGCAGAAGCAGAACGCAGCGAGATCCTTGCCAGCATCGCTTTTGAAGACAAGGAAGCACAGGTGGTTTTTCACCTCGAGATCGTGGATGGACGCTGGGTGATCGAAAAGATCAATTAGCACCCAGAGAATATTGCTTTTAGTAAAGTAAATGTATATAATATTTTTAATTTAAGTAATGAATCCCTGTTGATCATTCCATCAAGTTGGCGTTCGTAGTCAACCGGTTCATATAGTGTCAGGGTGGTGTTTTTTGTAAGAATTTAGTTTATAAGGAAAATCTGCGCATGCTGCCCGAAAAAACAGAAATTCTTCGTTCAAAGAATTCCAGATTCGCGACCTTGACGAGGAATTTTTTATTTTTCAACCTGGGCGGATTGATTTTTTATACGGTATTGTTTGCTGTCCTTTCCGTGTGGCAGATGGCTTTGCTGACCGGGATCAGCCTGATCCTGTTTGCGGGGGTTTACCTTCTTCACCGCAGCGGGCTGGACCGAACGGCCTTTGTCGCGGGAGTTGTGCTCCTTACGCTTTTTGCACTGGCCGGCTGCTGGCTTCTGGGATGGCAGACCGGTTTCTTTTTGCTGGTGCTGGCGGCGTTGCCCCTGCTGCTTTTTCACGCGCACCTGCCCCTGGCGGTCAGGTTTTTACTAGCGGGCCTCATGCTGGGCGCCGGCGTACTGGTCTTTGTTCTCTCCTGGTGGCAGGGATCCTTATGGTTCCTGAGCGAGGATTTTGTGCGTCTGCTGCAAATAATCAACCTTGTGCTGACTGCAGCAGCCCTGGCAGCGGTCGGTCTCTTTTTTGGCTCCGCGGCCTCGGATGCGGAAAATGCCCTCATTCAAGCGAACAAAAAATTGGCCAACCTTTCAAGTACCGACCCGGTCACAAATCTCGTGAACCGGCGCATTATCGTAAGCCGCATCGAACAGGAACAGAACCGCATGGAAAGGGGCAACAAGCCTTTCTGCCTGATCCTCATCGACGTGGATGATTTCAGCAGCGTCAACGACAAATTCGGTTTCTCGTGTGGAGACTACATCATGGCGCATTTGGCCGAGGTGATCAGCCGCACGATCCGCAAACAGGATGAAGTCGCCCGATGGGGTGGAGACGAGTTCTTGCTCATGCTGCCTGAAACCGACATCGATGGTGGGAAGATCGTCGCCCAAAAGATCCGAGCAAAGATCCTTAAGACCCCCTTTCTATATAAAGGGACCAAGATACCTGTAACGGCAACCCTGGGAGTGGGAGTCTGTGAAAAGGAGACCGGTGTGGGGAGCTGTATTCACAAAGCCGATCACGCGCTCCACCTTGGAAAACACGCCGGCAAGAACAGGGTCTCGATTTACCAGGAAACATAACCTTACAAGGGCGAGGGGAAAGGCGTTGATGGAGATGGACCCGGTTAATCCTGTAAAACTGCCGGATGTGACCCTGCAGATACACCGCTATGGCCGTATGATGCAGTTGTTGGCGCTGGCAAATGCGGCAATGTGCGCCTCGGCGTTGGTTCTAACTTTGACCGCTCGGGTCCATTATGAGATCGCCCTGTATATTCTTTTTTCCTTCGTGATCTTCGCA
This sequence comes from uncultured Anaerolinea sp., assembly GCA_964570925.1. GTDB lineage: Bacteria > Chloroflexota > Anaerolineae > Anaerolineales > Anaerolineaceae > UBA6107. The sequence continues at coordinate 29,578 of CAZNAF010000012.1, forward strand.
CTGCTCTTCTTTTCCTTCCGCAAGGGGCACCTGAACACCGGTTTTTACAGCCTGATGTATTTTTCCAGCCTGACAGGTCTCGCCGGTAATACCCTCTTGGGGTGGCGAAGCGGTTTTTTTGTACTGCTCTTCCTGCTCATCCCGGCCTTCTTCTACAATCCTCTGCTTCGGGGCGCTGCCAAAACTTTGTTGGGCATATTTTTCGCAGCCATTGTAACAGTCACGATCCTGTTCAGTTTTTTAGTCGAACCCGTCATTTTTATACCCTCTTTTCAACTGCAGATCATGAACGGAGTGAATATCTCCATAACCTGCCTGGCATTGGCCCTCATCGCGTGCCTGGATTATCGAAGCTTTAACGCCGTGGCCAGGAACCTGGTGGAACTGAACCATAAACTGGCTTATCAAGCGAGCCGCGATCCCCTGACCGATCTGTTGAACAGGCGGACGATGGTCAATTTCATTGAAAATGAGCACGCGCGTTCAAGGAGGTCCGGAAAACCCTTCGGTCTCATTCTCACCGATATAGATGATTTCAAGCTAGTGAACGACCAATACGGACATACTGCCGGGGACATCGTTTTGATGGAACTAGCCAACTTGCTGCGCATCGTCCTTCGCCAGCAGGATCTGATCGCCAGGTGGGGGGGCGAAGAATTTTTGATCCTGCTGCCCGAAACCGATTATGAGGGGGTTCAGGTCGCAGCCGAAAAGATCAGAGAGATCGTGGCGAAAGCGCGCGTGGTTCACCAGGGCAACCCTATTCAGGTTACCTTCTCGATCGGCGGCGTGGTATGCCAGTTGGAGGAGAATTGGGACGAATGTATCATCCTGGCCGACCGGGCTCTGTATTTTGGAAAGAACCACGGCAAGAACCTGGCAGTTTTTGCCAAAGGAGACCTCTATTGCGTGCTGGGCAGCAGCCAGGAGGCTGAAGTTACGGAGGTCAGCTGATCATCCGTTTGGCTGGTTTTGGTTGATAAGACCAGGTTCAGATATCACGGGTCATATAGAATTCCCCGCGCTGGAAGCCCCTTTTTTCATAATACAGCCGGGTGCCGATGGCCGCGATGACGGCCATTTTTTTATAGCCCTTTAATCGAGCGGTCTTTTCCGCTTCGAGCAGCAAACGGGTACCCAAGCCGATGTGCTGTGCCGCGCCGCTCTTTTCCGCACCCAGGGAGAGCGATTGACCATAGACGTGCACTTCCCTGATGAGAGCGGCGTCTTCCAGATCAGGTATCTCCAGTTTGGGGGCGTTTTCATCTGGCAGGGAGAGCCGCAGGTAACCGGCCAGTTTATCATCTGAGGTGGTGAAGGAAATGAAATGTTCTTCGGCCGACGAAGGGTGATAGACGAAATCCCCGAGCATCAGTTCCTGCACTTCGACCTGCCTGGTCTTCACCTCGCGGCAGCGGATGCAGCGGCAGGCCTGGCCGCGTTTTTTCATTTCCGCGTGGACGTCTTGCCTGAGGCTGGTGCGCTTATTGCCCTCCACTACGTGGGTTGAAGGGATGTCGCGAATGATGCGGTTCACACGGCAGTACTCGGGGATGGTGGTCTTGATGTCGGCGATGAGGTCGATCAACTCGGCGGAGGTGTAGGGCGTGTATTCACCGCGCTGCCAATAATGATAGAGATCGGCCGTTTCAAGCAGTTGGGTGGGATAGATCTTCAACTCGTCCGGGGCAAACCCCTCCGACCAAAGTCGTGCGAAATCCAGCCTGTCTGATTCGAGGGTGGCGCCCAGCAGGTTGGGCATCCAGTGCAGTACGATCTTAAACCCGGCGGCACGCAGCAAGGTGACGGCTTTTAGCGTGTCGGCAGCCTTATGCCCGCGCAGATTCAGGTTGAGTACGCGGTCATCCAGGCTTTGGGCGCCCATCTGCACCTTGGTGACGCCCAGGTGGCGTAACCAACGGATCTCGGAGGGTGTGATCTCATCCGGTCTGGTCTCGATCACCAATCCCACGTTGCGGTGGGCTGCTTTTTCGTTGTGCAGGTGTGCGGCTTTAAGGTCGTCCAGGGGCGGCAAGGCGCTTTTACCTTTTTCATCGGGCTCCAACTTCTGCTGCATTTCCTCTTCAGCACCGGGGCTGCCGGTGTTCATGGCGTTAAAGCAGCGCCTGATGAACCATTCCTGGTAGGCGCGGGTGTAGGCGCTCCACGTGCCGCCTAAAATGAGCAGTTCGATCTTTTCATTGGGGTGTCCCACGGATTCGTATTCGGTGATACGGGAGCGAACCTGGTCGTAGGGGTCGAATTTGTTTTGAAAGGCCCTGGCCGCGCCGGGTTCATCGGCCAGGTAACTTTTGGGCATGTAGTTCTCGGAAGGGCAGAACACACATTTGCCAGGGCAGGGATACGCCTTGGTCAGCACGGTGACGGTGGTCACACCGGAAAGGGTGCGCACGGGTTTCATGCGGATGCGGGCGAGGAATTCGGGGTCTTCCTGCCAACGGCCGTCGGACACTAGTTTTTTGTAGGCGGCTACCAGCACGTGCTTGGCGATCAGGCGTCCGTCGGGCAGGGGGTGAGAACGCAGGGCGCGGTCCAGACGGCGTCCCTGGCGAACTTCCTCGAGTACCAGTTCAGCCATGCTTAACTGCTCGGGTGTGTGCTGCCTGGCCTTGTGCCAGTTATCAATAAATTCCTGATCATGCATTGGTCGGTATAATTGGGAATATGGAAGACAGTGTGGCGAAAAAATTGTTGGACATTAATGATAGATTCTACCAGAGATTTGGGCAGGCATTCGCCGAGACGCGCCGCCGCCTGCAACCCGGCGTTGAGCGAATCCTGGATACTTATCTGCACAAGGGAAACCTGCTGGACCTTGGTTGCGGCAGCGGCGTGCTGGGGCAAAGACTGGCGCAAAGCGGATTTCAGGGGTCCTACCTGGGCCTGGATTTCAGCGCCCCGTTACTTGACGAAGCCCGCCAAGGGGCGCAAGCATTCGCAGGGGTGGAAGGGTGCAGGCTGGCCTACGCGCAGGCCAACTTGCTGGACGAAGCCTGGTTGGATCAGACAGCCGGGCTGACGTTTGACGGCGCACTGGCCTTCGCGGCCCTGCATCATATCCCCGGGGAAGAGAAGCGCCAGCGCCTGCTCGCGCAGGTGAGCGGCTTGCTGCCGCCCGGCGGATTGTTCATCCATTCCGAGTGGCAGTTCCAAAACAGCCCAAAGCTGATGGCGCGCGTGCAGCCCTGGTCAATGGTTGGTCTGGACGAAAGTGAACTCGAAAAGGGCGACACGCTTCTGGATTGGCGCCACAACCCTGGGGGAGAAAAGGGCGAAGCAGGGCTGCGTTACGTGCACCTCTTTAACCGCCTTGAACTGGACGGACTGGCCAGTAGCGCGAGGTTTGAGATCCTTGAGGAATTCGAATCGGACGGAAAGAGCGGCAACCTGGCGCTCTATCAGGTATGGCGCAAGCGCACCTGAATCACTCACCATTTGAAAAATTCAAAGGCAGGGGCAGATTCCCGCTGCCTGGTACCTGCTCATCGCGCAGGCGGTTTTTTACCTGGTTAAGGTGATAATTCACCGTGCGGCGTGAAAGGCGCAGCATGATGGCGATCTCGCCGCTGGTCAGGCCGCGCACGGCCAATTCATGAACCTGGGCCTGCCGGCGAGAGAGTCCGCTGGGAGGGCGGTCTTTTTTTAAGGCGGCACTCCTTTTTTGGGAGGGCGCCACCACGACCGTGCCCCCAAGCTGGTAGGCGGTGAGGCGCCCCGGCGGGGCGTTGCGCAGGCACTCAACAGGGCGCAGGCCGGCATTGATCGAAGCACAAAGCCTTTCGGGCGGGGTTTCGACTTCAAGTTGGATGACCGTAACGTCATCCGGCAGGTAAAGCAGGCGGGTCATACTTGCTCCGAAAAACGGTATTCACCCCTAAAATAGAACAATATTTCTAATATTATTACACGTCTGCCTCGTCTTGTCAAGCAAAAACCTCCGCGTTGGCAAGGTCGCGGAGGTGGGGGGAGAGGTCAGGGAGGGAGGCTAGAAGGGCCCGTAGCCGATCATTGTGCCGATCCACAGGAAGAGCAAGGTGACCGGAATGATGACCAGCCAGAGCCTGGCCGTCCATTTGATCCACTTGCCGTAGCTCACGGCCGCCAGCCCCAGGGTGATGAGAAGCACGGGATTGGTGGGGTAAGCCAGGTTGGAGAATCCGTCACCGAAGCAGTAAGCCGTAACGGTTAGCTGGCGCGTGACGCCCACCAGGTCGGCTAGGGGCACGAGGATGGGCATCATCAGCACGGCCTTGGCGCCTGCCGAGCCGATGAAGAGTTCCATCACCAGGGCCAGTACGTAGATGATAAAAATGGCTGCCAGCGGAGAGGTGGTTTGCAGGGAATTCGCCGCGCCGTGCAGGATGGTATCCATCACCTGGCCGCTGGTGACAATGTGCTTGATGCTGGCCGCCATCAGGATAAGGGGGATGCCGGGAGCCATGCCGCC
>CAZNAF010000012.1:34145-43906 GCA_964570925.1 uncultured Anaerolinea sp.
GTCGAGAGCGGCATAACGCTTACGCTCGGCCTGATCCTCCTTGAAGACCAGCGAGGCCTGCGGGTTGCGGTCAATCTTTTTGGCGTAACTGACGAGGAACCAGATCAGCAGCAGGTATACGGCCACGAAAATGGGGATGCGGAAGGCCCAGCCTGAAAAAGCGGGCAGGCCGGCCAGTTTTTGCGCCACGCCGATGGTAAAGGGGTTGGTGATGGCTGCGGAAAAGCCCATGTTGGTGGCCAAAATGCTCATGCCCAGGCCTACCAGGGCGTCCCAGCCGAGGGAATAACTGAGCGCGATCATGAGCGGCACGAGAGGCACGATCTCTTCGAACAGACCTAAAAAGGCGCCCAGGAGCATGAAGAACAGGCTCACCACCACCAGCAGCAGGTATTTTTGCCTGCCAAAGGTCTTGACGATGCGCGCCAGCACCGATTTGAGGATGCCGCACTTATCCAGCACGGCGAAGGCCCCGCTGACCAGCAGGATGAACACGATAATGGTGATGATCACCATGGCATCGGGTCCCCAGAGCACTTCGATGGGGGCTGTGAACCAGCGCCAAACGGGGTAATTAACACCCGTGGTGACCTGATAGGAATCCGGGTCGATCACCGAACGGCCGTCCAGCAGGCTGCGCTCAAAACTGCCGGTGGGCAGCACGCGCGTGAGCAAACCGGCTACCAGCATCAGCAGCAAGATGATCAAGGCGGATTGGAGGAAGGCTTTCTTGCTGATCTGTGCACCGGCTTTTTCGTCCATGAGAGACCTCTTTTTTTTTTAATTTTGCTTAGTGTAGCGGTGGAGGGGAAGATTGTCAACTCGGTGGGGCTGTGTTTCCCAAAAAAATCGATTGCTGGTAAGATACACTGCATTGGAAAATAGCACAGATGACAGAAACCATCACCTTGCTTTCGAGTTCAGGCAAAGAGATCCCATACAGGCTCAGGGTATCCGCGCGCGCGAGGCGACTGCGCATCACCGTTTCAGGCGGAGGGGTGACAGTGACCCTGCCCAAGGGAGTGCCTCTGCGCGAAGCGGAGCGTTTCTTAAGGCATCATGAAACCTGGGTGCTCGCTCAGCTTGAAAAGGCATCCCGGCAAGCCAAACCCACCGCTTTGCCCCCCGATGTGATCCTGCTGCATGGAGAAGCTCTGCAGCTCTCACGCATCGAGGAACCTGACCGTATAGCCCGTTCGCGAGTGGAGATTTCACGCGGACGCGTACTCGTGCGGCTGCCGGCAGGGTCGAAGCTTTCCACACGCAACGCCGCGGAAGCCTGGCTGCGACAGGAGGCACGCGCCGAGATCGAAAAAGTAGTGATCGAAGAGGCGCGCCGAATGGGGGCCATGCCCAAATCGGTGAGCATCCGCGACCAGCGCACGCGCTGGGGCAGCTGCTCGTCGAGAGGCGGCCTTTCCTTTAATTGGAGGCTGGTGATGGCTCCGCCGGAGGTCCTGCGCTACGTGGTCATCCACGAACTGGGGCATCTTTTTGAGCCGAATCATTCCAGGGATTTCTGGACGCTGGTGGCGAGGTTCTTTCCTGATTACAAGAAGGCGCGCCTGTGGCTGCGCAAGAACGCCGCGGCGTTACGCTCCGATTAGGCGCGCGCCTTGACCGCCTCTCACGGTATAATTCCCACCATGGATTTCAAAACTTATTTTGAGTTCACCCCCGAGTTAAAGGACCAGTGGAATTTATTGCTTGAAAAGAGCGCCAGCCACGTACCTTTTTTGCGATTTGAGTATCTCGAAGAATGGTGGCAGACGCGCGGTGGCGGTGAGTGGTCTAAAGACTCTCTTCTATACATCGTTTGCGCCGTTGAAGGACAGGAGATCGTGGGCATCGCCCCCTTTTTTGTTGCCGAATACGACGGACAAAAACGACTGCTTTTACTGGGCAGCATCGAGATCAGCGATTTCCTCGACCTGATCGTGCCTGCGCAGCGCTTGCAGGATTTTATTCCCGCCTTGTTGAAGCATCTTTCTGATCATGTGATGCCTGATGGGGTCAAGAGCGTGGATCTTTACAACCTGCTGGAGGATTCCCCTTCGCTGCCGATCTTATTGGAAGCAGCCCCAAGAGCCGGTTTTAAGGTTGCGCAAACCAGGTTGCAGCACTCCCCTTTTATCCCCCTGCCGGGTGACTGGGAGGAATATCTCAACCAGATCGACAAAAAGCAGCGCCACGAGATCAGGCGCAAGATGCGCCGGGCCGCGGAAGGGGAAGTTTCTGTGGAGGTATATTTCACCAGTGAGCCTGACAGGGTGGAAGGGGATGGCGAAGCGTTCATGGCCCTCATGGCGCAGGACCCAGAGAAGGATGCCTTCCTGACCCCCGTAATGCGCGATCAGTTCAGGCGCTCCATCCGGCGTGCGTATGAATGCGGATGCCTGCAACTGGCCTTTTTGAAGATCGGCGGTGAGAACGCAGCAGCCTATCTGAGTTTTGACTATCAGAACCGCATCTGGGTCTACAATTCAGGGCTGGACAGAAGGTTCATGGAATATTCACCGGGCTGGGTGCTATTGGGCCACTTGTTAAAATGGGCCAATCAAAACGGCCGCAGCGAGTTCGATTTCATGCGCGGCAATGAAGAATACAAGTATAAATTTGGGGCTGTCGACCGCCATGTGACCCACCTGCAATTGAAAAAGAAATAATCAAAAGAGGGTATTTCCCCACAGCTTGCTGCGGGAGGGATTCATTTCTTGGATCAGAATACAAACAGGGACAATTCCGCTGCTGATACGCGGAATTTGTCCCTATTCTGTTGTTTGTAGTAGAGGATCAGATTTCTTCGGCGCTCCAGCGCGGGATGAGGCGGTAAATGGTGTCCACCATTTTAAATAACTCTTCCACACCGAGGCGTTCGTTGACGCCGTGCACGCGGTTGAGGTCTTCCTCGGTGACCACCATGGGGGTAAAGCGGTAGACGCAATCGCTGATCTCGCAAAAATTGCGAGAATCCGTGCCACCCAGCATGATGTAGGGGGCGGTGACGGTTTCCGGCCAGATCTCATCCACGACCGAGGCGATGTGATAATACGAGTTCGCGTCCACCGGCGAAAGGGGCGAGGCTTCCCAGGCTTTTTGATCGATGGGTTCGAAGGATACGCGTTTGTCTTTGACCACAAAACGGATGTAATCGCATACGTCGGCGATGGATTGGCCGGGCAGGATGCGGAAGTTGATCACCGCTTCTGCCACGGAGGGCAACACGTTGTCTTTTACCCCGCTGTTTAAGATCGTGGGCGCCACGGTGGTACGGATGGTTGCGTCTGTTTCACCTTTTGATGAAAGAACACGGTTCACCAGTCCGCCAAAGAGCCAGAGATTGGCAAAAGCCATTTGCATGAGCGGGGTTGCAGCGCTGGCCAGTCCCTGAAACATGGGTTTGACCATACGCACGTCAGAGGGAAATTTTTGGGTTTCCAGGCGATGGATGGCCTTGGCAAGGATGCCGATGGCGGTCTCTTTGGGCGGCGTGGAGGAATGTCCGCCCGTGCCGTTGACGGTAAATTTCAAGGAGAGGTAACCTTTTTCGGCGATGCCGATGGCGGCCGTGAGCCCCTTGACGCCCGGGATGATGCCATTATAGATGGACCCGCCTTCATCCAGCACTGCCTCCGCGCGGATGCCTTTATTTTTCAGGTGTTGAACCGCCGCGACGGCGCCCGTGCCTAACACCTCTTCGTTATGACTGAAGGATAAAATGATGGTGCGGTCAGGTTTATAACGGGCGGCGATGAGCGATTCCACGGCCTCAAAGATGGAGATCATCTGGCATTTTATATCCATCGTTCCACGGCCCCAGATGAACCCGTCGGCGATCTCCCCTGAAAAAGGAGGATGGGTCCATTCCTTCAGGGTATGCTCGTCCGCAGGAACCACGTCCTGGTGGGCCATGAAAACCACCGGGTTAAGATCGGGGTTCTTGCCTTGCCAGGTGTAAAGCAGGCTGTAACCATCCACGATTTCTTTCTTTAATGTCTGATGAGTCAGGGGATAAAGTTTTTCCAGCTGTGCTTGCAGGTTTTTAAAGTTTTCCTTTTTATCCTGCCTGGCGTCTTCGTGTGAGATAGTGGGGATCTGTACCACGGAGGAAAGGTGTTCCGCCAGGGTTTGCGGGTTCTGTTTTAGCCGCGGAATGTTATATTCAAAGGGAATAATCACTGAGGAAGATCGCCGCGCGAAGATCAGCGTCTTGATGAGGACGAAGGCAACAATGAATAATAACAGGGCGAGCAGGATGATGAGAATACTGGATGGCTGCATGATTTACCTCAATAATAAAATATAAGGCAAACAAAATCGAATGCCCCGAATTTCAACTCTGAATTATAGCATTTTGGGATTATTTCAACCATGCGATTCACGCAACCGTGAATCGCATGGCAATCAGCGATCTTATTGTTTCAGGTCCATGCCCATCATAAAGTTCTCAAGACCCGCGATCAGGGTTTGTTTGTCACTGATCACGGTTTTTACCACATCGTAAATCGAAACCACGCCGATGACCTTTTGGCCTTCCACTACGGGGAGGTGCCGGAAGTGCTTGTCCACCATTTGGGCCATGCAGGTTTCAGCGGATTGATCCGGGTGGATAAAGTAAACAGGGTGGGTCATGACCTCCTTGACCAGGGTGGCATCCGTGTTACCTTTGAGGGTGATGCGCCTGGAGTAATCGCGTTCGGTGAAGATCCCCAATAATTTCTCGCCTTCCATCACCAGTACGGCACCGATATCCTTGTCGGCCATCAATTTAAGCGCATCAAGGACAGTATTTTCAGGAGTTACAAAATAAACAGCTTTTCCCTTTTCTTGCAAGATTGATTCGATTGTTGCCATGGCTCCTCCTAGAACTTGAAGTACCCTAATCATATTGCATTCAGGCGGAATAATCAATGTTCCATCCGTTATGAACCGAAAAGTCAAAAGTCATTCAAATGAAACCAACCCGCAAGTACTCTTTGCCAGGAGGGAAGAGGATATTCCATAAGCAAGCGCTGATTTTCCATCCGACGCGGACCGTGCAGGGGAATCCAGTCCTGTAAACTAAAAAATGTTTTTTAGCCCAAGTTTATGTAATGTCCTTCTTATATGAGTAAACTGAAACAATAGAAAGAGAGGCAATTATGGCAGAATGTCCGTGTTTGGCAGGGTGTCCGTTCTTTAACGACCGCATGGCTGACATGCCGGTCATGGCCAACAGCATGAAACGCCGCTTTTGTGAGGGTGAATTTACAACTTGCGCGCGATTCATGATCTTTTCCAAGCTGGGCAAGGAAAAAGTTCCGGCTGACCTTTTCCCCAATGATGTCGAAAAAGCCGGCCAGATCCTGGCCACCTAAGTATCAAGTCCGGGAAACCGGTGTCTGACCGGGCGGGAAAACCACTTCAAGAATTCAATAAATGCCCTGTTTCAATCGAATAATCTGGTTTGTGAGCTTTGCCGGATGGCCTCGTGAAGGCTGTTACCGTGCGCGTCCATGCTGACCACCAGGGGCATGTCTTGCACCCTGATCAGCCATATCGCTTCGGGCAGCCCGAATTCCGTTTTATAAACAGCGCGAACTTCTTTAACACAGGCAGCTAAAAGCACGGCCGCGCCGCCAGTGGCGTGAAGGTAGAGTGCGGGGGCTTCTTGGCAAGCTTGCAGGGTTCTTACTCCCATGCCTCCCTTGCCGATGATCGCTTTGACCCCGTAGTGATGGATGATCTCCGCCTGGTAGGGTTCTTCACGCATGCTGGTGGTCGGTCCGGCTGCCAAAAAGCGGTAACTTCCGTCTGCCTGGCGTGTGACGACAGGCCCGCAGTGGTAGATGCCGCCGCCCTTAAACGCTGAAGCCAGTTCCTTTTCCACGCGCGCATCTTCACTTGAGGGTGGCGTGGTTTTGCGGATGAAGGTATCCACCAGCCATTTGTGGGCGGCGTCTCTGGCTGTGACCACGGTCCCCGACAACAGCACAAAATCTCCGGTGTGCAGACCGGTTACGTCTTCATCTGACAGGGGCAGGTTGATGTGGATGGGTGGTTTTTCACTCATAGCGCACCTGCTCACCGTCCACCAACATCCTGCGCCGCCTGTAAGCCCAGCACATATAGGAGATCGAAACGAAAAACGAAGCCGGCAAACGCTGCGTGGCAACCGCGCGTGCTCCCAGCAGGGTGGTCTTGCCGCCCAGGCCCATGGGACCGATGCCCAGGTTGTTGGCGTCCGAGATGATGGCTTTTTCCAGTTCAGCAAGGTCGGACTGCGTGTTTTGGGCGTCCGGGTCCTGCAGAAGGGCTTTCTTGGCTGCCAGGTGTGACGCGGCGCGATCCCCGCCCACGGCGATACCCAGAAAACCAGGCGCGCAGCCCTCGCCTTGAGCCTTCCACACGGCGTGCAGGACGGCCTTGCGCACCCCGGCAAGGTCTCGTCCGGCGTTCAGTTCCTGATCCGGGAGGGAGTATTGGGCGGACACGTTCTCACAGCCGCCGCCTTTTAGCATCAGATCGATGAGCAGAATTCCGCCGTCACATTCCTGAAAATGAATGGACGGGAAGGATTCATCACCGAGGTTGTCTCCGCTGTTCTCTCCGGTCAGCGGGTCCACCGCGTTAGGACGCAGCCAGCCGCGGCGCGTGGATTCTGCCACTGCCCGGCGGATCTGGCCTGTCAGTTCTCGTTCGCTCCAGTCCGAGGGGCGCTGGATGAAGAAATGGGGCGTGCCGCTATCCTGGCAGAGTGGCAGCGACTGTTCTCGTGCCAAACGGATGTTCTCCAGGATGGTATCCAGCGTGCGCCTCGCCACAGATGGGTCTTTTTCATTTTCCTTTGCCGCGCGCAGCCTATCTTCAACACCGGCCGGCAGATCCGTGGCGGTGAGGCGGATCAATTCGAGCAGAGGGGCGGAAAGGTCTTGAGTTTTCATCGTTTTATTGGGTCAACAATCTTTCGGCCAGTTGCTTTCGGTAAACTGTAAGGTCGACCTGCAGGCGTGCCGCGCCGCTCTGCATGGCAGCCTGGGCGACCGCCGGGGCTTCCCACAGGCAGATGCGTTGATCAAGCGGTTTGGGCACCACGTAATCTCTTCCAAATTCGAGGTGGTTAAGGCCATAAGCCCGCAAGACCTCAGGGGTGACCGGCTGACGGGCCAGGTCGGCCAGGGCGCGGCTGGCGGCAATTTTCATTTCTTCGTTGATGGCCCTCGCGCGTACGTCCAGCGCGCCGCGGAAGATAAAGGGGAAGCCCAGCAGGTTGTTGACCTGATTGGGATAGTCGGATCGGCCAGTGCCCACGATGGCGTCGGGTCGGGCGGCTTTGGCCAGGTCGAACTGGATCTCGGGATCGGGATTGGCCATGGCGAACACGACCGGGTCGGGGTTCATGCGTTTGAGCATCTCCGGGGTGACCACGTTGGCCGCGGACAGACCGATGAGCATGTCGGCGCCTTCGAGGGTTTGCGCCAGCGAGCCGGGTTTGTCTCCCTGGGCGAAAAGCGCTTTTTCGGGGAACATTTCTTCTTTGCGGTCGTTGTAAACCAGACCTTTGATGTCGCAAAACCAAATGTTTTTACGCGGGACGCCCAGCCTGACCAAATGGCTGGCCGAGGCAATGGCCGCGGCGCCCGCGCCTGAAAAAACGATCTTGATCTGGTCCATCTTCTTGCTGGTGATCTCCAGCGCGTTGAGCAAGGCCGCGCCGAGGATGATGGCCGTGCCGTGCTGGTCATCATGGAAGACGGGGATATCAAGCATTTGCTGCAGGCGCTGTTCGATGGCGAAACATTCGGGGGATTTGATGTCTTCCAGGTTGATGCCGCCAAAGGTGGGCGCGATGGCCGCCACGACCTGGATGATGGTTTCGGGGTCTCGTGAATCCAGTTCGATATCAATGCTGTCGATATCAGCAAATTTCTTAAAGAGGGCACATTTGCCCTCCATGACGGGCTTGCTGGCCAGGGCACCGCGATCTCCGAGACCCAGAATGGCGGTACCGTTGGAAATTACGCCCACCAGGTTGCCTTTCATGGTGTAGTCGTAAACCTTGTCCGCGCGGGCGTCGATCTCAAGCACCGGCCAGGCCACGCCGGGGGTGTAGGCCAGACCGAGATCGTTTTGGGTTTCAAGAGGCTTGCTGGTGTTTATGGATAGCTTGCCGGGCTTGCCGCGTTGATGATATTCCAGTGCGTCTTCCTTGGTGATGGGGCTCACGATCACTCCTGTCCTTTACTTTGTCCCTAATTATAGATAACTTTTCATTCTGATGAAAACCAAATCCAACAAATTCTTACAGCAGGTTAATGAATAATCTATCATTATTTTAAATAATTCATAGCTAAGTTCTTTTGATATGACAAGTAAACTTGGGGTTTCATACCTCACCCCCGAAGCAACGTTCTTAAAAATTTAAGACAAAGGCCCCCTCTCCAACTGCAGTTTGTTGAAATGATAAAGCGGTTCATATCAGTTGGAGAGGGGGTATGGGGGTGAGGTAGTAGGCTGCCGATGATTTATATCTTCAAGTCATTAATACAAACACGCTGATGAAAACCAAATCCAACTAATTTTTCAATCAGGTTTCTGTATAATAAGGTTAACTTTACTGATCATGGCCTGGAGGTGAAAATGAAACGCGTCAAATTATTGGTCACAGGAAGCCTGGTGCTGGTCTTTCTACTCACGGCGTGCAATTTGTCTTCCCTTGTGGCGACGCAGGGAACGAATGAAGATGCTATCAACACTTCTGTTGCCAAGACCCTTGCAGCCGAGGGGAACGATGAAATGTCTGCCACGCGCACGCCCAAACCGGACGAGCCGACCATTACCCCGCAGCCGTTGAACACGGTTGCTCCCCTGCCGACGGCCACCATCACGGCCACGGCGACGGCAGATAACTGCAATCGGGCCAAATTCGTGGAAGACATCACCATTGAAGACGGCAGCATTATGGCTCCCAACACTAATTTTGTAAAGACCTGGCGTTTCACCAACACCGGTACTTGCACCTGGAATACGAATTACGCCATCGTCTTTTCAGGCGGTGACCAGATGAGCGCTCCGAACGCGGTCAACCTGCCTGGCAGCGTAGCTCCCGGCGCCACGGTGGATATTTCCGTACCGATGAAATCTCCCGCCGCAGATGGGGAGTATGCGGCGAACTACATGCTGCGCAGCGACACCGGTATCGTGTTTGGCACGGGTGTTTCCTTGATGGCGCCGGTGTATGTTTCCATCGAAGTGGTCACCTTGCAAGTGATCCCAGGCCTGGATTTCGGCGGTTTACTGCCCTTCTTCCCGCTTGAGACGCTGGTCTATGATTTTGGTGCGAATTATTGCGTCGGCAACTGGCAAAACGCCTCCGCTCCCGGTTACCTGGCTTGTCCGGGCACCAATACGGATGCCAGCGGGTTCGTGCTGAAGGCAGACACCCCCAAGCTGCAGGACGGCAACACGGTCAGTGGCGTGGGTCTATTGACCCACCCGCAATGGGTCGATGGGGGTTCCATCGCGGGCACCTTCCCGCTGCTGACGGTGGAGGACGGTATGAAGTTTAAGGCCACTCTGGGCTGTGGATTCGGCGGCGCGGCCTGTGAAGTGCGTTACTTCTTGCGCTATCGCATTGAAGGAGGCGCGCTGCAGACCCTGGAGCAGTGGGACCTGAAATACGCCGACGCCCCCCTGGTGGTCAATGTAAGTCTGGCGCCGCTGGCGGGCAAGAAGGTCAATTTCGTGCTGCAGGTGGTGACCAACGGCAGTTCCGCCCAGGA
>CAZNAF010000013.1:0-7960 GCA_964570925.1 uncultured Anaerolinea sp.
TTTACCTACTTCCAGCAGGCGGGCGGATTGACCCTCGACCCTGTCTCGGTGGAGATCACCTACGGGTTGGAGCGTATCGCCATGCCCTTGCAGCGCATCCCGCACGCACGCGACATGCACTGGAACGACAGTCACACGTACGGCGAAGTGAATTTCCAGGGCGAGGCGGAGCACAGTAAATATTATTTTGAGCTGGCCGACGTGGAACGCATGCGCCAACTTTACAAGCTTTATGAACTGGAAGTGGAAGAATGTCTCAACCAGGGACTGGTGCTTCCAGCCCATGATTACATTCTCAAGTGTTCGCACACTTTTAACATCCTCGATACGCGCGGCGCCGTGGGCGTGACCGAAAGGCAGGCTCTCTTTGGACGCATGCGCGAACTGGCGCACCGAAATTCCAAGGCTTACGTGGAACAGCGCGAAAAACTCGGCTTTCCGTGGCTGCAGAAACCCGCAGTCTTCGCGGTCCCCCAACCCGCGAAGGCCGAAAAACAAGTTCCTCCGCAGGGCAAGGCGCCCTTCCTGCTCGAGATCGGCACGGAAGAACTGCCCGCCGCGGAGTTGCAGGGAGCGCTGGAACAATTGACGGAACGCTTCCCCGCCCTGCTGGAAGAACTGCGCCTGGAGCACGGCAAGGTCGACGTGTTGGGTACTCCGCGCCGCCTGGTAGTCTATGTGCAAGATATGGCCGACCAGCAAACCCCGCGTACGACGGTAGTCAAAGGACCGCCCGAGAGCAGGGCCTACGAAGCTGACGGGAAACCCAGCCGCGCGCTGGAAGGTTTCGCCCAATCCAAGGGGTTGACCGTGAAAGACCTGGAGGTTCGCGAGGTGGACGGCGGGCGTTATGTTGTGGCGCTGGTAGAGGAACCCACACGCTCCGCTTATGACGTGTTATTGGAAGCCCTGCCCGCGCTGGTTGCGGGAATAAAATTTGAAAAATCGATGCGTTGGAATTTCACCAACGTGGCGTTCTCACGACCGGTACGCTGGCTGCTGGCCATGCTCGGGTCCGCGGTGATCCCCTTTGAATACACGGGGTTGACAGCGCAGGCAAGCACACACGGATTACGGTTCGTGGAACCCGAGGTATTGCCCTTACGCGATCCGGCGGACTATTTTAAAAGCTTGAAAGCACAAGGGATCCTGCTGGACCCGCAGGAGCGTAAAGCGGCCATCAGAAACCAGGTGCTGGCTTTGATCGCCAAAGTGCAGGGTCTGGAAGAAATTGACGAAGGGCTGCTGGATGAGGTTAACCAGCTCGTGGAGGCTCCCACCGCCTTGACGGGTAATTTTGAAAAAGAGCATCTTGTGCTCCCGCCGGAAGTGCTCATTTCGGTTATGAAAAAGCACCAACGTTACTTCCCGGTCAAGGGCAAAGACGGCAAGCTGCTGCCGCATTTCATCGCCGTACGCAACGGCGACCGCCAGGGCATGGATCTGGTTACCGACGGCAACGAACAGGTGATCCGCGCCCGTTTCGCGGACGCCAACTTCTTCATCCATGAAGACCTCAAGCATAAACTCTCCGACCTGCTGGAAAAACTGGGTACGTTAACCTTCCAACAAAAATTGGGCTCAATGCTCGATAAATCGGTGAGAATCACCAAAATTGTCGCGCAACTCGCTCCGCAACTCGGATTGGACGCCGAGGAACAGAAGACCGCTCTGCGCGCGGCTGAACTGTGCAAGGCCGACCTGGTCAGTCACATGGTGGTCGAAATGACCTCCCTGCAAGGTGTGATGGGGCGATATTACGCTGAACACTCCGGGGAAGGCAAGGAGGTTGCCCAGGCGATCTATGAACATTATCTGCCGCGTTCCATGGGCGATCATGTGCCCTCCGGTAAAGCCGGCATGGTCATCGGCCTGGCAGACCGCCTGGATTCACTGGCAGGACTCTTCGCCGCGGGTTTAGCACCCACGGGCACCAAGGACCCCTTCGCGCAGCGCCGCACGGCCCTGGGGCTTGTGCAGATCCTCTCCGCTTTTGACCTTGATTTTGACCTGCAGGCCGGATTGGCTCTGGCCGCGCAAAACATGCCCATCGCAGTGACGGAAGCCAGCCTGAAAGACAGCCTCGATTTCATCGTCGGCCGCCTGAAGAACAGCCTGACCGACCAGGGTTACCGCTACGACGTGGTGGATGCCGTCCTGGCGGAACAACAAACCAATCCCGCGGGCGTGATCCGTGCAGTCAAGCAATTGAACACCCGGGTGACCAAACCTGATTGGTCAACCCTATTGCCGGCCTACGCGCGCTGCGTAAGGATCACCCGCGATCAGAAAACCGCCTATCAGGTCGATCCGGCTGCTTTCGAAGAGGCCTCGGAAAAAGAATTGTTCGCAGAGATCGAGCGTGTTGAAAAAACGGATCGATCTTCCGGTTCTGTGGACGCCTTCCTGAACGAATTCGAACCCATGATCCCCGCGGTGAACCGCTTCTTTGACGCCGTGCTGGTCATGGCTGAAGACGAAAAAATCCGCGCCAACCGCCTGGGATTATTACAGCGTATCGCCGCGTTAACCAAAGGGATTGCCGATTTTTCTTACCTGGAAGGGTTCTAACCAACCTTTGTTTGATACATATTCTATCGTCCTCGCAGGTTTAAAGGAAACCATTAACCCGGACTTATGACTGCAGTAGATGAAATTAAAGCACGCCTGGATATTGTGGATATCGTCTCGGAGACGGTTAAACTGAGGCGTTCCGGCAGGAGCTTTACGGGTTTCTGCCCCTTTCATCCCAACACCAAAACACCGGCTTTCGCGGTTTTTCCTGATTCGGGCACCTGGCGGTGTTTTGGGCAGTGCAACGAGGGCGGCGATATCTTTAAATTCGTGATGAAGAGGGAGGGTTGGGATTTTGCCGAAGCCCTGCGTCACCTGGCCGAAAGGGCCGGCGTCACCCTTGAAGCATACACACCCGAAAAACAAGCCGCCGAGGATGAACACGAGCGACTTAGAGAACTACTGGAAGAGGCAGCGCGGTTCTTCCAATATCAACTTTTGAAAACCCCTGAAGGCAAAGGGGCGCAGGAATTCTTGTCCAGGCGAGGGGTGACCGGCGAAACGATCCAGCTCTTTGAGTTGGGATACGCCCCAGCAAATTATGACGCTATGGTCAACCATTTTGGTTCGAAGGGTTACTCTACTGATGACCTGCTGCAGGTGGGGCTGGTGGTGGAAAGGGAATCCGGGGGAGTGTATGATAAATATCGCAACCGCGTGATCTTCCCCATTCGTGACGCCGCAGGAAAAATGACCGGGTTTGGCGGGCGCATCCTTGACCTAAATGATATCCCAAAATTTCTCAACTCTCCCCAGACGGCACTTTTTGATAAAAGTCACCTGTTGTACGGCCTGAACCTGGCGCGTAAGCCCATCCGTACGGAAGACCAGGTGGTCATTGTGGAAGGTTATCTGGATGTGATCCTGCTGCACCAGGCTGGTTTTACCAATACGGTTTCTCCCATGGGTACCGCGTTGAATGAAGACCAATTACGGCTGCTGAAAAAATTCACCAGGCGCATCGTGCTGGCCCTGGACGCGGACGCGGCGGGAGAAAAAGCCACTTTACGCGGTCTGGACCTGGCTCGCAAGGCGCTTGACCGGGAGACCGAACTCGTATTCGACGCGCACGGACTCTTGCGGCATGAAGCCCGCCTGCAGGCCGACGTACGCGTGACAACCATTCCGGCGGGGATGGACCCGGATGAAGTGGTGCTGCGCGACCCCGAGGAATGGCGAGCCATACTCTCCGCGGCCAAACCGATCGTCGTGCACGTCATGGAAACCCTGGCCAAGGAACAGGACCTCGAGGACGCGAAAGTTAAATCCGCTGTGGCAGCGCAGGTGTTACCCCTGATTGAAGACGTTCCTTCTTCCATTGAAAGGGATGCCTACCGACAGCAACTCGCCCGCCTGTTAAAGATCGATGAAAGGTCCTTGGTCGGCAGTCAGCGTGTACGTGAAAAGCCCCACCGCCGTGCGCAGAGGGTGGAAGATGCCATTCAGCCACGTGCGATCAATGAAGACGAACACCACATCGGAAAGAGAGCCGCAACAATGGAGTCGCATTGTCTTTCTCTGTTGTTAATGCGTCCGCACTGGTATTATGACCTGGACAGGATCCTGAAACAGGCTGGCCTTGAAAAATTCAGCGCGACAGATTTTGAGAACGCTGACCACCAGCAAATTTTGGAATTGTTCCTCAAGGCATTGGCACAGGATGAGATGGAGGTCCATCGTTATTTTGAACTAAACACGCCAGATTGGCTCTCTGATAAAATTACCGCAATGACCGATGCGACGATGATCGCCGGAAAGACGGAAGATAAACTCTTTGAAGACCTGGCACGCACCCTGATAAATCTGAGACTTATGCGCATCAATCATCTTTTAAATCAGATCAGGTTCATCGAAACCGACGCAGAAGTGCTGGACGAAGATAAAAAAGATTTGCGCTCTCTGGCATTAACATATACAATTGCCAGAGGCAAACTTGACATGGCGCTTGCCCGGCCAAATCCAACAATTTGATTTTTACATTATGGTATAGTTAATCCCATGCCACAAATCCCAACCAGGAAAACCAGGAATACCTCATCAGAAAAAGCGAACCAGCCAGCCGAAAAAAAGGTTGCGCGGGCTCCTGGACGTATAAAAGATAAAGTCGTTGAAAAGACAAAACCGGCCAAGAGTACCCGTGCCAAAAAATCCATCATCGATGAAGTGTTGACAAAACAGGAACCGGATGAGAATTCCTTAAATAAAGAACGCGAAGAATGGGGCGAAATCATTACTGAAGATCCATTGGAGATACTGGAAGATCCCAGCATCGCTTTGGAACTCTCTGAAGACCCGGTAAGGTTGTACCTCAAAGAGATCGGACAGATCAACCTGCTGGACGCGGATTCCGAGTTTAGACTCGCGGCAAGGATCGAAGCCCTGGTCAGGGTGGAGACACTCACCAACCACGTCAAGCCAGGCCCCGGCCTTCCCGGTCATTTTAAAGCTCTTTTTGCGGGTATCGCCAATGACATGGTGACCTCCTGGAAACGACTTCAGGAAGACGCGGTCAGGATCGGCCAAACTGATTGCCCGGATCTGGCCTTAACACTGGCAGAGTCACAATTGTTAAGGCGCACCTGGCAGGCGGATGATCCCTCTTATTTACGCACCTACCTGGATAACGGCAGGTGGGGCAAAGACGCCATATGGGAAGAACTGGTCAGGCACGCTTACACGCTGTTCCTTGGCATGTATCTTTTGCCCGACAAGGTTTCTGAAGCGCTTCTTGTGAAACTGGCGAAAAATGACGAAATGCCCGATCCGACCTGGTTTAAAAGACAATTCGCTACGGATAGTGAACTGCAAAAGGAATTGGAGGGCATCAATTACCGCGCCGAAGAAGCCAATCAAACCCTCATCCGTGCCAACTTAAGGCTGGTGGTGAGCATTGCCAAGCGCTACCTGGGACGCGGGATCTCCTTCCTGGACCTGATCCAGGAAGGCAACCTGGGTTTACTGAGGGCGGTCTCAAAATTTGATTCCACGCGCGGTTTCAAATTCAGCACCTACGCGACGTGGTGGATCAGGCAATCCATCAGCCGCTATATCGCCGAGCACGCTCGTACGATCCGCATCCCTGTGCATTTGTTTGAGGCGATCACACGTATCTTGCGTGTGCAGCGCTCCCTGGTGCAGGTGTTAGGGCGAGAACCAACCCATGAAGAACTGGCCCTGGAAAGCGATCTGCTTACCCCGGAAGATACGACGGCCATTAAAAAAGCCAGACTGACCAACCAACCCATCGACGGTGAGTTGCAGAAAAGATGGACGTGGGCGACGGTGAAGGTTCAGAGGATCCTGCAGTCAGCCGAAGAACCCATTTCTCTCGAGAGACCGGTGGGTGATGAAGAAAGCAGTCAATTGGGTGATTTTATTGAGGACGACGAAGCCCTTGAGCCCATGGATGCTGCCGCGCGTGAAATGCTCAGAGAACAGGTGCAAAACGCATTGGCAGCGCTTTCTGAACGTGAGCGCCAGGTGCTGGAATTGCGCTTTGGTTTGATCGATGGAAAAGACCATACACTCGAAGAAGTCAGCAGATATTTTAATGTTACCAGGGAAAGGATCAGACAGATCGAAGCAAAGGCATTGCGAAAGCTCAGGCACCCGACGCGCAGCAGGCATTTGAGAGAATATTTGGGCTAAGAAAGGGACTGCAAAGCCGCAGATCAACGGGTTTCACTTAGCGAGAACGTTAGATTTTTCAACTTGCATATCAATTTTTTCCATGTTATACTTTGGTTACCCAATCCTTTGAACGATTTGGTAAATTTAGGCAAGGCCTGTGGCAGCGGGGGACCAGGCCGCCGATAAATCCCTTTTATGCCATCTCATATCAGTCAAAACCGCCTGTCACATCAGGTCAGGATTTCAAACACTTATACTTTATTCATGGGTGAAACTAAATGAAAATGAACGAAATGGAAAGCGCGCCGCTTGCCAAGCTGCGCCAGGTAGCAACCGAATTAAACATCCCGAACGCCAACAGACTGAAAAAGGAAAACCTTATCATCCAAATCCGCAGGGCAGAAGCCGCCGCGGAAGGACTGGAGGTTCGAGGTGGTGTTCTGGAAATAACTCCAGAGGGCGTGGGGTTCTTACGCAGTAATTATTCCATCGGGCAGGATGATGTTTACGTATCACAGGCCCAATTACGCCGTTACGAACTTCGCATGGGTGATTTCGTTATCGGTGTGGTCAGACCCCCACGAGATGCTGAACGCCATTATGGTTTGTTGAAGGTTGAAACCATCAACGCCATGAGCGCAGAAGAAATGGGAACCAGAAAAACCTTTGAATCATTAACGCCGATCTTCCCTGACAAGCGTTTTGACCTTGAAACAGACCGTTCCATTCTTTCCTCCAGATTGATCAACCTGATCGCCCCCATCGGACGCGGACAACGCGGCATGATCGTTTCACCACCCAAGGCAGGCAAGACCACCATCCTGAAGCAGTTGGCCAATTCCATAACGGCCAACAACCCCGGAATCCATTTGATCATCGCCCTGATCGGCGAGAGACCTGAAGAGGTCACGGACATGGACCGCTCCGTGGACGCCGAAGTGGTGGCCTCCACTTTTGATGAACCCGTCAGCGCTCACGTGCGCATGGCCGAGATCACCCTGGAGCGCGCCAAACGCCTTGTGGAGATCGGTCAGGATGTGGTAATCTTAATGGACTCGCTGACCAGGCTGGCACGCGCGTATAACCTGGTTGTGAACCCATCGGGCAGAACCCTGTCTGGCGGGATGGACCCATCAGCGCTCTATCCGCCCAAGAAGTTCTTTGGGGCAGCGCGTAACATTGAAGAAGGCGGTTCTTTGACAATCCTTGCCACGGCGTTGGTCGATACGGGCTCCCGCCTGGATGATGTGGTTTATGAAGAATTTAAGGGTACCGGCAACATGGAATTACACCTTTCGCGCCGCCTGCAGGAGCGCAGGATCTTCCCGGCCATCGATATTGAACGATCGTCCACACGCCGTGAAGACCTGCTGCTCGGACCGGACATCTTATCCAGGGTCTGGTTGATGCGGCGCATGTATCTGCAGATGATCACACCACCTCCAGCCGGCGCCGGTATGGACCCGGCTGTGGCCACGGAGGCCATTCTGCAGCGTATGATGAAAACCAAGAACAATCTCGAGTTTTTGGAGAATATCACGGAGGATTAATTGAGCAAGAAGGAAAAACCTCAAGAGACCGGAGAGGCGAAAGTAAAAAAGATCATTCTGCCTCCCCTGGACTGGATTGCGGTGGTCTCGTGGGGGGTAACGATCTTATTATCCACTGCCATGATCCTGGTATTGCTGAAGATCAACCCGTTTTCCAGGAAAACTGCCAGTGAGGAGAACGAGGATGGAAATAGCGCGGTCAGCGT
>CAZNAF010000013.1:8060-43708 GCA_964570925.1 uncultured Anaerolinea sp.
GGCGGACATCTGCACTTCGAGATCCGCTTCGGGAGCCAGTACATCAACCCCTGGCATGTTTTACCCTGAAAAATCATTTTCGTGAAATCAACCCCCGCAATAATCAATCCCGCGGGGGTTTTTTTTATAACAGATTGGGCGGGTCGACCCTGATCTTTAAGACGACACCCGCTGGCTGCCAGGTCTGGGGTGGATGTTCGCGCAGAAAAGCAAGGGGGTCAGAACCGCGTAGAATGATCTGCCAGCGGTATTGGCCGGCCGTCCGAGCGTAAAAACAAGGCGCCGGGCCGATGATAGACAGTTCATGAGATTCAATTTGATCGATCCAGCCTTGCAAGAGGTCAGAAACCTGCCGCACCGCGTTTTCAAGCAGAAGCGGGTTAAAATGCCTGAATTCCAGGCTGACCAACCTTGAAAAGGGGGGGTAGCCGGTTTCAGAGCGATAGCGTAACTCCGTTTTTTCAAAGCCATCAAAATCATATGCTGCCGCTCTTTGAATGGCGTAGTGGTCTGGGTTGAAGGTTTGCAGGATCACTTTACCGCCCAGCGCGCTGCGTCCGGCGCGGCCTGCCACCTGGGTGATCAATTGAAAGGTTCTTTCCGCTGCTCGAAAATCAGGCAGGTTCAGGCTCACGTCTGCCAGGATCATGCCCACCAGCGTAACCTCGGGCAGGTCAAGCCCTTTAGCGATCATCTGCGTGCCGATGAGGATGTCAGCGCGGCCGTGAGTGAAATGGTCCAGGATGAGGTCGTGCGCGCCCTTCTTGCGTGCCGTGTCGGCGTCCCAGCGCAGCAGCCTGGCGTGGGGGAATTGCTCCGAGATGATCTTTTCGAGGCTTTCGGTTCCCAACCCGAACTGCTTGATGCGTGTGCTGCCGCATTGGGGGCATTTTTGCGGCAATGTCCGCCGTGTGTTGCAGCGGTGACAGACCAGCTGTGAACCGTTCTCGTGATAGGTCAGGGTGCTGTTGCAGCGGCTGCACTTCAACACGAAGCCGCAGTCACGACAAAAAACATACGAAGCGCTGCCGCGGCGGTTGAGAAACAGGATGGCCTGGTGTTTGTTATGAAGCACCTCATCCAGGCTTTCTTGCAGGTCGCGGCTGATGGGGGAGCGGTTACCCGCCACCAGCTCGGCACGCATATCCACTACTTGAATGCCGGGTAATTCAAAAACAGCGCGGGTTCCATCCGTGGAGAGGGCGTGAACGTTTTGATGGGCCAGCACACGGTTCGGCAGATGGCAAAGCAGCCAACTTTTTTTTCTGAACTGGTAAAGTTGTTCCACGGTGGGAGTGGCTGACCCTAATAAAACAACCGCGTTCGTTCGATGAGCGTATTCGATGGCGGCGGCTGCGGTATGATAATTGGGGTCAAGATCGTCCTGATGATAAGAAGGGTCGTGGCATTCATCGATGACGATCAATCCGGGATTGGCCAGCGGGACAAAGAGAGCGCTGCGGGCGCCGACCACCACAGAGGCTTGGCCAGAGCGAATTCTCCGCCACGTATCGTACCTTTCTCCATCAGAGAGGCGGGAGTGGATTAATGCCACACGTCCCGGGAACCTGGCGGTAAAGCGTTGGACCGTTTGAGGGGTGAGCGAGATCTCGGGTACGAGCACAATGGCCTGTGCCCCGTGCCTGAGAGTTTCTTCCACCGCGCGCAGGTAGACTTCGGTCTTCCCTGAACTGGTGACACCCTGAAGGAGGATCGGTTTTCGAGGTGACTGGCCGCTCAATTGCTGTTCGAGCAGGCTGACCACTTCATTTTGTTCCGGCGTAAGCTGCGGTATTTCCTGGCTGGGCGTCGAGTAATTAAACAGGGGGTCGCGTTGAACTTCCACCAGTGAAATCTCGATGAACCCTGTTTGCTCTAACAGGCGCAAATCAGCGGCCGTGGCGCCGGTTTCAGCCCTGACAAACGGCACATGCAGCGCGGACGACTCCTTTTGGAGCAGGTTTAAAACTCCCTGACGGCGTTCAAAACTGCCCGATCCCGGTTTGCCCAGCAATCGAAGTTCTTCCTGTGCGCCGGGTTGTTTTAACAGTTGGAGGGAGGGCTCCGTTTTGGCTTTGATCGTTGGTTCCTGCAGGATGGAGCGGCTCACGACCACACCCTTTTTTACCAGTCCGGGCAGGCTTTTACGCCAGTCGCTATTGGGTAAGGCGCGATCCAATTGCCTCCCTCTCAGATCCCCCCTCTTTTTTAAAAGGCTGAGGATGCGGGTTTGCAGGGGCGCGAGCTGCTCATCAACCGGTTCCTCAACCAGGTGCAGCAGAAGGTCAGATTGTTTCGCCAGGCCCGGGGGCAGCATCAATTCCAGGCAGGCAGACAGGCTCGAGAGGTATTGAGTGGAGATCCAATTGGCCAGCTCGATCTGTTGTGGTGTGAGCACCGGGACGTCATCCAGAAGTGATGATACTTCTTTAAGTTCGGCCACCGCTGATTCATTCGGCAGGTCTACCACGATGCCCTGAACGGTTTGTTTGCCAAAAGGAACGGTTACCAGTGAACCCACACCCAACCTGGCCTGCAAGGTCACCGGCACATTGTAATCAAAGACCCCCGAGACCTGGGGGACGTTGACGGCGATGCGTGCGCAGACCGGATGGCTCAAATTGCCTCTTCGCGGGTGATGGCCAGGGCTCCATAACCGACCACGCTGGATCTATCCCCTGAGGCATCCGCCGAAGTGCTGTGATGAAGCAAGGTGACTTTATTGGCGCCCAAGGCTTGGGCCGTCCATAATACCAAGGCCACCGCGCCGGAACCGCAGGCGAATCCTTCATCATCCGCCTCGGCCTGGAGCACGCCCGTGGGAGAAAAACTGCTCATCTGCTGCAGCATGACCTCGTCAAAGGAATTGGCGGTTCTTTCATCAAAGAAATGAGAAAGGTCCGTGCTGGCAACCAGCAGTACTTTCTTGTCTTGCAGCAACTCAGCGAGGATCTGACCCGTCCCCATCAGCAAGGACGCGCTTGAAGAACGCACCATGATGGGCAGCAGGCAAAAGTCGCCCTCCAGGGCGCACTGCAGAAAAGGCAGCTGGATCTCAAGGGAATGCTCACGGTCACCCCCGATAAGCTGGATGCCAGGCAGACCGTTTTGAGTTAATTTTTTATCGAAAGCCGATAACAAGTCATGGTCGATTTTCACATCACCCAGCGGGGTGGCATAGGCAGTGTGTGCGCTAGAGAGAAGGGGATACGGCAGGTAGTTGTGCAGGGGCGAAGCCACCACACAAAGGTCGAAATGTAATCCCTGAACCGTGCGATATGCGTACCCCGCGGTGGCTCCGGAGTAAAAATATCCCGCGTGAGGAGCGATCAAACCGAGCGGGGTTACCTTGAGCGCAGGTAGAGCCGCAGCGGCAAGATACCCATTAATTTCCGCAGCCAAGAGGTCCGCATCAGCGGGGTACCAGGAGCCGGCGATCGGTGAAGGTCGTGTATGAGGAAGTGTGTTCATAATCACCTCTCTTCCCCCTAATTATACAGGCGCGCGAACCAGAAATAAAAACGGCACTCCGCGGAATGCCGTTACTGAGTTCAACTTTTTTATGGGCTGAGGAAATCCCAGGGGTTGACCGCGCCGAATTCCTCATTGCGCAATTCAAAATGAAGATGCGGGCCGGAAGAATTCCCGGTGGAGCCCAGGGTGGCGATCTGTTCCCCTTGATAGACATTGTCTCCACAATACTTATCATAGGTATCAAGATGCGCGTAAACGGATTGCCAGCCATTGCCGTGGTCCACGACGATCAGGTTGCCATACCCGTTCTGATTCCAGTTGGAATAGACGACGACGCCGTCATCGACGGAATAGACCGGGTTACCGATCGCACCGGCAATATCAATGCCGCGGTGGTTGGTGGCGGGAGAATAATCATAGCCTGAGATCCAGGTTTCAGTGGTAGGCCACACGTAAGTTCCGCTGCCCAGGTAACCGGAAGTGATCACGCCGCAAGCGCTGCCTGTCACGGAGGAAGTCGCCGGCTTTTCTCGGGTGTATTGATCGAGCCAGTCGGCGTATTCGGCAAAGCCGTTGGGAATGAACAGCAGGCTGCCCTCTGCGATGTTGGGCATTGAAAGGTCGCCGAGGGTATCCAGATTCAAGTGGTTGGGAAGAAAATCGATGATATCCTGCGGGGTCACGTTATAGAACTTCGAAACGCCGTTCAACCCGTCGCCTGTGTGCCATTGGTAAATGGCGCCGTCGAAGGGCGGGATCAGGATGGTAACGCCAGGATAAAGATTATGGGGGTTATCTCCGAGGATGTGCCGATTGCTAAGCATGAGCGATTCCGGCTTAAGGCCGTATCTTTCAGCGATGCCAAACAGGGTGTCACCGGTCTGGATGGTGTATTCGATCACCACTCCCCTGGGTTTGGGTGGCAAAATGGTGTGCACTTGTGCCAGGCGCATCACGCTGATGCTCGAAGCGAGCATGGGGTTGGCATTCTCTTGAATGGGAACTATGGGGGTGGCGTAAGCCTGATTTTCAGCCAGCGCCGCGGCATCGTTCTTTTCCGCTTTGAGGAAGAAGCGCGTCATCACCCATACCACCAGGGCGATCAAGACGAGAGAAGCGACCGCTGTGCCGATACGCAGGGCTGATTCACCCAAGCCAAAATGGACGATCCTCTCCCATATTTGATGAAAAGCCGGGGTCTTTTTTTCGTTCAAATTTTCTTCAGATTCTATGAAAAGTAAATCGTCATCCGAATTGTTTTCGGAAGGATCCATTTTTTTATCAGTCATTCTAAACCTCGAAAAAAATCATAACATCTTGTACCATAATGGTCAAGAAATGACAATTCGGGGATCGATGGCTATGAATCCCTCAAAAAGAGCCCTCTTCTTTTGTGGTATAAAAGAAATCATCGGACTATGAAACCCTTAGAATTGCACAAGACCTTTTCGGCACTGCGTTCTGCCAATTTTCGTTTGTGGTTCCTTGGTCAGGTTGTCTCTCTTGTGGGCACCTGGATGCAGACCACCGCGCAGGGGTATCTCGTTTATGAAATTACCAAGTCCTCGGCCTATTTGGGCTTTGTCGCAGCGGCCACCGGATTGCCTACGCTGTTGTTCACCCTCTTCGGCGGGATCGTTGCAGACAGGATCTCCAAGCGCAAGCTGATCATCATCGCCCAATCCGCCATGATGGTGCTGGCGTTTATACTGGCTGTGTTGACCTTCACCGGACTGGTACAAGCCTGGCACATTATCGTTTTGGCGTTTTTCCTGGGGATCGCCAATTCCTTTGATGCCCCGGCGCGCCAGGCTTTCATCGTGGAGATGGTGGATCGGGAGGACCTGGCAAACGCGATCGCCTTAAATAGTTCCATATTTAATTTAGGCGTTGTGGTCGGACCGGCGATCGCCGGTATCGTTTATGCGTGGGTGGGACCTGCCTGGTGTTTTATGATCAACGGTTTCAGTTTTATCGCGGTCATCAGTGCGCTGAGCTTGATGAAGATCAAGCCGATAATAAATATCGTTCAGCAAGGCGGCGCGATCTCAAGGCTGGTGGATGGTTTGAAATATGTCCTGAGCGAAGGCCGTATCAAATTGCTGCTTGTTTACGTTTCCGTCATTTCGATCTTCGGTTTCAGCCTGCTCACCCTCATCCCCGCCTGGGCGGTTTCCATATTGAATGGGGACGTGCGTACGAACGGGTGGCTGCTTTCAGCGCGAGGGCTTGGGTCCCTGTTGGGCGCACTATTGGTTGCCTACGTGGGTTCGCGCCAGGTGCGCGGAAAGATCTGGCAAGCCGGTTGGTATATTCTGCCCCTAGCCATGCTCGGCTTTGGGCTCGTGCGTGACGTTCCATTTTCGCTGAGTTTGATGGTTATCATGGGGTGGGGCATGATGACGGTATTGAACATCAGCAACGGATTGATCCAGTCGTACGTGCCTGATGACCTGCGCGGAAGGGTGATGAGCGTGTTTGTGATGGTCTTTTTCGGCAGCTCCACCATTGGGTCTTTCCTGGCAGGGAGTGTCGCTTCCAGACTGGGTGAACCGGCGATGGTTTTTATCAGCGCCGGGGTGTTATTGATGGCGTTATTGGCCACGTTTTTCTTCCGCGAGACGATCCGCAGATTTTGATCTTGATTTGTAATGGGTTCTAAAGGAGTGTTTCAATGAGATCAAGGAAAATCATTCTTCGCACCGCTTTGATTTTACTTATGTGCCTGGGGTTGACCGCCTGCAACCTACCCGCGAACAGGCAGCCGAATTATGAAGCAATGCAACAGACCAGTGTGGTGATGACCGTTGACGCTCTAAAAACCCAGATCGCCGTGGAAAGTACACCCTCCGTGCCGCAGATCGCCACGAACACAGCCCAGCCGCTGCCCTCAGAAACCCCCACGGCCACGACCGCACCCACCATCACCGCCACACCCGAGCCCAGCTATCGTGCCGGAAACGTGATTGACGTGACCTACGCTGATAACACGGTGGTGAAACCCGGCGAGTCTTTTACCAAGACCTGGAAGCTGACCAACATGGGCACGGGCACCTGGACGCCCAATTTCAAACTTGTCTTTATCAGCGGCGATGCCATGGGCGCCCCCGCCTCCAAGGCGATCGGTAAAACGGTGGCTCCCGGTCAGAGCGTGGAATTGTCTGTGAGCCTGGTTGCGCCTTCCACGCCCAAGACCTATCAGGGCAAATGGATGCTGCAAACCGAATCGGGCGCGAACTTTGGCATCGGTGAGAACGCAGCCGGCACCTTTTGGGCGAAGGTGGTCGTTCAGGATACTTTTGCCATCACCAACGCGGTCTTGAGCACAACAGTAACTGACGCTGCGGCAACCTGCCCGGCGACCGTAACCGTGAAAGCCGATATCACCGCCAAGGCGGCCGGAACGGCGACCTATTATTTCATCACCTCCCTGGGGAACTCACCCACCTATTCGTCGGTCTTTACCGCCGCCGGCACACTCACCTCGACCACTTATACCTTCCAGGTGCCTTCCACGCAAGACGTGACCCTTTCGTTATACAATGACCAGCCCAATCACCAGGAATTTGGGGTGAAAACCATCACGGTTACCTGTGTGCCATAGTGGTCGTGGTTAAGACAACAGTTATTGACAGGGGTCTTTTTTTGGGTTTATAATTGCGGCGAAGCTGGTCCACTAGCTCAATGGTAGAGCAACTGACTCTTAATCAGCAGGTTCAGGGTTCGAGCCCCTGGTGGATCACCATAAATATACGGGTCTAATAGTTAGAAACCCCCATATGTACCGGAGTGAGAGCCTACGAATATCGTGGGCTTTCTTCTTTGGTGCAGTTTAAGTACAATTTAATTAATACAGGTGTAACCAATTCATCCATTTTTTCAGCAATTATTTCGTCACTTGAATACATTTAGGCTGCAAAACAATCGGGTTGATTTGGTTGATAATGGCAGTACCATCCGCTAATCAAAACAAGTGAAACTTAGGAGTAAGAAAAAAATGGACCAGCAAATCCTTGTAGCATCTCAGTGGAACCCTAAAAAACTTGATCTCTTTTTAGCTGTAATGACAGCTTTCTTATTTCCTATTGTTGCTGGTTTTCTATACAAACTGACTGGTGCTCTTTTGCCTATGCTCCTCTACTATGGGCTTGCCTGGGGTATCGTTAAGTGGCGACGCGGATCAACCGGATATTTCAAACCCTTTCCCAAACGAATAACCACCTTCTTCTACATTAATTTGGGCGTAATCCTGATCAGCCTCATATGCGCCTACCTTGCTAGAAATCAATTTTCATCCAGTAATTCAATTGGCATACTTATTACAATATTCATTTGGGCTCCTATCAATGCTGCCACCGAACAACTCCTTTGGATATATCTTTTTGAATCATGGGATTTGTATCCTACAAAACCACGTCCTGCTTTCCGTTTTCTCGGTTTGGTCTTATTTGCTGCTTTCGTTGGTTTGATCCACACCATGTTTTGGACAAAATTTCTGGACACGGTCGATCCAAAACAGCTATTTGGTGTGGCTTTCATTTTATTGACCACTGTGTCTGGATTTCTTCATCTTGTGGTTTGGCGGAAATCCAATCACATGATACTGACCTTCATTCCGCATTTCCTCCTCAATTTGGTTCCCATTTTTTGGACAAATTACGCAATCCTACCTTTTCTTATTCGCTAAATTTTCGCACATTCCATTTAATGCAAGTAAATTGCGGACACGATGTCTTTACCTCTATTGGCATAAGGCGCGTAATTTCAGGCTTTGGACAAACCTTTTGAGAAAGCGTATACTGCGCTATTTTTTACTGAGCTGGTTTTCGGTTCAGAACAGGTTAGATAATAACATTTACCTCTCCACCGCAGTTCGAATCTTATATATGGTTACAAGTTCTACTCGATCGGATTTAATCACAAAGGATTGTACCTGGCTAATGGATACACAAATTAATCGTTTCACCTTTTTCAAAACCCCATCTTTTTTCAATGTCGAAATATTTCAAACTCTCGTTAATAATTAATTCCCAGATTGTTGGGTGCAATTTGGGTGCAAATCAATTTTTTCCTTTGAAAAAAGTGGTCCATATGGACATAATAAACGGCGTATATGGTGGTAGTTGGACTTATTAATATTACCTGTACTTGGTAGACAAAACCAGATCCAACTCATAATCAGCAGGTTCGGGGTTACCTCTAGGGGGTACACGTCGAGCCCCCGGTGGTCGCCATAGTAAGAACCCGGAAGGTTTCTTTTTTAATATCAGATTCAGCGCACCCAAAGAGGGTGTTTTTCGAGTCCGTTTTGAGATCGTATAATCCTTACCTGATGTAAGGGTCTTCCATGGGCAAAGCGCTGCCAAAACCGGTCATGTAATCCTCCAGGTACATGGGCACGAAACATTCCATCCAATAAACCTGGCCGCCTTCCGGTTCGGCGACCACTGCAAAGCCCTGCTGCGGATAAAGATAGGTCAAGGTTCCCTGGCTAAAGTAGCTGTAGGTGGTCTCTTCGGCCTCTCCGAATTTCTCCTGGATGGTGGTTAACGTGGTGTTCTCATCCCTGTTTAGGGCGCTTGTGCTTTGTGCGATATCCTCCATTAAAAAGACGGCATTAGGGATCAATTCCACGTCTGAGGCAAAGGTAAGTATCTCACTGCCGTCTTCTGTTATTTCACTGGCAAGTGGTTCGCCCATCAGACGTAAAACATCTTCACGAGAGGTCTCACCTGGCACGATCTCAGGTAAACATACAAAAGCCAGGCCTGCATTTTCCTCCTCCATCGGCATTTCAGAGACTTCGACGTCAGTTCCTGCCGGAGTCTGCGTGTCAGAGTCCGTCTGCGACGTCTCCGGATTTTTTTGGCAGCCGGCGGTCAGCAGCAATACGGTTAAGATTATCAGAGCAATTCTTTGGGTATGAGTTATTTTTCTCATGGCGTCCTCTATATTAGTAATCCCACGGATATTCAACACCATCAAAGATCTTGTCTTTGATAAATTCATAACGGTTCGGAGATTTTCCTGCCAGTGACGCAGGGTCCACCACGTAGAACATGACCGCTTCGCAAAGGTCTTCCATCGGGTTCACGTCTTTGGCGTATTTTGTCATGGGGGCGTTTTCCTGACCGGTTCCTTTAAATTCAAACTTCTTTTCGGTTGGCTTCCAAACCCAGCCGGTGCGGAAGTCGTTTACGTTATCCCGGGTAGCTTTATTAAAATCGAGCATGATCGGGTTGGTGGCGTTATCCCACCTGGTCTCATATACGGATTTGTAATCCTTATAATAATGGAAGGCGTGCGTCATCTCGTGCACGATGGTGCCGATGAACTCTTTGTCTCCATTCGGGTCCTCGGCAAAATCATAGGGGGATGACGCGTGATCGAAAATCTGGATGGTGCGGTCCCAGTGCGAGTAACAACCAAAAGTATCTGGATCTTCCTTTTTTGTTTTTGGATCAATGTAGGCTTTATTTCTTACGATCTTGGTAAATTTTGTTTTATCCCAATAGGATTTGGGCAGTTTCTTGATGAGGTCATCGAGCATGCGCAGATGATGCTCTGTCCATTGAGACGTGCCATCCACCACGTCGATGCCGTAGGTGGTCTTAAAATATTCTTTGGTGATCGGGGTGGTAATTCTATTAAATTCATCCGCTGAAAAGCTGACCGTCCAATTCCCGGTTGCGGATTGAACAACCCCACTGCCACTGCCGGTGCCGTTGGCGTAAAAAGCACCCTGCCAGGTTCCGCTCCACGTTTCTGAAATGGAATTACCGCTGCAAGAGGCCGTCATCGTCCAGGAGACGGTTCCGTTCACGGCACCGCCGTCCCCTCCGGCGTAGGTGCCGTTCAACACGCCGCTGTTTTGGAAGCTGCAACCATCTTTATTGCCTTGACCGTTCAAAGTGCCGGTGACCACACCCCCATTGGGAGGAAATGTTATGTTTATGTTATTGCAGATCCCCTGAGCGCACAACTGTCCGCTGGCGGGGATGGTGTCTCCGTTGGCATGCGCGGGGGCCGGGAGAACCGAGAAAAACAGACTGAAACAAAAAAAGAAAACAAGGGAGAATTTTAAAGTTTTATTCATCTGGCAAACTCCATTCTTAATATTCGTGTTTGCAAAAGAGATTCCAAAAACCAAATGAGATAGAAAACCTTGATTTTGAGTGTAGCATTTTTCCTTTTCAAATTCCATAGTTTTTTTATCATCATTCAAAAACCTGAATGGGTAATGAACGAACTTCAAAAACAGCGATTCGTTGTAAGTCCGAAGAGTTCCTGCTATACTCTTGAAAGTTGATGTTAATATGATGTATTAAATAGAATAAATTTTTTACCCAATGAGAGACATAAATGGTCAGCCCCGCGAATGATCCAAACCCATCCGTGCAGGATTTTAAGAAATTCCGTGAGTTTGTACGCGTGTATTACCCGGAAAACTGGGCGGCTAACCTCCTGCCTGAGTTGACCATTCAATATCGTAATTATCGAATTCTCGATATCAGTGAAGCCGGGCTCTGTTTTCTGGTTCCAAAACGCAATATTTTTCAAGATGACATCATCAAAGGCAAGATAAAATTTCCTGATGAAACTGTGATCGAATTTTCAGGGGTGGTGGTCCGGCGGGAGGAGAACCACCTGGCTTTAAGGCTGATCGTGGGTATTCCCTATGCCTGCATCGCCGCAGAACAGGTGCGCTTGCGCAAGCTTGACGAGGAAGGGCAGATCTCGTTTGTGAGTAAATGACCGCCAGTCCCCTTTTTATATGTTTTGCTCTCCATTGCGCAGAATTAACAAATCCTAACATTACATGGTTATCCTGACCTAAAAATCCCCCTGTAATTTAGAGTACAATCTTAACCCTTCAATCAACTTACCAAAAAAGGTGTGATGACATGAGTCTGGGTATCTATCTGATCAAAGCTCCAAACAGTAACAACGACCCCCAATTTGACGAAGGCTGCCAGGCCTACCTAAAAGATGTAAGCCAGACTTTGGGAGAGGAGTTGTTCATCGCGGATGAAGCATCATTTAAAAAACAGCCCGCGCGTATATTTTTTGTCGCTTCCGGGGGCTCAGAACAACAATTCGCCAAGATCCATAGCATGGTCGAAGGCCCTTATTATTTGCTCACCCGTCAGACCCATAATTCACTGGCAGCCGCCATGGAAATTTTGGCGTTTTTAAGAGAGAAAGGATTGCAGGGCGAGATCCTCCACGGCGAAACCGAAGCCATCGCGAAAAAACTCGCCCGGGTGGTCAGGATCCAGGGAGTCAAGGAAAAGTTGAAATACTTCCGCCTGGGCACCACCGGTGAATCAGACTGGCTGATCGCGAGTGAGGTAAATCAGGAAACGCTTAGAACCATCAGCGGAATGGAAATGGTCGACATCCCCTTTGAGGAGTTATTGTCCGAGGTCAAGCAGAACGTCTATCCAGAAAATCAATACACCGCTGAGATCAAGCGTCAAAACTATGACAGCGAAGAGATTGAACGCGCCCTGGGTGTCTATGGGGCCATCCGCCGCCTGGTGGACCGTTATGCGCTCAACGGGGTGACCGTGCGCTGCTTTGACCTCCTGCAGCCGGTTTGCATCACGGGCTGTCTGGCGTTGGGGATCCTCAACGCTGAGGGCATCCACGCGGCCTGCGAAGGGGACGGCCGTTCACTTTTATCGATGACCGTACTGGGTGAACTGACGGGGCAGCCTGTTTTCATGGCCAACCCGGCCAGGCTGTTCCCCGAAAAGCAGGAGATCATCCTGGCGCACTGCATTTTGCCCCTCAATATGCCAGAGCATTACCAACTCACCACTCATTTCGAAAGCGGGCTGGGCATTTCGGTGGCCGCCGACCTTCCCCTGGGCGCCTGCACGATCTTTAAGTGCAAGGAAGATTTCAAGGAGTATTTTGCGGCGAGCGGAAAGATCCTGGAGAATTTACACGAAGGCTGCATGTGCCGTACACAAATACGGATCCAATTGCAGGAGTCGCTGGCTTACTTTCTGACCCGCCCGATCTCCAACCATCAGATGATCTGCCTGGGTGACCAAAAGGCCTTAATTGACGATTTCTTTGCCACTTTCTAACCGGATCCGGTCATTTTAGGGTTTCAACAAACAAAAAAGAACGATCAGAAATTCTGACCATATTTTTTATGCCATATGATTTATTTCCAAACCATTACCCAGGGCAGATCCAGCACCCTTGGGTTGGAATCGTTGGTGGTGATCTGCGTAACCTGAGACGCCAGCAGCGTCCCCAAATGTAGGTCCGGCGTGATAAATTCCAACGCGGCTTCCTCAATGGAAGTGTAGGGTCCTAGTTTTTCACCCATCACGTCCAAAACATACACCCCGTCCTTCGTGGTGACTGCGCAGGCGTTCCATCCTGTCGGAGTGTCGATGCTCAACCCTAGCATGACGGCGTCAAATCCGTTCTTTTCAAGGAAATAACACTGCAAAATGGCATGACCGTCGCAATCGTCCACGCCGCGTTCGTACACCAGATAGGCGGGCACGTATTCATTGGAACTTCGTTCGTGGGCGTCATACGCCGGGTCGTACATCATGTTATGCTGGGTGAATTCGCTGACCTTATCTATGCTATCCAGGCAGGGCGAAATTTCCTCAAACGTATAGTTCGTACGGGCACCCGCTTCCGTGGCGTGATCGCAAAGGTTTCCGAGGGGGGTTGGCCTTGCAGTGAGTGTCGGTTGAAGCTCAAAAGTGCTGCTGGGTCTGTTGGGAGGATTGAAGTCAGAAAAATCTCTGCATCCCCCACATAATGAAACGCAAACCAAAGAAAAAACGAAAAACAAGTGTTTTAAGAATTTGATCATAATTTCTCCCGTCTCTGAAACGGAAAATAATGAACCAATTCCGATTTACATTTATGAGGGGTTTGGCGCGGATGAATTAAAGATAGCACGGAAAAAGTGGGATGTTGCAGCCAGTTCTCATCGAACTTACGAACAAGTTCCTTGAGAAAGTAAATAGAACGAGCAAGGTTCTTTTTTTAGAAAATGGGATCGCCTAAGGCAAAAACAGAACTTCAGAGGGGATGGTTTCTCTCTCGCCTTCAGGGGGCTGCCAATAAAGGTTCACATGCGTGTGACCGGTGAGGTCTGCAAACCTTAATTTGATCTCGTGCATTCCCTCGTTTAACTCGATCTGTTTGCCCTGGTATTGGTTGAGGGTTTGGTTATCTATCACCAAATTTCCATCCAGGTAAAGCTGTGAGGTGTCAATCGACTCCGTGCCAAACTCATAGGTACCGGGCTGGTCAATGCAGATCCTGCCAGACCACTCCACGGTATAAGGGCGTGCCAGGGGCGGATTGTGATAATAAAAATGGATGAAGGGATCGATCTGCCTGAGCACGGGTTCGCCTTGCCATTCGGCGTTGGGATAGTAGCTGCCCATCAAACCGTTGTTGGTGACCGGCGGTAAATACAAGTTCGCGGAGGGGATCTCACCTGCCTCTTTTTCAGGAGGCTGCCAGGTGAGGCGCAGGCTGCCTGCCGCCCCTTCGGCCTTGATCTCCAACTCGTGCAGTCCCCGGGCCAGTTCCACGCTTGCGCTCAGTGCGCCTCCGCTGCCCTCAACGACCGGCTTCCCATCCAGAGTTAGGGCAGCCTGCGCGGGAGCTTCAAGCGTGAAGCGGTACTCTCCAAAAACATCCGCGAAAAGCAAGGTTGAAATTTCCGCGTTGAAAGGGAAGGTTCCCGGGTCAGAGGTACTCCAATCCGCGTTGATGTGCTTGAGGGTGTCGGTTTTTAAGGGTTCGCCCTCTTCTGCTGTTTCCATAAAGTAGCGGGCGGTCGCCCCCTGCACCGCGCGGATGTCGTCCCGGGTGAGGAAGACCTCATAGAGCGCGATGGATCCTTCAGGCGTTTTGTGTTCAATAAATTGGGCGTCAGGATAGATTTGCTTTAACTGCTCATAAACCGGTTTGCGCTCCACATCAAAGAAAAAGAGGGCGTCGCGTTCCCCATCCAGCAGGAAGGGGAAGGTGGAATGGGTTTCTACGCAGTGATACTCTGTAATTTCCGGGGCGAGGAAGCGTACAGTTGGCGTGTGGCAGTAAAAAGTGCTCACGAAATAATCGGCTTGCCGGTCATTGCGCAGCATTTCGCGCGCAATGATGGTGTCTGGCGTGGAATGCGACAGCCACGAAGCCGCGGAATTTGCCTGGCGTACAAAATAGTTGTAAACATTCAATCCGCCAATAGAGAGCAGGGTCAAACCAACGAAAGCGCCGAACAAGATGTCAGATTTCTGTTTTGCATGTGTTTCAGACTCATGAAGCAGCGTGATCAGGGGGAGGGCGGTCAACAAGCTGGCCGCCGGCAGGCTGCCGATGGAGCGATACGACTGCGGGGATTCAAAATCGAGCGAGAAAATACCAGGCACGATCATCAACAAGAGCCAGGCCAGCGTCAAAAGCGAAACCGGTTTCTTGATACGCAAGAGGCAGATGATCACCCCGAGGATCATCAACCCACCGCTGACCAGATCAAGCATGGGTTCCCCGGGGATGTTGTGGCGTCCGTTGCGATCCCCTTTGAAGTTGAACATGGCAAGGTGTTCACCGCCAGTTTTTAATACGGTTTTAAGCCCTTCCTCGAAACTTCTGCCGGAGAATATGGATACAGTTCCCATGCGGCCCCAAAAATCCTCCGGGTGGGTGACGGCGAACTGTGTGATGGGTACCGAGATGAGGACGGCGCCAAACAGGAAAACCAGCAGATGGCGCCAGTGCTTCTTCATAAAATCCGGATGGGTGATCCAGACCAGCACGAAAAAGAAGGCCACGATGGCAGGAAAAAGGCGAAAGGGTACATAGAAGCATAAGCCGAGACCCAGCGAGAGCCCGGCAAATAGATAATCACGCCAGCGCTGCAGGCGCAGGGCGCGCAGCAACAGCCCCAACGTAAGTAATTCAAAGAAAGGCACGGTCACACCGTGCATGCCGATGTGACTCCAGGTCAGGTCCCAGCGTGAGACGGCCAGCAGAAAGGCCAGCAGGATTCCGGTGCGGCGGTTGAACAACTCTCGTCCAAACAGGAAGGCAGCGGCTACGGTACCCAGGCCGAATAGAGCGCTGACCACACGAACCGAAAAGATGCTTTGACCGAACAACTTGATGGCAAGGGCGATCAAGTAGATCAAGTGCGCCGGCAGCTGCGTGGATGACGCAAAGACCGGAATGTCTCGGGGATTACTGAAGATCTGCAGAGCGTTCAGGCCGTCATCCGCCTCGTCGTACCAGAACCCGTAAGGCATTTGTGTGAGCCTGAAAAAGCGCAAAAATCCGCCCACCAACAGAACGAGCACGAACGCGGCAATTTCTAAGCGCTGCCATTTTTCTGCAGGCAGGTTCTTTTTCCCTTCCTTGACGAACAGAGTGACAGACACGAGCGCCAGCGCCAGGCTGACGGCGTGAAGGATCCAGGCAGGCAGGTTGGGCAGGTCGGTTGTGAACAAATAGAATGACACACAGCACAAAGCCACTGCACCCACCATGGTTAGGCTGCCCCAATCGGTCATTTTTTCAGGGTTGACTTGGTTGACCGTGATCGCAGGGATGGGTTGTACCTTGGTTTTTTTAAGCGCGAAAAACATCAGTACGGCTGCTGCCAGCCAAAGGCTCAATCCGATGAGGGGGTGTTTAACCAGCAAGCCCTGACCGGCCACCGCCAGCAGGATCGCCAGGAGGATCAGAATTGCCCCGAGCCGTTCGTTCAAGCCACTTTTCATCGCCTGCTTCCTGATCTTACCCTGATCACCAAACCCTTTGGTTCGCCAACAGGGCAGGTCAAGCCTTACTGGTTAACCACCTTGAATATCGTGGTCGTTTCAGGGGTGTTGTCTCCAAATACGATTTGAAGGCTGCCCTGATCGACCAGTTCAGTGAACTTGTCCAGCCCGGCCTCAGCATACCAGGCCCTTTCAAGGTCTCCCACAACGATATACCCAACCTTGTATTTTTCAATATAGGCTTTCGCAGTGGAAAGATCGGTTGTGTTATAGAAATCGTGCAACTTTTCAATGCGTTTGTCAAACCAGGCGCCGTCGAGCAGGGAATTGTGTTGACGGGTATGCCAGCTCCAGCCGATCACAGAGGGCAGGCCGGTGTGGATGGAAAAGCGCGAGCCCCACTTGTATTCGGTACGGTGTCCTTCCACGATGACCGGCGACCCGCTCACCTGATCTTGCATGAATTCAATCGCGGCTTGATCTTCATCCAGGTCGAGGGGGTGTCCTTCGTCGTCGTAAACAGCCGGCGCGGAGCCATCTTCCTCTCCGAGCATGAAGGCCGCACCATCCAGTGTCTTGGGCGGATGGACGATGTTGGGCCAGCGGTCCGTGATCCTTTCGCCTGTAGCAAGATAGGGGTAAAGGAAAGACATCAACAACAGGACCGCGAACACCACCAGCCAGGAGAGTGATACGACTTGCGGCCATCTACGCAGGCCTGCCAGAAGCAGGGCAAGCCCAAGACTGGCAGCCACCCCAAAGTAGAACCAGGCCTCAATATACATTCGAAAGACCATGTTCGACCTGCCAACATCCCCTTTAAGTACTACTACCTCGACCATCAACGTGAGCAGAAAGCCGATGGAAAAAATGATCCAGGTGAAGAGTTGCAATTTCGGCTGCCCGCGCCTGAAGAAAACCTGGTAGACCAGACCGAGCAACACGAACAGGCCAAAGGTGGGCACCTGGTAACCACCCTTCCATAAAAGGTTCGCCGCGAGATAGATGGCGATCAAAACGATCAATACCGCGATCTTGTACCCCGTTGAATGGTTGGGCCAGTTCTTATAGGCGCGGCGCAGATCGGGCAGAGTTTCTTTTAGCAAAAGGCTGAGCATGATGAAGAGAGAGAGTCCAAATACGACCAGGTAATCTGTCAGAGGGGTTTTGGCACCCGTCCAAAGCTGGATCGAAGAATAGGCTGTTTTGAACCAGTAAGAGAACGGAAGATAGAAGACCACGGCCATCCCCGCAAAGGCGATCACGTATACGGCAATGGAGAGGATGGTTTGTCTGACACCTCCGGACCCGCTCCGCCAGGTGCTCCATGCGAGGGCGAGAACGGCCAATCCGGCGAAGGGGTAGAAATCCCAGGTGTGAGACGCGGAAAAACAACCAAAGATGATGGCCGCGACCGCCAGACCGATGATACGTTCCAGCCACTTCTTTTGACTAAGCGGGTGGACGAGAATTGACAGCATCCAACCCAGGGCCAGGGCGTAGAGCGGCATGGTGAGCAGGTGAGGATGCATGTCACCATAGAGGAAGGTGAAATAGGGGAATTCGGCAATGGGGGTGTCATCCTTGCCGTTCAGAATAGGACGCGAGGCCTCAAAATACCATTGCGAGTTGTTGCCGGGGAGTTCCGTTTTATCGATGATGACCTGCCAGATGCCGGCCAGTTTGCCCCCCGAGGGGTTTCCGGGATGTTCAGCAGCCCAATTCTCAGGCACCATTTCAGGCGCGTTCTTGATCAGAAGCCGCACCTGGTAGTAATTACCCAAAACAAGCACGGCCAAGAGGGCGAATATGCCGGCGAACACCGCCCACCGTCTGATCGAGCGTTCAAGCGGATTGGAAGGCTGTGAGAATAACACCGCTGATTGACGATTGAGCGGGTCCTTGCGGCTTAACCCGGCCACCAGGTTGAAAGCCAGGCTGAAAACACTGATACCCGTCATGGCGAACCAGGAGGGAAGGACCAGATTGTAGGCAATGGAGGGCAGGATGCCGGTCAGTTTTGTGGGAATGGAGGCTAGTACGTAGCCGTAGTAGTAATAGTTCAGATAATGACCTGCGAACCAGGGATTTTGAGGCGGGAAATGAACGGTTCTTAAAACAGAGTTGAAGAAGGCGAAATCCATCGGTTTTTCGCCTCCCGTCCAGGGTTGCCACAGGTCGGGATTGTTGACACGGATGATGAGCAAACCTGCAAACGCCAGGGCGAAAAGGGCTTCACAGAGCAGCAGATGCTTCCAGCCATTTTTCACGAATTCCACCAGTTCCAGCCGGTTTTTGATCG
Source organism: uncultured Anaerolinea sp. (assembly GCA_964570925.1). Lineage (GTDB taxonomy): Bacteria > Chloroflexota > Anaerolineae > Anaerolineales > Anaerolineaceae > UBA6107. The sequence goes on from CAZNAF010000013.1 coordinate 26,607, forward strand.
CCAGGTACACGCTCAGAGTGCTGATCAAGACGATGGCAAGTACGATCGTCCAGCGCGTAAAGGGCAGCAGGTTCAGGCTGCTCAAGATCCATGAAAGCCAGGCGCTGAGCAGAATGGCCACCATGCGCGCGAGGGGATATCCGCGGTCTGACAGGCCCGAGAACACTCTGAACACCAGCGGGAAGACCAAAAGTCCAAGAACAAACAGCAGCAGGTACCAGGCCGCCACCGCCAGCACCTGGTTCGTGTTCACAGCGGACTGACGGTTGAACATGGCCGACCAGGTCCCGCCTGCTTCCTGGGCGGATAATTTGGATTCCGGCATCCGCATGGCATCCGGTGCCTTGGTGTACGAAATGGGCGACTGGAAGAGCACGTTCTCCAGGTCGACACTGGTTAGCACCTCTCTAACGTGGTCGATGGAGAAATCAGCCGTTTTCTTGAAGATCAGCACCTTGGGGTGATCGTAAACGGTAAAAGATTCATCCGCGGATTGGTCGTTCAGCTTAAAAGGCCAGATGGAAGGGTGGCTGACAAAGGTTGCCACCAGTTCAAATCCAAGCGGACTGGTGAAAGGAGGCTCCAGTTGGTAAACCAGGCTTTCGAGTTCATCCCCCTCACAGTCACAATCGAACAGTTCCTGATAATATTTCAAGGTCAAGGGATAGCGGTTCGGCAGCCGCGGCATGGCATCGTAGGCGCGGTTGGAGGGGATGACCAGATAGTTCGCTTCCTCAAGGATGGAGATCATCTTCTCGCGTTTTTCCGGTGTGTCGGCGTCATAAAGCTGCAGGTAGGAAGGGTTATAAACGCCTCCGAGTGCGTCAACCCCTCTCACCGAAAGAGGCAGCGAATCATCCCAGGTGGTTTCAAGGGCGAAGGGTTCGCCAAATAGTCGCAGCGGGCCGCCTTCCAGAATCTCATAGCGAAGCTGATATTTTTCTCCTCCTTTAACCGCGACTTCAGGCAAGTTAAATGTCGGGGCAAGTCTCATGGCCGGTTGCGAGAATTCCAGGATGCTTTCTGCGCTGGCGAGCGGATTGGCTTCGTCTCCCTTCTTGAGCAGGCTCAGCTTGAGGGTTGTGCGCGTGGGCTGGAAGGCCTGTTGAAACTGAGCGATCTTGAGGCGGCTCAGTTTGATGTCTTCCGTAATGGTGAGCTTTTGCACCCCTTCCACGACGCCGGCGGATTGTTCTGTGCTTTGCCAGTCCAGGGCTATGGATGGGCTGTCTTGTTCCGCTCCTAGCAGGGTAACGCCTGATAGCGAATAAAGGCTGCTGGCCGTCACCCGGTAGCGAAAGTAATAAGGCGTGTCCTTGGAGAGGGTGACCTGGCCGAATGGGATCTCAAGGGTTGCGGCGGAACTGTCATCCGCCACCGGAAGTCTGCCCTCGGTGACGATCTCATCGCCGTTCTCCTGTTTGGAGATCCTGAAATAAATATTCACGCCCACCTGGCGGATGTCGGTGGAGGTGACCGATGCCAGCGTCCCGTCGTTCTTCACATGCAGGTCGATCTCCGGGGAGTCTCCGGGTTCGAGGGACCAGCGGTTGATGATGTAGACCGGATACGTGTCCTGGCCTTGTGAGGTGTTTATTTTCAGGTTCAACGGACCCGCGATGTTATCCAGGATCCATTCAGAAGCGGCAATGCGAGATAAGGGGCGGGTGTAGATGCGTGAAAAACCGAAGGCATAAGCCCAGGTGGTCAGCAGGATGAGTATACTCAGCAACAGGACGGCAAGGCCCTTCCATGTTTGGCGCAAGCCCGTAAAAGAAATTTTATTGGCAAAGAGCAGCTTGCGGTTTTCTCTGGTCTTTTCCCATAACTCCGTGAGAGCCCAGGCGCCAAACAGGATAAGGAAGGGATAGATGATGAGAAAATAGCGCATGTAACGCCAGAATTGGGCGTTCTGCCAGAAGAAATACAGTACAACCCAAACGAGGGGAAGCAAGTGGCTGCGCCAATCGCCTTTCCAAATACGCCATGCAGCCCAGAGCAGTCCCGCCCAGGCGGCCAGCCCGAGGGGCAAGCCCATGCCCCACACCACCATGTTCACCCAGGCATAAGTGAAGGGGCGGTCGGTCCAATGATGATTGGGAGGCCATTCTGAATAACCAGCCACCTGGTTGGTGACTTCCTTGATGATCTCCAGCCACCTTTGGTTAAGTGAGGCACCCAGGAAACCCGTTCCGGTAAACGCGTAGGGTTGGAAGACCCGAAAGCCGACAAAGGTAAACATCAAGGCCAGAAGCAACCCACAGGCCAAAACAGCCAGTTGAGTTCGGAATCCCGATTGTTTTCTAACCGAGATCAGGTGCACAAGCGCGGCGATCAAGATTACCACAAAGACGGGCAAGGCGTTCACTTTGCAGGCGCCGGCCATGCCGACCACCAGACCAAAGAGACCAAACCACACCAGGTTTCTCCAGGTCAGACGGAATTGAGCATCGGTGATGCGGATGGACTTAAAGGTAAGATAAACTGCCAGGATGACGAAAACGGTGCAGAAGGAGTCCACGGTGAAGTAATGCGACATCTGGATGGGAAAAACCGCGGCCGCGTAAAAAGCTGCGGCCAGCACCCCCGTTCTCTTTTTATAAAGTAAAGTCCCCAATTTGTAGATCATCCACAAGGCCAGCAGGTCAAAAACCCCTGAAACGACCCTACCGACCAGTGTGATCTGATCGTAAGAAGTCTGTTTAATAATTTCGGCCACGGCTCGGGTGAGGAAGAGCGGCAGCATGCCGTAGGTATAGGAACCATAACGAATGGGGTTCATGGTGCTGTTGGCGGTGTCGAAGTAATCGGCAAGACTATCTTCGATCTTGATCTGGTTGGCCACCATGGAAATGAAACGTTCATCCGGGTGCTGGTGTTTGTTTTGGTCCCAATTGATCCCTGAGAAACGGAAGAAGGCGGCCGCGAGTATGATCAAGGCCAGCAGCCAGTTCAGCAGCGTATCCGCTTTATCACGCGCCCTGGCCGGCTTTTTGGGTGCCCTGGGTTTGACCTGTCTCGATTCAAAAGGCAGGAACTCATCCGTTTCATCGATCTCCACTACTTCGGCAAGCGGAGCGGGCGTGCATTCTCTGTGAATTTCTTCCTCAGCCTGCGTGGTAACCAGTGGCAGAATGCGCTGCAGCGTCTGCGGGTCAATGCCCCACACCTGTTCCAACTGTTGGGTGGATTGAAAAGGCCGGAAGGCAATGATGCGTTTGGCCGTCCGTGCGTTGATCTTTAGGGCGGAAACGAGGAGTTCTTCCTCCGCGGAATTGATATTGATCAATGTTGGTTTATCCGATGCCATCATGAATCCTCCACCCGTAACCAGACGAGTTTTGCACTTCTCCCCTGATGATTACACACATATACAGGCGCATCAAGAAGTTAACCTTACGTTCCAATCGAAATGCCCTTCAATTTCTGATTACCCTTTTTATTATATATGGTTTCCATGACGCGGATTTCACTCCCCTTGAAAGAGAGATCATCTTTTTCTGTTTTCCTGGTGTTATGAACTCATTTATATTCTGTGAGAAGATCGAAAAGCAAAAGTGAATAGGTACTCAGGTGTTCTTCGATCCTCCCCGGAAAAGAATTATTGATGTATTCCAGCGTGTCATATTTCGTGTGCCGGATCTCACCCTCCACTCCGTACGCCGGGTCCACCTGGGTCATGGCATCCGGGGAGAGATCCCAGTTCGTGGCTTCGAAAAACACATAGGGGATTTCCGCTTTCTCAAAGGCGTCATAATCAGCGCACTCGCAAGGCGTTCCGTCCGAATTCAATAATTCTTCATCGGTCTTTCCTTCAATTTCGAGATCATTCTGATCAGCGTCCTCCAACAACCAGTCCCGCATGGTTCCACGGCCATCATTTCCATAAACGTACAGGATGTCCCCCGCGATCAGGCTATCCAGGTTGACCATGCCGATGATCTTGTCCAATTCTTCTTCAGGCAATTGTTCCACGAACCAATTTGAGCCGTTCAATGCCAATTCCTCGGACCCGAAGGCCACGAACAGGATGGTGTAAGGGGTTTCCCTTGAAAACAGGAATTCAGCAGACTCGAGCAGAACGGCCACCCCCGAGGCATTATCGTCCGCGCCCCTGGTGCCTTCTTCATAGGCTGCGTCATAATGGGCTCCCACGACGATCATCTCATCAGATTCACCTTCCTTAATAGCAATAACATTGGCAGAGGAGAAGCTTTCATCCTCTTCCTCATCCTCGACTGAAAAATATTGGGTTACAGGCTCATACCCTATATTCTTAAAAACCTTCCATATATAATCTGCTGTTCGCGCTTCTTCTGCTGATCCGGGTTCGCGGGCACCTATTTCATCGGCAATGGCATAGAGGTGCAAGAGGGCTTTTTCACCAAACATGGGAGTGTCTTCCGTATCCAAAAGAGCTTGAGATTGGGTTTCGTCCATCTCGGCAGCGCTTTCTTCCGGCATTATTTCAGAAGGGGCTGGTTCAGTTTTTGAAATTTCATAGTCCGAGTGCGGGATTTCCGCCTTCAAGGATGGGTCACAAGCCGACAATAGAAGAGAACTAATGACAATGAAGGTAATAGTCCATTTTTTCATTATGATTTATCCATCGATCTGAAAAATCCGGTTTGGTGCTCATCCAGCAGAATTATTCTATATCAAATTTGTTTGCAAAATACAGATTGAAGGTCCCTTTTGGAGGTGAAAAAACCTGATACCATTAACGGGAAAGAGATCATGATGATACACAGCAAACGATTGCTCGTCTACGGGGATGTCGAAATGGACATCCTCCTGCAAACTGAAAACGTCCAGGCGCGGGGTGATGATGCCAAGGTCAGCAACCTGGCTTTCTCTCCCGGCGGGTCGGCAGCCAATTGCGCTGCAATTGCCGCGAGCCTTGGTCAACAGGTCACCCTGTTGGGGAGCCTGGGGAACGATGTGTGGCGTAAACCTCTCACACAGGACTTAAAGCGGCACAAGGTCGATATCAGACTTGTCTCCACTCCACCAGGCCAAAGCGGAACCTGCGTGGCGCTGGTGGACGGAAGCGGAGAGCGTAAGTTCTATTCTTTCCGCGGCGTGAACGAGAGCGCGCCTCCTCCCCTGCCAGACGCGGTGGTATGGAAAAAACACCAATGCCTGCACCTTTCCGGTTACAGTTTTCAAGAGCCAGGTTCCGCTGCGGTCGCACGTGCGCTGCTGCACGAAGCACACCGATTCGGTTTGACGGTATCGTTGGATCCGTCTTATCTTTTCGCCAAACAACAACCTGACGATATCGACGATATATTAAATAAAACGGATCTAATATTCCCCAACCTGGAAGAAGCGACCATGCTCAGCGGAATGCGCGACCCCCGCGACGCCGCGCAATCGCTTCTCAGCCGGGGAGTGAAAATGGTGGCGGTCACCCTGGGAGGTGACGGCTGCCTGGTGTCTTGCGCGTCAGGTACGGAGAGCGTACGCATCCAACCCACCGAGAAAGTGTTGGATAGTACCGGAGCCGGAGACGCTTTTTGCGGTGGGTTTTTAACCGCCTGGTTGAACGGCCTGGACCCCTGGCAAAGCGCCAGGATGGGAAGCGCCGCCGCGGCATACGTGGTCACCCGCCTGGGTGCGCGGGAACACACGCCAACCCTGTCAGATGTGGTGCAGATCTTGCGTACGAACCATGAAGGTACACTGGCGGATTCCCTCGCCCAAAAATTTCATCTTCAAGATTAATGGTGAAGAAACTGGAGAAAATATGAATAAAACAGACCTTGAGATCAGAAAAGACGTAGCGGAAGCCCTGCGGGCTGTGGCGCCGGTTGTGGCGCTGGAATCAACCATCATCGCCCACGGCATGCCCTACCCCCAAAACGTGGAAACGGCCCTGGCCGTAGAGGAAATCGTAAGGCAAAAGGGCGCCATCCCGGCCACCATTGCCATCTTGAACGGCAAGATGAAGGTAGGGCTCACGCGTGAGGAGATCGAAACCATCGCCACCGAAGCGTCGATTCTAAAAGCCAGCGACCGCGACATTCCCTTCGTCCTGGCGAAAAAACTCTCGGCGGCCGTCACGGTCAGCTCCAGCCTGGCCATCGCTGCCGCGGCTGGTATCCACGTTTTTGTCACGGGTGGCATCGGCGGGGTTGGCCCGGAGGGATACAGGACCCTCGATATTTCCTCCGACCTGATGGCGCTGGCGGACTACCCCTGCGTGACCGTGTGCGCAGGGGCGAAAGCCTTCATGGATATCCCCGCCACTTTGGAATATCTCGAGACCCATCGGGTGGGCGTGATCGGTTATCAGACGGAGATGTTCCCGCTTTTCTATACGCGAGGCAGCCACTACAAACTGGATTGGTCCGCGCAGAGCGCCAGCGAAATTGCCGAAGTTTTCCTTGCTAAAATAAAGCACCAGCACAAGGGCGGGCTGCTTGTGGGCGTGCCTCTTGCCGATCAAGACGCGCTGTCTTATGAAGAAACCCAAAAAGCCATCAACACGGCTTTAAAACAAATTAATGAAAAAGGCATCACCGGCAAGGAAGTGACACCCTTCATACTGGCAGCCATCAAACAGGAAACCGGAGGAAAAAGCCTCACCGCCAACATCGCCCTGATCAAGAACAACGCCGCTGTGGGCGCCGAAATCGCCGTATCCCTGGCGCAAAAGCAATTTTACAAGTCAGCGGTCTGACGGACACAAACACTTGTTGACCCTGTCGCAAAAAGAACGGGTTTATAATTAGTAATTACTTTGAAAAACCGGAGGAAGCATGCCCATTATTTTATTTAAATTGAATTACCTGGATCCCGGGTCGGGCAGCCTGCTCGTGCAATTGATCGCAGCCGGGTTGGTTGGCGGTATCGGCATTCTGTTTAAAGTGTTTTGGGGCAGGATCAAGGCCTTTTTTAAGGGTGAAAAATACGTTCCCCCCGCGCCCGCCAGTGACGAGGACGATGAGGACGAGGCATGAGCGTTGCCAGGGTTTCCTCTTCTTTTCGAGACCCCAGCGGATACCTGTTTGTAAGGAACGGCGTTCTTTATCGACAAGTTAACAATCCCTATTGTAAAGCATATGACAAGCTGATGAACTCCGGCCTGTATGAGGAGCTGACCTCACGAGGCTGGCTGGTTCCCCACGTCGAGGCGGACGTGAAAGGTGACGACCCCGCACAGGCTTACCGCGTTTTACAGCCTGAACGTCTGCCTTTCATCTCCTACCCCTACGAGTGGAGCTTTTCTCAGTTACAAGACGCGGCTTTGCTGACCCTGGAGATCAACAAACTGGCCCTCGAAAAGGGCATGATCCTGAAAGACGCCAGCGCGTTCAACATCCAATTCAAAGACGGCAAACCCCTGCTCATTGACACACTCTCCTTTGATGTCTACCGCAAGGGGTCCGCCTGGGACGGGTACCGGCAATTCTGCCAGCATTTCCTGGCCCCTCTGGCTTTGGCCTCGCTGGTGGACGTCCGTTTCATGCAGTTGAGCCGCAATTATATTGACGGTGTCCCGCTCGATCTGGCCAGCCGTTTGCTGCCTGCCGCGACCCGGTTTGGGCTTTCAGGCCTCAACGTGCACATTCACCTGCATGCCAAAATGCAGCGCCAGTTTGCCGATAAACAAGGTGTAACAAACAACGCCGCCTTACTGACCAAAGAAGCCTTAACGAACATGCTCAACGGGTTGACGCAGACTGTACAAAAATTGACCTGGCAACCCAAAGGCACCGAGTGGGGCGAATATTATAGCGCCACCAATTATTCTGATGATTCGCTCAAGCAAAAAGGCGAACTGGTCGGTACTTTCATCGACAAGTGCAAGCCCACGACAGTGTGGGACCTGGGCGCCAACAACGGCCTTTTCAGCCGAGAAGCCGCCAGGCGCGGAATTTTCACGGTAGCTAGCGATATTGACCCCGCCGCGGTGGAAAAAAATTATCTGACAGTGCGCAACCAGGGCGAAAAGAACCTGCTGCCCCTGGTAATGGACCTTACCAATCCCAGTCCGGCCATCGGATGGGCAAATTGCGAACGTGAGAGCTTCAGCGGGCGCGGCCCGGCGGATATGCTGTTGGCGTTGGCGCTTATCCACCATCTCGCCATTTCGAACAACCTGCCGCTGGATTCGATCGCAGAATTCTTCGCGGCGACCACCACATGGTCTGTGGTGGAATTTGTGCCCAAATCGGATTCCCAGGTCCAGCGCCTGCTGGCCACGCGCAAGGACATTTTTGACCGTTACACTGTTGAAGGCTTTGAAGAGGCGTTCAAGCGCTTTTTTACCGTGGTCGAAAAGAAACCGGTCAGCGGCAGTGAGCGGACTTTATACCTTTTGAAAAAGAAATAAAAAGAAAAACGGCTTCAGTAAAAAGAAGCCGTTTTTTTATCGAAGTTCCAGCGAATCTATTTCACCTGGCAGGGATAGTCCACGATGGTAAAGTTATAAGGGTCTTGATACGTCGCCGAGCGGGCGATATCGGGCAGCAGGGGGTAATCCGCGCCGAAATAGTGGTTGAAGACGATACGGAATGAATTTACAGGTGTAATATCCGGATAGAGGGCCTGGTCGCCGCCCTCAGGCAGATAATAAGCCATCAGGTTGGCGTTGCGGATGGATTCCGCCAGGCCGTGATCGCTTTGCAGCAGGATCACCGGGGGGACTTCCGACTTGCTGATGATCTCCTTCACGGTCTCAAGGACAAGCTTGTTAATGAAGGCGATCTCGTTGGTATAGGCGCCCATGGCTTTTTCGTCATCGTTGAAGCTGCCATCCGCGTTGAAAACATAAGGGAAGTGGGGTGCGACCATGTGAGCGTAAACGAATTTTGGACCTTCTGTTTCATGTAATTCACCCAACTGGTCAAAACTGTAAAGGATGCGCTCATAATGGGCTTTTTCGGTGGTCAACAGGGCTTTTCCGTAGCGGCTCTGTCTCGATTTGGCGAATTCCTCGACCACCCGCAAGGCCGTTGTGCGAAGATAATACTTTTCGAAATTCCCCATGAGGGTAAAGTTACCTAATTTTTGCCAGGGTGAGGCATATTGCGAAATGTAAATATCCGCGTCGGTGCTATCGAGCCACCAGATGTCGGTGTCGAAGGTGACGTATTGATAACCCAGGTCGGTAAACAATTCGCGTACCTTGCTGTGTTTGATCACTTCACCCAGGTCATAAAAGCTGCGATTTTCTGCAATGATGTCGGCCGCGAAATTTTCAAGGTAATCCATGTTGAGGGCTGAAGACATGGAAGAGGGCGTGTAACTGTAATTGCTTTTACTGCAATCTGCCACGTAAAACCCAAGATCACGCAGGTCCTGCAAGAAGCGGCTGTTGTCATACCCATATTCGTCTTTCAACATGTCGCTGCGCGTGTAGGCATCCAGAACGATGTAATATACGTCCGGGGAACCTTGCGGGGCTTCGTTTTGAGGCTGCCAAACCTCATCCAAGGTTGGATTGGCAGAGGCCGTAGGCCGGATTTGAAGCAGTTCAAAACGGGCGATCTGGAAGACAGGAATGGCGATCAAAACTGCTGAAAAGAAATTAAGAAACATGGTCAGGTTGCGCGGTTTCTTTTTCAGGCTCAAGATGCCCCACACCCCCAGCAGGAAGGCGGTTAACCAAATCACGATCATGAAGCGGTGATGCCCCAGATAGGATTTGTTTTCTAGCAGGTTATAAACATGTCCGTACGTGAGAAACAGGAGCAGGGTGAGGCTGGCCAGAAGGCCGGCTTTGAGTCGATCCCGAAGGATCAATCTGCAAAGGCCAAAGACGAGGGCGCCAAATACAAGCGTAATGAGGACGGCGCGAACCGCGTAAACCGGGTCCAGCTGGATGATGTTGTATGCCAGCAAGGCCAGCACCGGATAAAGGGCGATGAGGATGGGATGGAACACGAGGATCTTTTTCTTTTGGCTGTTTTTCGGTTTTGAAGTCATTAGGGAGAAATCCTGAAGTGTGTAAATATCCGAACGCCGTCAATTTTACCAGACAACCACCAAGCGTAACGTTGATCCAAGTTAATTGTTGGATCGGGAAAATGTGAAAATTCTCATGTTTATCTTCAACTTATTTAACAAAGGACTGTGAGATTTTACCGGACTTTAACCTTTTTTTTCAAACGCCGAACAAACCCTGAAGATCGGAGAATTCCATTAACAACAAGTAGTATGCGGCCTCAGACGTGGAAAATCCCGAACTAGGATCGGAGGTGGAACCCTTTTTTTTGCGATTCTAATAAAGATTCAACAAAACAGCGGTAAGATTGACTCAGGTTTTCTTGGGCAAATGTTAATGACAGAGAAAAAACCACACGCATTGGTCATCATTAATCCAGTGGCCGGTTTCATGAATGACAAGGTCATGAAACGGGTTATTAACGACCATTTTTCCAGAAAGGGCTGGGAACTGGAGTACGTGATCACGCAACGCGACACCGACCTGTGCGACCTGGTCAGGAAGAGCATATTAAAAAGATTGGACCTGGTGGTGGTCGCCGGGGGAGACGGCACCATTGCATCGGTCGCCGCAGGGATGGCAGGGTCCTCCGTCCCTTTGGGGATCGTCCCTTCCGGTACGTGGAATGCAATCGCACGGCATCTCATGCTTCCCTTTTTGCCCATCCGGGCTTTGGCGCTGATGACGGGAAAACACCAGGTGCGCTACCTCGACCTGATGTCCATCGGTAAAAGCGTGCATGCCATGAACCTCAGCGTGGGTTTCAGCGCCCGCATGATCAAATCCACTTCACGCGATATTAAACGTAAATACGGCAACCTGGCTTATTTTAAAAATCTCTTTAAAGAATTGTTGGGCATTAAACTGACACGTTATTCCATCGACGCGGATGGGAAGAAGTATCACGGGAAAGCGCTCGAGATCATGGTTGCCAACTACGGCGTGGTCGGGTTGAACATGTTGGAGTCCACCTTTAAGATCCAACCGGATGACGGCAAGGCGGACGTCTTGATCTTTAAACCCAGGACCCTCAAGGACCTCCCGGCCATGTTCTGGCAAGCCTTTATCAAGCGTGAAAAAAGGGCGCCCAAATTCGAGCAGCTGCAAGCCAGCAGCACGTTGGTGATCCAAACCACGCCATCCGTGGAAGTTCAGGCGGATGGGGACCTGGTGGGGTGCACCCCCGTGACGGTTCAAGTCCTCTCAAAAAGCGTCAAGGTGATCGTCCCCTGATAAAAATCAGGCCGGCTAGAGCTCCAGTGTATCGGCGTGGTGAATTTCCTCAGCCAGGATGTTTGTCCATTTGATCGAATCGAGATAAATTTTTGTCAGCGTTTCGACCGGCAGGTTCAGGCTCATCACCGTTTTCCAATCTCCCTTTTCATAAGCCTGAATGGTGTTAAGGATCATGCCCGGCAGACCTTCCTGCTTGAGCAAGGCGGCGGCAATGGCAGGCGTAAGATTTAACTCTGAAACTAGAACGTCCATGGGTTGGTCCATGAGGGCGTCCAAAACCGAAAAGAGACCGACCAAAAAATAAAGCTCCGGTTGTGATTGACCAAACACCCTGGCAAGTGACTCTGCCATGCGCGCTCGCTGCAGGGCAATATTGGTTAATTCCGGTGGTTTATCCTGCAGAGTGGACATTAATAATAATGACAACCAACCGCGCATGGAGTCAAAACCGATCAAGGAGATGGCCTGGCGCAACGACTTTACTTCGGTGGAGAAGGAGTAGTAACCTGAATTAGAAAGACGTAAAAGCTTGTAACTTAAGCCGACATCTTTGGCGATGATGGTTTCGAGTTCCGAAAAACTTGCTTTTTGATCCTGCAGGCTGGCCAGGGATTGCATGATCACCAGACGGGAGGAATCCATTTTCTTGCCGCGCATGATGTTAGGCTTGCACAAGAAATATCCCTGGTAATAATCCACGCCCAGTCGGCGGCACATGTTATAGTCCCCCTGCGTCTCAACCTTCTCCACCAGCACCTTAAACCCGCACTCCCGGCAGCGGCTGATGGCGTCGGGGAGAGTGAAAAAATCGATCTGTTTCAGGTCCAGTTTGACGATGGAAGAGATGCCGCAAAACGGGGTCACGCGGTCCGTGTTAGACACATCATCGAGCGCCAGGGTAAACCCGGAATTGTGCAGGTCTCGCGCCGCCGAGATCACCTGGTCATCGATCTTGATGTCTTCCAGGATCTCGATCACGATGCGGTTTGCGGGCAACGGGATGGGATATTTCCCTGTAAGAAAATTTCGGGTCAGGTTGATGAAGGCTTTGGCGTCACCGACGATACTGTCCAGCCCCATCTCGAGCAAGGTGTTCAGGATCACCTGGGTGGTTGCCTGATCTCCATCTTGGAAGTTGGCAGAGTTCAGGTCGCCGGAACGATAAAGCAACTCGTAGGCATACACTTTCATGTAGCGGTCAAAAATGGGTTGTCTTCCGACCAGTACCTCTGTCATGGTCACCTCTATTTTTTGATGAGATTATTCTATTATTGCATCTTTTGATATACACTCCACAACCGGTTTAACCTTGCTTCCAGTCTTTCCCCCAACGCGTCACCACGTGCGGTGGTTACGTCATCCGCGTTCTCAAATACAACGTATGGAACTTTTTCTCCTTGCACTTCAAGGTAACTTGGGTCGCTTCCTCGGACTTCCTCCCAATCGCTTTCCTTGTAAAGCCTGACGAGTTTTTCGTCGGGCAGGGCGTGTTCCAGAATGCTGTCTGGTTTGTCGGGATTGAATCGTTTACAGTTCTTGCGCAGGGATTCTTCAAATGGCACGTCCACGTAGAGGACCGCCATTTTTTTTACCATCTGCAAGGGCAGATGGGCGAAGGCAGAGCGGTAGCCGCCGTGTTCCTTGCCCCTTGAAAACTCCACCAGGGTGGTATACCGGGTCTCAAAATCGGGCTCACGGCTCACTTTCTTTTCGTATTCCAGGCCGATGCGTTCGATCAGCAGGTCCCATAGATGGGGCCAGAGAAAATAACCCTGATTGTCCGTGTGAAGCCGGGGTTTCGCCATCCTTTCGAGCAGGGCGTCTTCTTCGAACCATGTCCACAGCATGGGAAAATCATCAATCTCGGCGTAATCACCAATATGAAAGCGGTCTATCCTCTCCTTGAGAGGGGTGCGCTTGATGTGGTCGATGATTTCGCTTTTCCCCGCCGCCGGTCTGGCGATGAGTAAAAGAATTTCGAAGGTTTCCTTTTTCATCTTGTTTACCTTCCAGATGTGTTAATTATAGCCACGGCGAGAAAAAAGGGGGTATGAAAAGCCTCATAAAATCCAAATAAAATTTATCGCCGTGGCTGGTGTCAATCTTGCAACATGTGAGTCGGGAGAACTGTCTATGAAATTCATTGGATTCGTCCTGCGTAACATTATTCCCATCAGCGTGTTGGCAGTGGTTGGATTTTTGATCTATCACGCGTCCACACCTCCGACCTCCGGACGGATCGAGGGCGTAGGGGTGGATCTGCTGGCCGCGCCGCCATTGACCTCAGAGGCTGTTGAATCCACTTTGACCGTACTCCAGCAAGCTGGGGTGGATACAGTAAGCATCGAAGTGAATTGGGCGCTGGTGGAAACCACAGCGGATGTTTACAATTGGTCCAACGTGGTTCCCCTGGACCAGTTTTTCACCTCGGCGAAGAGTCGGGGGATGAACGCCGTGGCAGTTCTAACAGGCTATCCACTTTACCTGGCCAGCCCCGGTGATTTTGTAGATGAAGCGGTTCTCGGCAAACGCTGGGAGGCCTTTGTGAGGGCGGCGGTGGACCATTTTGGTCAACAGGTGGATACCTGGCAGATCGGTGACCAGGTCAATACCACCCTGGCGGCACGCTCACTGGCCGGCGCAGACGCGGATCTCTACGCAAAAATGCTGCGTTCCGCCTCAAAGATCATCAGGCAGTCAGACGCCAATGACAAGGTCTGGATGGGCAGCCTGGTGAGCGCCACGGCGGATCATTGCGCCGTGAACCCGATGACCTTTCTGCTGGAGATCAACGCTGCCAAGGGCTGGACCTCCATGGACGCCCTCACCTATCAACCCCGGCGCGGCGCGGCACTCCCTGAAGCCGTGACGACGCTGAACGTAAACCAGGCCTGCGCCTCCTCGATGACGGCCAATCCTGCCAGCCTGAGTACCGAGGTGGGATCCATCCAGGAACTGGCCCGCCAATTGGGCGGAAAACCCGTCTTCATTACAGGTCTAAATTGGCTCCATGAAGAACTTGCGACCCTGCAAACCGGTCGTACGATCGATGCGTCCACCTTGCACGCCGACCTGCTGGTAAGAGGCAGCACCATGCTGCAAGCCGGTAACGGGGTTCCTCTGGTCTTGTGGCAGATCGATCCGCTCTATCAACCTGGCGCGATGAACGACATGAGAAACATCAACAGCCTGGCAAAGAACGCCAGGGCACTCGGCCAGGTTCAGGGGCAGTCGGGAAGTGTACAGGAATATCGTTTTCAAAAAGGCGCCACACTCACCCTGCTTGCCTGGCGCAGCCAGGATGGGGATGCCGCCCAGCCGGCCATGTTTTCCAACCTTGCCAAAAGCAAGATCACTGCTTTCTCAACGGATACAGGATCCCTGGATCCGGCGTTAGGCGTACCCATTGAGGTGGATGCCTCAGGCAGTGCCGTGGTCATGCTCAACGAACGACCGGTGTTGATCTCAGGCAAAACAGGCGGATGGGATGAACAGCTCAAGGCTCTGGCGAAAGACCAGGTCGACCTTTGGCGTCTGGACCTTCAAGAGGCCATTGCCAGGGGGTTGAATCAGCTTAAAAACCTCCTGCTGGATTGGCTGGAAGACCTTTTCAATCAGGCCAAGGACAGCGCGGTGGATTGGGGTGAGAACAAGATCCGCGACCTTCTGAATTAACAAGATGTATAATGACCACTGGAAAACAGGAGAAGTGCTGCCCATGAAGAAGAATTGGCTTTTTTTGTTAATTACACTGCTTTTGTGCATTACAGTTTCAGCCTGCGATCTGCAGGAGGTCACGCCCCCCACCGAAGCGGTGCCTGAGACCGAACCCGCTTACGCGTTGAATCCTGCGGAGGGCGCCACTGCCACGCTTTCACCCACGCCTGAAGCCGTCGAGATCACGGCTAAAAACGCCGTGTCGCTGGCGGTGATCAACCGTTCCGCGGCTTCCAACATTCAACAACTTCGCTGGGCAGATGACAGCCGTACCCTGCTGGTTTCAACCCAAAATACTGATTCAACCGGCGCACAGACCTTTGGGGTCACCACCCTTTCTGTGCCGGTGTTGCAGCCAGAAAGCATCTATAGCACAACGGAAGAGCGGGTGGCCGACCTGGCGCCGGACGGTAAAAAAGCCGTCATGGTCAGGCTGGATATGACCGCCCTTTCCGTGATTGATCTGCAAGCCGGCAATGAGTCCGTTTTCACCTTGCTACCGGATTACCTGATCAACAATGCGAGCTTTTCACCTGATTCCGCCTCTCTGGCGGTGTCGAATATGGAGGCCTGGCAGATCACCCAATACGCGCTTTCTGACGGCAGCGAGATGCGCACCCTGACCGGTTTTGAAACTGCTGCGCCAGTTTACAACGCAGGGTTTTCTTCGGCCCCACAGTGGATGGTCTGGCACGCACGCGGAACGATCCAACTGCAGGACCTGGAGTCCGGCGCGATGGCACCCGTCCTGGGGCATGAGGATTTTGTCAACGCTTATGAAACCAGCAGCGACGGCACCATGCTGGCGAGCATTGCCTTAAAGACGGTCAATGAGCAAACACTTCCCGCGGTTTTGCTCTGGGATCCCGCACAAGGCGCGGAACTACAGACCCTGATCCTGAATGAACCCGGTCTCTGCCTTGACTTTGCTCCGAATGGTTCCCTTTTGGCGGTGGGTACGGGCACGAACCTGGAAATTTGGGATGTATCCACCGCGTCGCGGATCGCCTCTTTGCAGGGGCATGCCGATGCCGTTACCCACCTAGCCTTTTCTCCCGACGGGCGTTTTATTGCCACCGCAGGTATGGACAACCAGCTTCACCTTTGGCAGGTGGTTGAATAAACAGATCGAGATACGTTCCGGATCCCCCAAAAGCAAGTGCTTTTGGGGGATTTTTCTTGAAATTATTCGCTATGGTATACTGTTTGAGCGTTTTTTAGGAAGACCAACAATGCCGTTAATCTCCGCCGTTAACCTTTCCAAATCCTTTGGGGCTGAAGACCTTTTTTCGGACCTCTCGTTTGGCATTCCGCATCACGGCCGTGTGGGCCTGGTGGGGGCGAACGGGGTGGGTAAATCCACGCTGCTGCGCATCCTCGTTGGCGAGGAAGAAGCCTCAGGCGGCACTGTGCACCGCTCGCGCAACTGTGTGATCGGCTACCTGCCCCAGGAAGCCAGGCTGGAATCTGAACGCACCCTGTGGGATGAAGTGCTGACGGTTTTTGATTCCACACTTTCCCTGCAGCAGGAACTTCACCGCATGGAAGCCAGACTGGCTGGAAAAGAAGTATCGGAAGAATTACTGAACCAGTACGGCTGCATGCAGGCCAGGTTCGATCACATGGGTGGTTATACGTTCGAGACACAGATACGCATGACGCTCACCGGGCTGGGTTTCTCAAAGAATGATGAAAAAAGGCCGGTCAGTCAGCTCTCCGGCGGACAGCGTACGCGCGCCATGCTTGCCAAACTTCTGCTTTCAAAGCCAGACCTGCTTTTACTCGATGAGCCGACCAACCACCTGGATATCGAAGCCGTGGAATGGCTTGAGAATTATTTCAAGGATTGGCCGGGCGGGGTATTGATCGTGTCGCACGACCGTTACTTCCTTGACCAGGTGGCAAACACCATTTGGGAGATGACCCCGCAGCTGGAAGAATACCGCGGCAACTACAGCGCATACATGCTGCAGCGCCAGGAGCGTTATGAAAAGCGCTTGAGCGAATACAAAGCCCAGCAGGAATTCATCGAAAAGGAAGAGGAATATATCCGGCGCAATATTGCCGGTCAGAATACGCGCCAGGCGCAAGGCCGGCGTAAACGCCTGGAGCGCATGCTTGAAGAAGCCAGGCTGACACCTCCCACCCAAAAAAGAGCTTTGCACCTGAATCTACGGGCGGCAGACCGTTCAGG
>CAZNAF010000014.1:0-38047 GCA_964570925.1 uncultured Anaerolinea sp.
ATGAATCGCCCCTACCTGTTGGACAACCTCATTCGTTCTCCAAAGCGCAGATTTCAGTGGTGAAATGTATTGAAATCAAGAGGAGATTCCAGAACGATATTTAGAGCAGATTCCGGGAATCTTAAAAAAAAGATTCCCGGAATTTTGATTGTAAATCCCCGGAATTTGTTGTGCAAATCCACGGAATTTTTAGAAAATCCAGAAAAAACAATCGAGAATGAGTGGAAATCTAAATTTTGTCTTGTTTCTTTTTGAACAAGGGTTTAACGAAGAGGAAGGACAAGACCACGAAGAATCCGGCGGCACTGATGACGAGCAAACCGAAGCCCAGGGTAGGCCGGTCTACTTTAATGGGCAGGCTTTTCGGGTCCGGGGTGGGGGTGATGGTACGCGTCGGCCGCGGGGTGGTGGGGAGGGCCGTGACCGTGGGGGTGCGAGTGGGGATCATGACCGTGGGGGTACGTGTGAGCGTGATGGTGGGGGTGGGTTTCTTGTTGATGAGCAGCTTGTCGCCCACGAAAATATCGTTGCTGATGAGCTTGTTCAATTCTTTGATGGTCTCGTAGCCCACGCCGTAATAGGTGGCGATGGTGTAGAGGGTTTGTCCGTTTTGCACGACATGATAGATATTGCCGTCGTAATCGGGGGTGGAGGTGATGACGGGCGGGACGTAGTTACTGGTATCCTGGGTGGGGGCGTTCAAATCGGCTGCGGTGCCGGAAGAACCGACGTAGTCGGCCGTACAGGTGCCGTCACTGCCCGTGCCCGCCATGAGGATGTAGTAACCGTCGTTCGAAATGCCGACGCCGATGTAACAATATTGCTGGTCCGTGGCAGGCAGCATGTGCGAATAATCGCTCCAATAGGAAGCCAGGGTGTTGATATCCATGTTCGAGCCGTAGGCCCAGTTTTCAGTGACCCTACCGCTGAAGCCGTGGGTGGTGCAGCGCGTACTGGCAGCCGGATAGCCCAGATTGGCCAGGTGGTCTTTGGCACCGATGCGAGACATTTCTTCCGCGGTGGCCTGGGCGCAGCTATCAAGCGCCTGGATCTCGATCAGAGAATTGGACCAATACCCGGAGCGCCAGCTATTCATTAACGCGATCATGTCCGCACCGGTGACAGAACCGGCGGCCTGGGCGTTTCTCAGGGGGACAGTCAGCATGGCTAACGCTATCATGCTGACCAGGGTGATCAAAAAGAATCGGCGCATCGATGGCAATTATAACCGATGCGCCGGGGTGTTCAAGGTAAAAATGTCAAGGCTTATTTCAGGCTGCGGTCTTCAAAATTCGTGCCCATGGCTTCAGCAACGACCAAAAAGTCGGCAGCCGAGATCATGCCGATGATGGCGCCTTTTTCATCCGCGACGGGCAGGTGATGCACGCGCATCTCTTTCATTTTGGCGGCACACTCTTTCAGTTTCATGGTGGCCGGAACGGTCACTACGGGGGAGGCCATGATCTCGCGCATTTTGGTTTTGGATGGGTCTTTGCCCTGGGCGACGATCTTGTCACAAATATCGATCGAGGTGACGATGCCGTAATCAGGGCTTGCGGCTGTCTTGTTGACGATGACGCTGTTCATATAACGGTGGCGCATGAGCGCCAGGCCTTCATTCACGGTGGCCTCGGGATCGATAAAGATCACCAGGTCCTTCATCCAATCCTTTACGGTCGAAAGCTGCATACCTCTCTCCTTGGGAATAATAAGTCTTGGATCGAACGAACTTTTTGTCAAAGAACCATAACAATACTTTAGCGATGTGGCCAAAAAAAGTCAACTGTTGGATGTCAGACAAATTTATGAAAAAATACACTGACAGGATATTATTGCCATGTTATAGAGGAGAGGTCTTCAAGCGCGCCCCAGTCAGTAAGGTCAAGCTGGATGGGGGTGATGGATACAAAACCGGCTGCAAGGTCGCCGAAATCCGTGCCGCTCTGGTCCACGCCGGTGGGGGGTTCACCGCCGATCCAGTAGTAAGGTTTGCCGCGAGGATCTTCCCGGCGTACCAGTTCGTCGCGGTAAATACGCTGACCCATGCGGCTGATGCGAAAGCCTTTAATTTCCTTTTCAGGCAGGTAGGGAACGTTCACGTTAAGCAGGGCTTTTTCAGGCCAATGCTCCAAAAAGCAGGATTGCACGATCCGTCGGGAGACAGCGGCCGCAGGGGCGTAGTCCAGCGGTGCGGTGCGGCGTTCGGGGGCATCCAGAGAGACGGCCATGCCGCGGCAGCCGTTGATCACGGCTTCCATGGCGGCGGTCACCGTGCCGGAGTAGGTGATGTCGTGTCCGATGTTGGCGTTGGGGTTGATGCCCGAGACCACCAGGTCGACCGGTTTTTCGATCACGCCCATGAGGGCAAGGGCGACGCAGTCCGAAGGTGCGCCGTCACAAGCGAAAGCCGGGCTGCCGTCCGCGAGGGTGACGGGTTTGGCCCGCAGGGGGCGGTGAAGGGTTTTTACGTGGCCTGAGGCAGACCAGTTGCGGTCGGGTGCCATGATGCTCACTTCGGCGACCTTACGCAATTCCACCACCAGGGCCAGTAGACCGGGGGCGTTGACGCCATCATCATTGGTTACCAGAATATGCATTTTTCGCCTCAATTATTCTTTCAGACCATTATTTTATCATTTTTCGAATTCATCTTGACATAATGAACCCCGTTCATTATAATGGCTTTAAATGAACAAGGTTCATTATAAAACCGATCAAAAAGCCTATGCCAAAAGTCCTATCGGATATTCAAAAAAGGATCTTATCCACTGCCGAAACCCATTTCGATCAGTTTGGTTTTGAAAAAACCGAAATGCGGGATATCGCAAAAGAATTAGATATTTCCGTGGGAACGATCTATTTACACTTTCAAAACAAGCAAGAATTATTTCGGCAGGTGATCTTTCAAGATTGGCAAAAAACCGAGTCGAAATTACAGGAGCTGTCACAAAGTGAGAAAAGCGCAAGTGTAATATTTCGATCCATGCTCGAGGAATTAGCCAGGGATATGGCAAAAAAACGATCCCATTATAGTCTTTGGATCGAGATCGGTGTTTTACATCATCAATTTTTTGCCCAAGAAAATATCACGGCACAATATCCGGTGATGAATGAATCGGCTTCAGAATCCTTCGGCAGAATCATCACCCGTCTGGCGGCAGAGGGGCTCAAAGATCTTGCACCCAGTATCTGCCGTCAGTTGGGGAGTTTTACATTCATCATGATCGTAGAAGCGTGCATAAAGGACCCCCAAAATATCGAAGAGCAAATAGATCTGATCGAAAAAATAATCCTGTCTTATCTCCAATTGGCAAATGAGGATAGAGTTATTACAGTGAATATTAGGAAATGACAGGAATAAAAAACTTGGGAGAAAAATGAAAATCATTAATGGGATCTGGAATTATCTGAAAGACTGGAAAAATTTACTTGTTCACGCATTGATCGGAGTTGCGATCTTATTGGCCGCATTTGTGATCCCGGTAAAACCGATCTACCGTATCCTCATTCTATTGGTAGTGATCGGTTTTAATCTCATCCGTATGAACCATGCCAAACGATTTATGACATCAAAATAGGCTCATTTTTGCATCGAGATATAATCAAACCCAACAAAAAAACCTTAACTGGTCTCAACCTGTGATATAATTCATCGGCTATGGTGACAGCCATAGACTATCTCACACGCGCCCCGATCTTGTCTGCGTGCCGGAAAACCGGTGAGGACAAGGCTAAAGGACGCGGAAGCTAAAACGCAAAGGAGTACTTCCCATGAGTTCTGTTATTTCCATGAAAGCCCTGTTGGAAAGCGGCGTCCATTTCGGTCATCGTACCAATAAATGGAACCCGTTGATGCGCCCTTACATTTTCACTGAGCGCAACGGCATCCACATCATCGACCTGCAGCAGACAGTAAAACTGCTCAACAATGCCTACACCCTGGTGCGGGACACTGTCGCCAAGGGCGGTGTGGTCATGTTCGTGGGTACCAAACGACAGGCACAAGAAACAATCACCGAAGAAGCGATTCGCTGCGGAATGCCCTACGTGACCGAACGCTGGCTGGGCGGCATGCTCACCAACTGGACCACGATGATGAACCGCATCCACGAAATGGAAAAACTTGAAAAAATGACCGAGTCCGGCGAGATCCATCGCCTGACCAAAAAAGAAGGCCTTTTGATCGGCCGCGATATCAAAAAACTGCAGGCGCGCCTTTCCGGTGTGCGCAACCTCAAACGACTGCCTGACCTGATCTTCGTGGTGGATACCGTCCGGGAACACACGGCCGTACACGAAGCCAATTTGAAGGGCATCCCCGTGGTCGCGCTGGTAGACACGAACTGCGATCCGCGCACCGTGGACTATGTGATCCCTTCCAACGACGACGCCATCCGCGCGATCAAGCTGTTGGTAGCCAAGATCGCAGACGCGGTCATCGAAGGTAAAACCATGTTCAAGGAAGAAGACCAGGATGGCACCCAGGCTGAATCAGGCGCTCCGGTAAAAGTGACCTCTTCAACAGCCCGCCCGCGCATGGATGAAGAAAGCGAAATGGATGACGAGGACTTGTTAGGTGAATCCACGCTTGCCAAGATGGGCGGCAAGAACGAAGCTGAAGAAGAAGACGCCGTAGAGGCCGATCATAGCGACGATGACCAGAAACCTGTTAAAAAAGAAGAGAAGGACGAAGATCTTGCCTAAGATGCTTCTCCGGAGTTTACCCGCCAGAAATCTTAAAGAAAAGGAATTTTAGCGATGGCAGTGACAACAGAAATGATCAAGACTTTGCGAGAAACCACCGGGGCCGGCATTTTAGATTGCCGCAAGGCTCTCGAACAATCCAATGGCGACATGAACGCCGCCATGGAATTTTTACGTGAAAAAGGTCTGGCGACCGCCACAAAACGGTCTGCCCGACAGGCATCTGAGGGCGTGATCGAGCTTTACTCACACGGAAGTGGCCGTGTGGGCGTGATGGTTGAATTGAACAGTGAATCTGATTTCGTCGGCCGCTCTGAAGTATTCAGAACCCTGGCCCATGAACTGGCCCTGCAGATCGCTGCCACCTCACCTGAATTCATCCAGGAAGCTGATATCCCCGCCGAGGTGATCGAACGCGAAACCAGGATTGCCACGGCCAAAGCCAAGGAAGAAGGGAAACCTGACGCCATACTGCCCAAGATAGTGGAAGGATCGATCAAAAAATTCAAGGATGAATTTGTTTTGATGAACCAAAATTACATCCGCGACGAATCGATCACCATCCAGGAGTTGATCAACCAAAAAATAGCAGCCCTGGGAGAGAACATCATCGTCCGCCGGTTCAGCCGTTGGGCACTTGGTGAGACAACCTCAGAAGCAGACGAAGAATAATTAAAAAGACCAACCATCCGGTTGGTCTTTTCTTAACCAAGGAGATGCCATGCAAGAACTTACCTATCACCGCATCCTGTTGAAGCTGGGAGGGGAGTCTCTTTCAAGAGAAGGAGGCGCAGGTATTGACGCGACGCAGGCCAAGGAGATCGCAGGCCGCATCAAGGAAGTTCGTGAATTGGGTGTGGAAGTTGCCATTGTCATCGGCGCGGGTAACCTGTGGCGCGGCAAGGTCGGCCTGGAAATGGGGATGGATCAGGCCACGGCGGATTACATGGGTATGCTCGGTACGGTGATGAACGCCCTGGCCTTGATGGACGCGTTGGAGCACCAGGGCGTGGTCACGCGCGTGATGACCTCCATTGAAATGCGTACGGTGGCAGAACCCTACATCCGCAGGCGTGCGATCAGGCATCTTGAAAAAGGCCGGGTGGTGGTTTTTGGCGGCGGCACGGGCAACCCTTACTTTTCCACCGACACCGCGGCCGCGCTGCGAGCCATGGAAATTGACGCGGACGTGTTGATCAAGGCTACCAAAGTGGATGGCGTTTATGACAGTGACCCAAAGAAGAACGCAAAGGCCATCAAGTTTGACGAATTAAGTTATATCGAAACCATCAACCGCCGGCTTGAGGTCATGGACCCCACCTCCATCACCATGTGCATGGAACACAAGCTGCCCATCCACGTGCTCAACCTGTGGGACCGTGAAGCCCTTAAAAAAGCCCTCTTTGGTAAGAAAGTTGGAACCCTGGTTCACTGATACATTGGAAAATACATACGAAAATATAAGGAAGGATTCGTCCTTCCTTTTTTTATTGTTGATTGCTTTCGACCCTTGCGCCCTTTACGTTTATAATTGCGGGTTGACTTCCTGAATATAGGGACCTGATTCTATGATCACATATGAAATTGACGCACTGATCGGCCTTGCAACCGGCTTGGTGGTGGGGATCACCGGCGCCAGCGGTGTTTTACTGGTTGTTCCCCTGCTTACCCTCTTGTTAAAGTTTTCCATGCATAACGCGGTGGGTACAAGCCTCTTTGTGGATATGATCACACCGCTTTTTGTGGCGATCAGTTATTACCGCCACGGCAATGTTAATCTGAAAGCCGCCTTGTGGCTGGCTGTTGGGGCGATCCTAGGTGCCCAAGGAGGCGCTCTGGTGGCCAATAAGTTCGTCCCCAGTGAACTTATGAACAAGGGCTTCATCCTTTTCTTGCTCGCCATGGCGGTGTCAATGTGGGTAAAAAGCTACCGTCCGCGGCGTGAGAACACACGCGTACGACTCGAGGAGATGAATCATAAAAACAGGCTGATCACGTTCGGCATTGGACTGTTGCTGGGAATCAACAGCGGACTGTTTGGCGCGGGGGGTGGTTTAATGTTCCTTCTGGTGCTTTTGATCATTTTAAAATACCCCACGCGCACTGCCATTGGCACTTCTTCGCTGATCATGGCCATGACCTCCACATCCGGGACGATCGGGTACGCCTTGCAAGGCAACGTGGATTATAAAACCGGTTCGATCATCGCGGTCGCGGCTGTGCTTAGCGGCCTTCTGGGCGCCAGGCTGGCTAACAAGGTTGATGAAAAGATTCTTAACCGCATCGTTGGGTCCATTTTTGCGGTGATCGGGATCATGATGTATTTTCTGAAATCATAGGGATAATTGGGTGGATCGGATTAACAAAACCAGACTTCTCTCAGATCCGGGGAACTTTTTTGCGTTCTGAGCGTCTAATCAGTAGAATAAAAATAAAAGGAGCAAAAATGAAAAGCAAATTCTTGTTCGTATTGGTTAGTATCCTGGCGGTGGTTTCACTGGCCGCCTGTGGAACAACTCCCGCCGTGGTTTCTGGGGGGGCGTCTCCCCAAACCCGTGTGCTTTCTTCGAACGGCGAAGGGATCGTCTATTTAACCCCTGACGTTGCCTATATTTATGTTGGTGTAAGAGCCGAAGGCGATGAGGTATCGAGTGCGTTGAATGATAACAACGCCCAGGCAAATGCCGTTGCTCAAACTCTCAAAGACATGGGCGTGGAAGCCAAAGACATCCAAACCACCAGTTTTAACGTTTACCCGATGCAGGATTATGGCATGGACGGGACCGTCACACGCAAGTATTATGTAGTGGAAAACACTGTCTTTATCACGGTTCGCGAGCTTTCAAATCTCGGCAACATGATCGATGCCGTGGTGCGGTCAGGCGCGAACACGATCAACAGCGTTTCTTTTGATGTTCAGGATAAAGAAGCCGCGATCGCTGAAGCACGTGACCTGGCCATCGCGGATGCCATCGCCGAAGCAGAAGCCATCGCAAAAGCCTCCGGAGTAAAACTTGGTGAA
Organism: uncultured Anaerolinea sp.; assembly: GCA_964570925.1. Classification (GTDB taxonomy): domain Bacteria; phylum Chloroflexota; class Anaerolineae; order Anaerolineales; family Anaerolineaceae; genus UBA6107. Next base: position 7,727 of record CAZNAF010000014.1, read on the forward strand.
ATCCAGATGATCAGTGTGTACGCAAACAACATGCCCACATCGATCTATGACGGAAAGGGCGGCAACTACGCCATGGAAGAAGCAGGCGCCCCCATCGCGGCCGGTCAAATGATGATCTCCGCCAACGCAAGCATCAATTACGAGATCAAGTAAAGACGCGCCCAGAAACATCTATCTTGCACGCTTTAATAAAACGGATCCCTGTTTTCAGGGATCCGTTTTTTTGGGGGTCAATAAGGAATGGTACTGATACCGGAAAGGATATTAAGTCGGTGGGTGGCGATGATGCGCCGGGTGGTGCCGGTAAGACCGCGCATGACCAGGCTGTCCGTTCTCGCGCCGTCAGGGAAGTAAGAGACGCCGTCAAGCAGGTCGCCTGAGGTGATGCCGGTGGCGGCAAAGTAGACGTCATCCGAAGCGATGAGATCGAACATGGAAAGCGGTTTGTTGATGTCGAGCCCCATTTTTTTTGCGTATTCAAATTCGGCCGGTCGCGAAAGGTGAAGCTTGCCCATGATGTTGCCGCCCAGGGCTTTCATGCCCGCGGCAGCAAGCACACCTTCGGGGGTGCCCCCCACCCCCAGCAGGATGTCGATGTTGGTTTCGGGCATGGCCGTCATCAGGGCGCCGGCCACGTCGCCATCGGGGATGAGGCGGATGCGGGCGCCGGTTTGGCGAATCTCAGCAATCAACTCTTCGTGGCGCTGGCGATCCAACACGACCACGGTCAGATCCTCCACGTCAACGCCCTTGGCTTTGGCCACTTTATCCAGATTCCACGCAACGGGGGCGTCAATATCGATCACGTCCCTGGCGGCCGCACCGACGGCGATCTTCATCATGTAATAGAAGGGGCCTGGATCGAACATGGTTCCACGGGGTGCCAGGGCAACGGTTGCGATGGCATTGGAAAGGCCAAAAGCGAGCGGCCTGGTGCCGTCAATGGGGTCCACAGCGATGTCGAGTTCGGGGCCGCTGCCGGCGCCGAGGATCTCACCGTTATAAAGCATGGGGGCTTCGTCTTTTTCGCCCTCACCGATGACGATTTTTCCGATCATCTGGATGGTGTTAAGGATGAGACGCATGGCATCCACGGCAGCGCCGTCGGCAACCAGTTTGTTTCCGCGTCCTATCTGTCTTCCCGCAGCCAGGGCGGCTGCTTCAGTGACTCTTACGAGGTCTAGTGCAAGGTTGTGGGTGGGATTTGTTTTAATCATCATGTCCGATCAGTAAGGGTTAAAGGATAAGGAGTATCAGATAATAGCCGAGCACGGCAGCCCAAAGCGAAGAGTCGATGCGGTCGAAAAATCCGCCGTGGCCGGGGAGCAGGTTGCTTGAGTCTTTGATATTGAACTGGCGCTTGATCATGCTCTCGCCGAAATCACCCAAGGGGGCTAGGATGGCGATGGCGATGCCTAATAGGATGCCGTGGATGGGCAGAACGGCCGGTGATGCAATGTGCCAAAGTGAGGCCAACCCCCAGCCTCCCAGGCCGCCCACGAGGATGCCTCCAAAATATCCCTCCCAGGATTTCTTGGGGCTGACGGCGGTGAGCATCTTGTGCCTGCCGAACAACCTGCCAAAGAAATAAGCACCGGTATCGGCCAACGAGATCACAGGGAAGACCAGCAAGGTCCAGAGCAGGCCGTGTTCGAGAGCGCGTAACGAGACAGCGTAGCTGCCCAGAAATCCCAGGTAGACGGCGCCAAAAACCGTCAGAGCGAGATTGCTGGCGGCTTGCGCGTTTCCACGCTGCTGCTGGATGACGTGAAAGAGGATCGCGTAAAGAAGTAGAGCGGCAACCCAGAGCTCAAAAAAATCGAGTTTCCACAGATAGCGCATGGCCACGGCCGCCGCGGTAAAGAACATCAAACCCACCAGAGACGGCGCGAAGCCACCGTTCTTAAAGATCCGCCAATACTCCCAGGCTGCCACGACCAAAACCACACCGACGAAGCAGGCAAACCATACGCCGCCTTGAAAGGCAAAAAAGACCGTAACTGGCACAAAAATATCCGCCACGATCAAACGTGTGCGGAAAGATTTGTCACCACCGGCCCAAAAGGGTTTAGCGTTTGCCGAAACGTCTTTTGCGGAGTCCATATGCCTCGATCGCCTTCTTGTATTCTTCTTTGTTAAAATCAGGCCACAAGATCGTCGTGGAATACCATTCCGAGTATGCAGACTGCCATATCAAGAAATTACTTAAACGCATTTCACCGGAGGTGCGAATGATCAAGTCGGGATCAGGAGAGGCCACTGTAAAGAGGTGCTGATTGACCAGGTTTTCGGTTATCTGATCCGGAGTGTAGCCCTTTTCGATGATCTTTTGGATGGCGTGGATGATCTCATCCCTGCCGCCGTAATTCCAGGCAACGTTCAAGATCAAGGTGTCGTTGTTTTGCGTGAGCTCCACGGCGTGTTTCACTTTTTTCTGGGTTTTTGGCGGCATGGATTCAAGGCGGCCGATGTGGCAAATGCGCACACCCTGAGAATTCAACTCTTTGAGTTCACGGTCGATGACCGACTCAAGAATAGACATAAGCCCGTCAACTTCTTCTTTCGGACGGCCCCAGTTTTCGGTTGAAAAGGCGTAGATGGTCAAATGTTTGACGCCAAAATCAACGCTGGCGCGAATGATGGCGCGCAAATTCTCGGTGCCAGCTTTGTGTCCTTCGAACCGGGTCACGCCGTGCGCTTCAGCCCAGCGGCCGTTACCATCCATGATGATGGCGATGTGTTGCGGAATTTTATTGGGGGTTTCGTCCATGCTTTTGCCGGGAGGCTAAACCTCCATGATCTCTTTTTCTTTTTTAACTCCGACGGCTTCGATCTCGGTGATCAATTTCTCGGTCAATTTTTGCATTTCTTCTTCGCCGACTTTCAGATCGTCTTCAGAGATCATTTTTTCCTTCTCGAATTCCTTGAGGTCCTTGATCATGTCCCTGCGGATGTTGCGTACGGAAATGCGTGCTTCTTCAAGCCGCGCGTGAACCATTTTTACCAGGTCGCGGCGTCTGTCTTCTGTGAGGGGAGGCAGGTTCAAGCGGATAGCCGTGCCATCATTGTTGGGCGTTAGCCCGAGTTCGGATGCCAGGATCGACTTTTCGATGGTTTTCAGGGAGGAAGGGTCAAACGGTTTGATGAGGATAGCGCGTGCTTCAGGGATCGAAATTGAAGCGAGTTGCATTAGAGGGGTGGGCATGCCGTAATAATCAATGGGCAGTTTTTCCACGAGAGCGGGCGTGGCTCGACCAGTACGAATGGTTGCCAGGTCATCTTCGAGAGATGTGATCGCGCCTTTCATCTTGCTTTCGGCATCTTTTACTGTCTCTTTGATCATAATGCCTCCGTAAAAAGGATTTTTGTTTTCTCTGAGAATGGGTTAAGGATACCTTAAAAAGGTAAAAAAATCCATCGCGAACGGACAATTTTTTTTGGATTGTTCGAGCAATTAATTGACAAAGGAGAATAAATGTTCTATAATATAGAACAAAATATCTAATAATTTGGCGCATAACTTGCAATATCAAAAGGAGCACAAAATGGAGACGGATATGAACACTGGCATGCTGTGGTTCGATAATGACCCAAAGGTCGATCTGAACGACAAAATTTTAAAAGCTCTGGATTACTATCAAAAAAAATATGGACAAAGTCCGAATGTTTGTTTTGTCCACCCCAGCATGAAAATCGAAGCGCCCAGCAAGTCACTGGGCGTGGATGTGCAGGTCAATCAAATGGTGCTGCCCAATCATTTTTGGCTGGGGGTCAAGCAGGCTTCACTTTCCGTTTAATCGATATACCAACGCAGTTTGCATCAGAATTGAATTTTTTTCTTAGGCGCGATCCGTTTCTTCAGCCACTTGAATATTTGAGCCAGGTGCCTGAACGGGCGCCGGGAAAATTTTTGCACGAAGTGAGAAGCCGCTGATTCAAGACTGACTTTTTGATGCGCTTCTTCAGCCAAATACCAGCGATGTTCAATGATCCACAGATAGAGATCCGTTTCAGTGCGTTGGGGGAATTCCTGCAGAATTTTGTGTTTGCGAATGATCTTGATCACGGGGGAATAAACTTCTTTATACCAGCCTAGCGCGGCTTCTTCATCTTCTATGGGTCGGCCTAACCTTTCGCCCATGAACCAGCGGTGCACACTGATGTGTTGCAGAAGTCGGTCATATTGACCAGGGATGGAAAAGCGCAGGTCCGCCCTTGGCGCGACCTGACCCAGTTGGGAGCGGGAAAGGAAATCGGTATATTCCTGAGCCATGATCAATTGTTTGATATCGGTGTTCTCATCGAGGCGGCCTTTAACGTCGATCTCGATCACGTAGGCATCCATAAATGCTTGTCCGCGTTCACGAGCCACTGAAACGCGATGGTTTCCGTCTTTGACAAAATAAACGTCACTGACCTTGTAGACCTCGATGGGGGGCAGCAGGATGTCTTTGAAATACGCCGAATCGATGCTTTCCCAACGGGCGCGCGTACTGGTTTGGCGGGGCAGAAAAGCGCGGTCAAAATCGTGATAGCGATTCACGGAACCGACGATCTTGGAGGTTTCGATCTGTTTCAGCCCAAGATAGTGCTGACCGCGCAGGGGGAGGTGCTGCATCACTTCGTCAAAGGGTAACAACTGGTTATTGGTTTTGCGGATCAAACTGATCATGGCGCGCCAGAACCCCTTGCGGTAGGCCCGCGAAAAATTACTGTGGTGGATTTGCGGCATCATGTTACTCATTTTTTCCTGCTTTTTTGCGTGTTGGTTTTTTTACCGGCAGATCAAAGTGGGTGACCTTGTATCCGTAGGTGTTGATCACGGTGGTCTTGCCAACCTGAGTCTGGGTTACCGTATCCTGCCTGTATACATGAATGTGGCCGTGAAGGTGGCACGATGGCTGAAAGTTGCGAATGAGCCAATTGAACGCTTTGGCACCGTGATGGGCGCGGTCATCCATGTCGTGGATCTTCCAGGGAGAGGCGTGGGTGATAAAAAAATCGAGGTACCGGCCGTGTCTGACCTTGTTAATGAGCAGGGCAGGCACGAGCCGAAAGACCTTAAACCAATATTCATTTTGGGTGTATTGCCAATCTCCCTTGTTATATCTGACGCATCCTTCCAGGCCGGCCAGCAGCAGTCCTGACTCGTCACGGTGGGTTCTTTGATGTAGGTCAAAAGCGCCCCAAGGGTAAGTGCGCGGGACACCGGAACTGGCAAATTCCACCCTGCTGGCGTGATTGCCGCGCACGAAATAGAGGGGTACATTCAACATGGTCATGATGTATTCAAGGTAGAAATAAGGAAGGTCTCCGCAGGAAATGACCAGATCCACATCAGAAAAGCGGGTTTTGACCATGGGACTGTAAAGGAAGCCGATCTCGGTGTCGCTGACAGAAAGGATCTTCAAGGCAACATCCTTCTAGCCCAGCTCGTTTTCCATTAATGCGGTGACCACGGCCACGGCGTACGCGTGTGTGTGCGTGATGGAAAGTGACCAGGAAACCCATCCAGCCTGGCTGGCAGCCCGGGTGGCATTTTCGTGGAGGGTAAGGACGGGACGCCCCTGCAGGTCGGGGAGAACTTCAAGGTCTTGCCATCTGACCATGCCGATGCCGCTGCCCAGGGCTTTAGCGGCAGCCTCCTTGGCGGCGAATTTTCCGGCCAGGCTTTCAACGGAGGCACGGGCCTCCTCCAGTTCCATTGGTGTGAAAACCCTTTTATAAAAACGTTCGCGGATGGCGGGGTTCAGGGAATGGAAGCGGGAAATTTCCACCAGATCCACGCCGGTTGTCACAGCGGTCACGATCAGGAATCCTTGTCTGAGCGCGGGCCCGCCGAGACGATGACGAGGTTTTCAGGGTCCAGGTATTGACGGGCAACCTGCAGGATCTGTTCAGAGGTCACTTCTCTGACCAGTTCTGGATAACGCAGGTAATAATCAAGCCCGAGGTTAAATCTTTCCAGGTTCAGGATGGCGTTGGCAACCCCGGCGTTGGATTCCAGTGAAAGGGGCAGCCTTCCGATGTAGTTCGCCTGGCTGTCCTCCAACTCAGATGGGAGAACGGGTTCAGTTCTGAAGCGCTGTATTTCCTGGATGATGAGTTGGACGGCTTTTTCAATATTCAGCGGGTTCACCCCGGCCGAGACCTCCCAGGACCCCCCTTCGATCCAGGCGTTGATGCTGGTCGAGGCGTAGTATGCCAGGCCGGCTTTCTCACGCACCACCTCACCGATACGCCCCATCATGCCAAACTGGCCTAAAATATTGTTGCCCAATGAGGCGGCGAGGTATTCGGGTGCGCTTCTTTTGGGTCCGAGTGTGCCCATGACAATATCCGCCTGGCTCTTTCCCGGAATGTCGATATGTTCGCGCACGGATCGGGCAGGAGGTTCAATAGGCGGGAATTGCGGAGACCCCTTGACCCGCGGGTTTTTCCACTCCCCCAATGAGCTTTCGAACAGGTCAAACACGGCCTGCGCAGAGACGGCACCCACGACCACGATGACCATGTTGTCAGGGCCGTAACAGGTTCGATGAAAATTCACCAGATCCTGGCGGGTGATGGTGGAGAGGGTTTCAACATAACCGTCTTCAGGAAGACCGTAAGGGTGGCGTGGGAACAACAATTTGTCAAAATTCAACGAGGCCATGGCCTGCGTGTCTTGCGCGCGGATCGCCAGCCCGGTGAGGAGCTGGTTTTTAAGGCGCTCAACGTATTGGAGGGGAAAAACCGGGTGGAGCACGCAATCTTTGAGGGTGTCCACGAGAAGGGGCAGATCTTCAACCAATGCACGCCCGCCAACACTGGTGTTATGCACACTCGCGCCGAATCCCAGGCTCGCGCCTGCGGACTCAAGACGGTCAAAGATGGTTTGAAAATCCGAATTTTGTGTTCCACGCATCAAGGCCAGCGAGGTGAAATATGCCAGCCCCAGCCGGTCGGGCGGGTCGTAAAGACTCCCGGCGCCCAGGATGCCGCTGAGGACGACCGAGGAGCTGTTGAAATTGCTGCGTACCAACAGGGTGATCCCGTTGTCGAGAACCTTGCGGCTGATATCGTGGGGACCGGGAATGGAAGAGGTCGAGGTTGGAGTCTTCATGCCTGATTTCCCTCCGGATGGTAGATCCCCACCACCCTTTTTTGCGGTACAAGGTAGTTTTGGGCGGCTTTCAACAGTTTCGCGGGAGTAACGGCCTGCAGGTTCTCAACGTACTTAAGGAACCAGTTGGAATCAGCGAACATGGAAGAATAACCCAACCAGAAGGCCTGGTTTGTGATGTTCTCACTGCCATACACGAACATGGCGCGTGCCTGTTTTACGGCGCGTTCGATCTCTTCGTGTGACACCGGTTTGTTGACCAGACGGTCGATCTCCTCGTCAATGGCACGCAAAGCCTTTTCGGGAGTACCGTCAGGGCTGAGGGTAACGATGATGCCGTATAAATAAGGGTCAATGGTAGCCTGCAGCGAACCGTTAATACTGACCGCCAATTCTTTTTCCACCAGAGCACGGTACAGGCGACTGGTCTTGTTTGAAATTCCGCCACCGCCAAACATATTGAGACTGGATGGGCCGGTCAGAAGGCTGTCTAACACGGTCAGGCTGAAAAAATCATCCTCCACGGCCGCGGGCGCACGCCAGGTCAATTCCAGATAGGTTGTTTCACCTGGTCCATTCACCTCGACCCGTTCTTCGGCCTGCAGGGCGGGTTCACGTAGATCAATCGGGGCAGGCAGGGGAGCCGGCGGGATGGATTCATAACGGGAACGCAATTTTTGAAGCATGTCTTCGGTTTGAAAATCCCCAGCCACGGCAATGATGGTGTTCGCGGGATTGTAGTACGTGCGATAATGCGCGTAAAGATCCTCTCTGCTAATGGCGCGCAGATCGGCAATGGAGCCAAGTACTTCGTTCCGATAGGGATGAGTCTTAAAGGCAGCTAATTGCATGGATTCTTCAAGCTTGAAGAGTGGTTCGTTCTCGTTGCCTTCTCGTTCAGAAATGATGACCGTACGTTCAGAATCCACTTCCTGCGGATCGTAGACACTGTTAACCATGCGGTCCGCTTCAAGGTCCATGGAAAGATCGATGCGGTCAGCGGGCATGGTTTCGAAGAATGTGGTCCAGTCAAGGTGGGTAAAGGCGTTCCACAATCCTCCATCCCGTGAGATGGCGCGGTCTAACACACCGGCCGGGAAGGTGGGTGTACCTTTGAACTGCATGTGTTCGACCCAGTGGGAGATGCCGGTCTTTCCGGGGACCTCATTCCTTGAACCGACACGATACCAAACCCAGTGACTGATGATCGGGGCAGTATGGATCTCTCTGAGCAGAATTTTTATACCGTTCTTAAGGCTGGTTTGCGTGATATTCTCTGTCATGCTACCTCTAATCAATTGTATAATAATTGCTATTATTCGCCTATGTCAACACACAAGGGTGGCTGGAGTATTTCAACGTTCTGCCTTTGTAGATTATTTTATCAGGGAAGCTCATGACGAAAGATCAGGAACTGCATGTTGCGATTGTGGGAGCCGGTCCTGCAGGATTGTTTGCCGCACAAAAATTAGCTTCATCGGGTTATGGCGTGGCGTTGTTTAACCGCGACATTAAACCAGGCGGTCTTGTTGAATACGGGATCTTTCTTGAAAAACATAAGATCAAGAACGGTTTCAGAAACCAGTTCAGGCAAATTCTGGATGACGAGCGGGTAGAATATTATGGCAACGTCAGCGTAGGCAAGGCGGGAAAATTCAATCTGGAGAACCTGTTTCAGTGGGGTTTTCAGGCTGTGCTGGTTTCTTGCGGCGCGCAGGGGACGAAGTTGATCAATTTGCCGGGAGAGAACCTCAAGGGTGTTTATCATGCCAAGGATCTCGTCTATCATTACAACCAGCTCCCTCCTTACAGTTCAAAACCCTTTCCCATTGGAAAGAAGGTGGCCATTATTGGCGCAGGTAACGTGATGACGGATATTGCCCACTATTTGATCTGCTATTGCGATGTGGAAGAAATATTAGTGGTCATTCGCAGGGGACCAGGCGAGGTCAAGTTCGACCAAAAAGAGGTGCTGCCGATCATCGCACACCTGGACATGGACGATTTTTCCGCTGAAATGGACCGAGTTACACCGGCCATGCTTGCCATCGGGCAAGACCCCGAGGCCGCCCAGCACAGGGTGACCGTGACCCTCGAGAAAGCCTGCCCCAAAGAGCACTCGGGCAGGATCATCTTCCGCTTTTTACATTCGCCGGTCGAGATCCTATCGGATGCCGAAGGCAAGGTGAGAGGGATAAAAACGGAGCACAATACTCTGGAGAAAGTTGACGAACAGGTGCTTGCTCGCGGCAGTGGCGAGACAGAAGAATTTATGCTGGATAACGTGATATTCGCCATTGGGGATGAGATCAGTGACGACCTGAACCTACCTCTGCAAGGCGGCAGGGTGTTTTCCAGCCCGAAGCCGAAATTCCCGGTCGAGGGGATCAGTTTCGAGGTGGGGGACCCGCAAACAGGTCAACCCGTGCCAGGCCTGTTCATTGCCGGCTGGTCACGAAATCCGAGCACTGGCCTTGCGGGAATCGCGCGCAGGGATGGAGTCTTTGCTGCCAGCGCGATCGAACAATATCTTCACTCGCTTGAAAAGTTATCGGCGCTCAACGGTGGTGTCTTGGAAGAGCGTTTAAAAGAATTAGGACTTTGTTTTGTTGGGAATGAGAATTTGAAGCTGCTTGAAGAAGACGAAAAAAGGCAGGCTGAAAAAACCGGGCAGGAAGAGTTTAAATACCCCACCAATGACGAAATGTTGGAGGCAATGGAGCTGCCGCCCTGCCGGTAAACAGGAAGTCTATTTTTTACTGAATTGTCCGAATGGGAACATCATCACAAAACCGATGGCCACGAGCGCCAGACCTATCTCCATCCCACGTGCCTGCCAGACGCCAAAAATGGGCACACCGGGGAGCGGATGAGAACCGATCCCAAAAATATCCGCCATGCCTGAAAAGATGATCACCACGTACCCGGTGCTGACCAATCTTAAACCGATGTCGGCGAGAATACTGGGGGTTTGGCCGCGCCAAAGTGAATTAATGGCCACGTAACCTCCCAGGCACATGGCCGCCAGTCCGATCAACATCACCGCGATCTGCACGAATCCGACCACCGGGCTGCGGTCAAGGAAGAACCAGCCGGGCTGGGCGCCGACCAGGAAGATCACGAACCCCGTAAAAGAGATAAAAAGTGAAAAACGAATTCTAACCCGCCGCAAGGGAGGGTTGGGGATCTCAATTTCAAGCTGTGTGGCTTCTTGCATTGGTTTAACTGCTGGCTTTGTCATGCCGAAAAAAGAGTCTCCGAACTGCAAGGCTGTGCCGGGTGGGCAAGAGTTCAACAAGGTCGAATGCCAGGAATAATTGTAACAGTTAAGCGAAGATTTTGCCTGAATAAACGGATAGAAAAAGCGCGCTGCATAACAGCGCGCTCAATTGTCACGAATAGAGGATCAGGCGGCGGATTCTTCCGGAGCGGCAGCATCTTCTTCATCGTCGTTGCCGAGGATCCCTTCGAGGCTTTCCCAGTCCATGTCAGCGTAGGCCATTGAATCTACTCGGCGCACGCTCAACCCGATACGGTGATTCTCGTTATCGATCTTGATGATGCGCAGAGTGAGGGTGTCACCTTCTTTAAGGACTTCTTTGGGATGCTCGATGCGTTTTTCGCTGATCTCTGAAATGTGGATCAATCCCTCGATGTCATCGGTCAGGCGGGCGAATGCGCCGAACTTGGTCAGGCGGGTAATTGTGCCTTCCACGAGCTGGCCGATCTGAAATTCAGACGCCTTTTTATCCCAGGGGTCTGACAAGAGCTGGCGAATGGAAAGGCCGATGCGTTTTTTATCGCGATCAATGCTGATGACTTTGACCTTGACCTCTTCGCCGACCTTGAGTACTTCACCGGGATGCTGAATGCGGTCCCAGGAAATTTCTGAAAGGTGCACGAGTCCATCCGCGCCGTTGACGTTCACGAAAACGCCAAAATCAGCCAGGCTGGTGACACGTCCGGTGAGGACCTGTCCTTCCTGCAACTCATCAATGACGCGCTCTTTAAGGGAATCTCTTGATTCGTTGGAGGCTTGTTTTTCAGATAAGATCAGGCGTCGCCTTTCGCGATCCACTTCGATGACGCAAACATCGATGGCCTGACCGATCATGCGGCTCCAGCGCTGTTCGGGGGTATCTCCGGTCATGCTGGCGCGGCGGGTGAAACTGATCTGTGAAGCGGGTACAAACCCGCGCAGTCCGCTGATGGGAACGATGAGGCCGCCCTTGTTGTAACCAATAATGGAGCTGTGGAAAGGTTCCTTTTTAGAAACGAGACTCTCGACAATCTGCCAGCTTTCTTCTTCGCGTGCGCGCATGTAGGAAAGTACGAGGTTACCGTTGGAATCTTCAGGATTGATAACGTAAACGGGAATTTCCTGCCCCAACTTCAAATTGGCCAATTCATCGGTCGGGATCAATTCGTATTCCTTGCCGCTGATTACGCCCTCGGATTTGGTGCCGACGCTGACCAAAATTTGTCCGGGGGTCATACTGGCAATTACACCCTGGCGTATTTCGCCTTGCGTGGGGAAATCAATGGCCAATCCTTCCGCTTCCAAAAGGGAAGCCATGTTGTTTTCCGCTGAATTGTTCTCGGGTTCGAGTTGGGCATCATTTGTGTCCATACGTTCTGTGTACTCCGATGGATGAGATTAGCCCACTTAAACAATAAAAATGTTGGCAACAATTATTTCTATTGCCATGGGCTTATAGATTTTTTATTATACATCATTTTAAGGTTTTCCCGGCAAATGCAATACAATTTACGGAGATGCCAAGCCGGTGTTTTAATGCCTTTTTCTTTTCTTTTTCTTGCTTTGCCCCTGTGTGGGTTGGTCTACCGCTGTTTTCGGCTCTGGTTCTGCCTCGGCGTTTTTTTCTGGAGCGGCCCCTGCACGCCTGGGCTGATAACGGAACATGCGGCTAATGACACCGCCGCGAATGTCGCTGAGCAGGTTTTTAAACATTTCAGCAGCCTGGCTCTTGTATTGCACAAGCGGATCTCTTTGAGCGAAGGCTTCCATGCCGATGGAGACGCGCAAGGCATCCACGCGGGTGAGGTAATCGACCCACAATTCAGAGATGACGCTTACGAGGATATGGCGGTAGATGTCATTTTGGATGCGGGTTCCGAGCGCTTCCGTTAATAAGAGGCGATGTTCTTCCTGCAGGTCGTCCGGCTGCAGGGAGGCGATGGCGTTAAAACCCGTTTCGCTTATTTTTTCGCTTATGAGGGCTTTTGTCTTTTCATCCAGTTGGCGCAGGGACACCCCGGCCAGCCTGAAGCGTTCGAATTCCATTTTGCCCCACACGATCTCAAGGCGTTCCCGGGTTTCTTCCAGATGCGAGATGATCATTTCAGTGATACCGGCCACGGGCGTGTCTTGAATGAGGCGGGCAGCCAGGAAGATGTAATTCAGCAGGGTCACCTTGCGTGTCACACGCTGGTGTGTGCGCTGGTCAATGAGCAGCCTGGTACCGCTGCTGATCCACATTAACTGGTCGGCCACGCGGTATTCTTCATTTTCGTTTTGAGTCAATTTGCTAAAGAGCGACTCGATGTTTTGTCCGATCTGACCTTGCGGTGAGAGCAGGCTTTCATTGCGTTTTGTAAGCAGGTTTTCCACAGCCCGCATGATGCCCTCTGAAATCTCGAACCATTCCAGGTCCACCAACTGACCAGGTTTCATCTCAAGGCTTTCTTCAAGACGCCTCTCGAGCGTGGCGAGGGTGCGGGTAACGGCCAGCAGCTTAAGCGTGTTGACCACCTGCGCAACAAGGCTTTCCTTTACTTCCGCTGCGCCTTCAGGCAGGAGCCTCAAGCTTTCAGGCGTCAGACGCAGGGGAGTGTGAACCAGGGCGGAGACCTCCTCCAGAATTTCCTGTGGACGTCTGGCAGGCATTCCTTCTTCGCGATCACCTTCTTCCAAACCATCAAAATAGTTATCCAGTGTTTCCAGCCGTTCGGTGCGGAATTGTTCAACGGTCAGCTCTGTTTTATCGAGGAGGGTTTGAGCGCTGCGCAAGATGTGTTCGGTTTCAAGTTCAAGGCTCTCGCGCGCGAGGTCAAGAAGCACATCCTTGGTCTTTTGGGGGTCCGTGCTGCCATCCACGCGTTGCTTGACTTCGTCAATGATCAAATGCAGGGCGAAGGAGGGAGCCTTCACGCCTTCCTGTTCGAAAGACATGGAAGGCTGTACTTCTTCCAAATAGGCCAGCAGCTTCCAGGGGCCTTCTTCATCCTGCAGGGCTTTGGGAATACGCTGCTGAAGTTCGGTGCGCAACAAGCCGATGACATCGTCGTGCAGGTCAGTTTTTTCGAAAGCGCGGTTGCGTTCACCGTAAATGCGGTTGCGCTGTGAATTGAGCACGTCATCGTATTCAAGGAGGTGCTTGCGCACGTCGAAGTTATTTCCCTCAACACGCTCCTGTGCCTGTTCGACCATACGGCCGAGCAATCCGCTTTCGATGGGCATGCTCTGGTCCACGCGCAGGCGGCCCATGAGTGCTTCCATCTGTACGCCGCCAAAGAGGCGCATCAATTCGTCTTCAAGCGAGAGGTAGAAACGGGAGGAACCAGGGTCGCCCTGGCGGGCGGCGCGGCCGCGCAACTGGTTGTCAATACGGCGGGCTTCGTGGCGTTCCGAGCCAATTACGTGAAGTCCGCCCAGTTCACGGACCTTTTTCATGTCGTCAAAGTAATCGATAAAAGCTTTGACAGATTCTTCGTAGATACCCACCTGTTCAGTGTCCAACTGGCGCAGCAGGTTCAGCCTGGCCTCATTGGAAAGATCCCAGGGTTCCGGCGTGCCGTTCTTCTCCAGCACGCGGATGACGTCAGCCAGGACTTCTTCGGAGAGTTCGCCGCCCAATTTGATATCGACACCGCGACCGGCCATGTTGGTGGCGATGGTCACCGCGCCAAAAGCACCTGCTTTGGCGATGATCATGGATTCTTCATCGTGCTTGCGGGCGTTCAACACCTTGTGTGGAATGCCCCCTTGCAGCATTGAAACGAGGCGCGCGGCCTGGTCTTCACCCAGGTCAAGGATGGTAAGCAGGCGTTTGATGTTTTCGGGGTCCTCGGGGTTGGTGGAGTTCAATCCGGCCTGCCTGGCCACGGGACGCATCTCTCCGATGTTCAACTCGGCGAGGGGTTTGTTTAGGAATTGCAGTTCTTGGATCTCAAGCTCTGAAGAACTGTTCTTCTGTTCGATCCACGCGTCACGGATGATGAGGGTCTGAGAAAGCCTACGCAGACCTTCGGCGCCCAGGCGCAGTGAAAGCCGTTCGGAATGTTCTACCGAAGTAGTGCCAACCAGTTGCGGACGGCCAAGCGCGTGGTAGCGCATGATCTCGCGGGTAATGGCACGCAGTTTACCTTCTTCACTGCGATACACCATGTCAGGGAAGTCCTGGCGGCGCCAAAAGATAGGTTTCTTTTCTGGGTCGTCGCGGCGGGCATAGAACTGGACGCTGTAATTGTTGGCGTCTTTGGTCTCAATGATGGTGAGGGGTGAGTCCTGCCGGGAGGCCACGTATTCCAGGTTCATGGGGATCGGCAGCACATCCAGCTTGTAGATCTTGTCAAACTCTTCCGCCTCGGTGAGAGCCGTACCGGTCATGCCGGCCAGCTTTTCATACATGCGGAAGTAATTTTGAATGGTAATGGTGGCGTAGGTGACGTTTTCGGGCTCGATCTTGACGCCTTCTTTGGCTTCCACAGCCTGGTGGAGGCCTTCAGACCAGCGCCTTCCGGGCATCAGGCGGCCGGTGAATTCATCCACGATGACCACCTTGCCGCTTTGAACGATATAGTCCTTGTTCTTGCGGAAGAGATGTTGGGCGCGCAAGGCTTGTTCCAAATAACCCAGCCAGCGTGCCTGCTGGGGGGTGATGTCTTCAGGCCGGTCGGGATCGCGCAGGGTTTCACCGAGCATTTCTTCCACGTGGGCTTCACCAATCTCGGTGAGGGATACCTGGCGGTCTTTTTCATTGACCTCAAAATCTTCGGGATTCAGCGCGCGCACGACCTGGGACATTCTGACGTACCCTTCGGATTCATCGGATGCGGGACCAGAGATGATGAGGGGGGTACGGGCTTCGTCGATCAGGATGTTATCCACTTCATCGACGATGGCGAAATAATGACCGCGCTGCACGCGTTCGGCCAGGCTCATGGTGAGGTTATCGCGCAGATAGTCGAAACCGAATTCACTGTTGGTTCCATACACGATATCCGCCTGATAGGCTTCGGAGCGGTTGACCAGTTCCATTTGGTGCAGGTCTTCGCGGGCGTTTGTTTTTGTGAGGTCGATGAGAAAAGCCTTTTTACCGTTTTCGGTGCGTGAGGCCATTTGCAGCACACCCACTTTGAGGCCGAGAAGCTGGTAAATAGGAGCCATCCAGCGGGCATCACGGCGGGCCAAATAATCGTTGACGGTGATCACGTGTACACCGCGCCCGGTCAGGGCGTTCAGATAAACGGGCAGGGTGGCCATGAGGGTCTTTCCCTCGCCGGTACGCATTTCACCGATCTTGCCGTTGTGCAGGGTCATGCCGCCTATCATCTGAATGTCGTAATGGCGCAGTCCAATGGTACGCTTGGAGGCTTCACGAACCACGGCGAAGGCTTCGGGCAGGATCTCATCGAGTGTTTCTCCGTCGGTTAGGCGCTGTTTCAGCTCCTCCGTTTTGGCCGTCAGCGCTTCATTTGACAAGCCCAGGAATGGTTCTTCAAAGGCGTTGATCTGATCGACCACGCCTGAATATTTTTCGATCTCGCGTTTGTGTGGGTCTCCCCCAAAAACGCCGGCAATTTTCTTTAAAACCATAGTCACCTCTTCTTTTTCAAGAGGTGATTATAGCATAGGGCATCAACTCAAAAAAATTATCGCGGTAGATTGCCGAACATATCGCTGATCCAGCCGATGGCTGAAGCACCCAGAAGAAGGCCGATGATTGTGGATACGCAAGAGATGGCGATGCCGATCAGCAGACTGGCCACAAAAGCGTGTCCCCAGATGGCAAAAGCGCGGGTAAGAAAATTGGGCGCGAGAATTTTCAGATTGGGCAGTCCCTGGGCCTGACGATTGGCGGCCTGATATTCCAGCTGCTGCACACGTGCGACGAGGTTGGCGATATCCTGATCTGTATACATAATTCCTCCCGATCGATAATTTATTGGCATCATTATTATGCAATCGGGAGGACGTTTTTTACAAGGGCTGTTTTTTAGATATGAATGGCCCTGCCCATCACGGATTCGGCGGCTTCCATCAACGCTTCACTGAGCGTGGGATGGGCATGAATGTTATCGGCGATCTCTTCGATGGTCAGGTCGTATTTTTGTGCCAGAGTCAGTTCAGGCAGCAGTTCGGAAACCTCAGGTCCGATCAGGTGGGCGCCGAGAAGCTTGCCCTCTGTGTCGGTGATGATCTTTACGAAACCGGTGTAATCTCCCAACCCGAGGGCTTTCCCAACCGCCTGGAAGGGGAACTTGCCGGTTTTGATCTCGGGGAACCTCTCCCGCGCCTGGCTTTCAGTAAGACCGAAGGAAGCCACCTGGGGGTGGCAGTAAGTAGCTCGTGGAACCATAAGGTAATCGATGGGATGGATGTCTTTTTTGGCGATGGCGTCGGCACAGAGGATGCCCTGTTTCGAAGCGACGTGAGCCAGCAGCAGGCGTCCGGTGACATCCCCGATGGCCCACACACCGGGCAGGTTGGTAGACATGTCCTCATTAACGGCGATGAACTTGCGTTCGGTTAGTTCGACACCAATTTCTTCAAGGCCGAGTTCCTGCGTATTGGGTCTGAACCCTATGGCCATGAGGGCCTGCTCGGCTTCCAGTACCTGTTCTCCATCGGTGCCTTCGACCGTAAGCTTCACTCCCGAGTCTGTGGTTTCAACCGTTTTCACGCGTGTGCCGGTGTGAACCTTGACGCCCCGTTTTTGAAAAGCCTTGGTAAGTTCCGCGCTTACTTCAGCGTCTTCGAGGGGGGCGATGTTAGGCAGCATTTCCACCAGTGTCACCTGGCATCCGTAAGCGTTCCAAACCGTGGCAAATTCCAAGCCGATGGCACCGGCACCAATGATCACCACCGAAGCGGGAAGTTTTTCCTGCAGGATGGCGTGATGGTAGGTCAGCACCTTCTCGCCATCCACCTTCACCCCGGGAATTGCGATGGGGGTAGAGCCCGTGGCGATGATGATGTTTTTCGTCTCCAATTCGGTTAAGCTGCCACTTTCATCTTGAACGATGACCCTGGAAGGCGTGGCGATGCGCGCCTTGCCCATGAGAACGGTGATCCCGTTCTTTTTCATCAAAAAGCCGACGCCTCTTGTAAGGCGGTCAGAGACCTGGCGGCTGCGTTTAACCGCCGCGGTAAAATCGAGCTGCAGGTTTTCAAAGGTGAACCCAAACTCTTTACCGCGTTCTCTCAGGGTGTGGGCGACTTCTGCATTTTTCAACAATGCCTTGGAAGGAATGCATCCCACGTTCAAGCAGACACCGCCCAGCCATTGTTTGTCCACGATGGCGACTTTCAATCCCAGCTGCGCGCTGCGAATCGCGGCGACGTACCCCCCGGGACCAGCGCCAATTACTACAACGTCAAAGTTTTCCATATCACTCTCCTGATGATTTGTTTCAGTTGATTATATTTGAAAAATGAATAAAATCATCTATGGTTAGAAAAAAGGAAAAATTGATGAAAGAACCGACCCTCCATGAAGTGACCCTGCGCAGCGGTTTTTGGGCTGATAAACTAAAACTTAATGCAGAAACCGCCATCTTTTATCAATGGCAACAACTCGAAAACACACGCTGTATCGATAACTTCCGTATCGCGGCAGGGATGAAGGAAGGCTTTCGTGAAGGATTCTTTTTTTCGGATTCCGACGCGTACAAATGGCTGGATGCCGCGTCGCGCATTCTCGTTCACGCACCTTCAAAAAGACTGCGAAAACTCGTGGACGACTTCATCGGGATCCTTGAAAAGGCGCAACTTGCGGACGGGTATCTTTACACTTACAACCAGATCCACTTCGCGGGTCAACGTTGGGTCGACCTGCAAATTGAACACGAGTTTTATTGCCTCGGTCACCTGATCGAAGCCGGCGTTTCTCATTTTGAAGCCTGCGGAGAACGACGATTGTTGAACATCGCCATCAAAGCCGCCGACCTTTTGGTACGGAATTTTGCGCAATCCCTGCCTGACTACACAGACGGGCATGAAGAGATCGAGATCGCTTTGATCAAACTGTGGCGGGTAACCGATAACATCGAGTACCTGGCGCTGGCCAAGGCCTTCCTGGAACGCAGGGGCACGATCCGGTTCTTTGGGTTGAAGATGCTTTTACAGGTCCTCGACTCAGGCAGGCGCATGGGCATCGTATCGCGCAGGCGGGCGGCCTGGTTAAACAAAAATCCCGACAACTCAGGCTTCAACCTGCCGGCGCGCAACCGCCACAAGGTGCCTTTTTGGGCTGGACCACGGTTTATGTTGCAAGCCTTAAACGGTAAATATAACCAACAACATCTGGCGGTGGAGAAACAGACCAGGGCTGAAGGGCACGCGGTACGGTTTACCTATCTTAAAACCGCCGAGGCCATGCTGGCACAAGTTCCTGGACATGAACACCGCATCCAAAAATTGAGGTCGATCTGGGAGCAAATGGTGACCCGCCGTATGTACGTAACGGGGGGGATCGGCTCTCTACCCCTTTCGGAGGGGTTCGGGCGAGATTTTGAACTTGACCCCGAGGTGGCCTACGCGGAAACCTGCGCGGCATTGGGCAGTATGTTTTGGAGCCATGAAATGGGTCGGTTGACCGGCGAAGCCCAGTTTGAGGATCTTTACGAATGGCAGCTTTATAACGCCGCTTCAGTGGGCATCGGCCGGGACGGCTGTTCCTATTTCTATAACAATCCCTTGGTCAGCAGGGGGGAGCTCGCGCGGGCCGGTTGGTATGATATCCCCTGCTGCCCATCGAACCTATCGCGCGTATGGGCAGCACTGGGGAAAAACCTGTGTTGTTATGACCATTCTGAGATCCGTGTCAACCAGTATATTTCGGGAGAAGTACAGATCGAAGGCCGTCAGCCCATCAGGCTGTTGATCGATTCAGAACTACCCTGGCAGATCCGGGTGACTTTGAAGCTCGAGATGGAAAGAACAGACTCGCTCGACCTGGTCATGCGACTTCCAGCCTGGGCAGCGGGTAGCAAGGTCAGCCTCAACGGCAAAGAAACCGGGGTAAACGTCAGCAGATCCATGCCGGGCAAGCCTTCAGCGAACGGACTGGATTTTTTCGCCGCCCGCTGGATGCGCCTTTCACGGCGTTTCAACCCCGGCGACGAGATCCGGCTGGATTTTGATATGCCGATCAGCCTGGTCCGGCAGGACAAGCGTATCCGCGGATGCGGGGGCAAGGCGGCAGTGACCCACGGCCCGGTGGTCTATTGCCTGGAAAGCTTAGACAACAGCCATGATATTTTCACCACGGCAGTTGACCCTGAAAGCCTGCAGGCCTGTTTTGATGAAACCATTCTGGATGGAACGTGGGTGCTGCGCGGCAGGTCACGGAAGGGTGAGGCGCTTGTCTTCCTCCCTTACATGCTGTGGGCCAACCGCGGCCCCTCAAAAATGACCGTTTTCGTGGATTCATAAACAGAGGAAAAAATCAGCTCAACGCAGCGGCGTCTTCTGACGACGGCTGGTTTTCTTGTTGACCGCGTACGATGGATAAGAAAAGGGCGGCGAGACCAATAATGGCGGAAAATTTATGGTTCAGCAGCACAGCTTCAGGTGGATTGAGGGCAAAGGAACGTCCGAGAAGCAGCAACAAGGCCATTAACAAGAGCAATTTAAAATAATCCCAGAAATCAGGCTTGTGGAGGATCCTGACCAAAAGGAAACCGGCTGCAAGCAGCACGGCCGGGCCGAGGAGGACGGATTTGTAATCATGGCTGATGGGAGGGAGCACGTCCATGAGGGGAACGCTGACCATGAAGGCAAAAAGCAAACTTGAGGTTTCGGACTGTCTGTGTGCGAACAGCCAGTAGAGAGACGCAACCCAGATCACGACAGGAAGCATGGTCATTAAGGGTTTCAACCAGGTCAGGGCGTTTTCGGCCGCCGGATAGATCCACGAAAGGTACGTGGCAAAGGAAAAGGCGGAGTGATTCCCCACCCAGGTAAAACCCGAGGCCACGTTCTGTTGGATGATCTGTAAAAAGACAAGCGCGTTAGACGGTCCGAGGGCAAGGAGAAAGACAAGGTTTACGGCCAGGGCGGGCAGAATTAAACGTTTTCCGTGTTTGCAGAGGAGGAGTACGAATAAGGCCGCCGGATAAATTTTAAGATGGACGGCGACAGAAAGCAGGATCACCTGCAGCCAGATGCGTTTTGGCCGGTAGAGCAGGGTGTGGACGGCCAGCATGGCATACAAGAGGGCGAGAATGTCGTAATTCCCTCGTTCAATGCTAAAAAGAAAGGGATAGCCGGTGAGAGTGAAGACCGCCATCACCAAAAAGAGCAGCCAGGCCAGCAGGGTTAGGGCGCGCGGCTCTAACCCGGTTCGAGGGAGGATAAAGTCCCTGGTCCAGCGGGCGGCCAGCCCCAGGCAGACCAGGTTGGACAGGAACAACACGATCACATGAACGATGTAAGCTGTATCTTCCTCAAATACCTGGTAGGGTAAAAAAAGCAGATTAAGCAGGGGCGGGTATTGGGTGAGATTGCTGCCATCCTGATCCAGGTAGTAGATCTTTTCGCCCTTCAGAAGCAATCCGGGCGGGCGGTAGAGACCGGTGCGAAAGTCGTTTCCGACCGGATCCATAGTAGGTACGATCTTTGGGCTCAGGTAGGTGAGCCGGTTGAGGTCAATACGGGGCAGAACCTGATTAATAAAAATCGTCAAGACCAAGCCCCCGCATAGAATAACAAGAATTGCCACAAACCGGGTGTTGGTTGAAAGGTTCAGTACGGTTGGAATGGGTTTGCCGTGCGGCAATCTGCCGGAGAACCATTTGGTGAAAAGGGTTGTGAGGTAGAAAACCAGGCCGAAGAGCAGAAAAACAAGCAAAAAAGAGAGCAGCGTCTTCCAGACGGAGAGAGAAGGGAAAAGGAAGTTCGTGAGGGGGTCTTTGACCACCCAGGCGGCTGCGCCAGCCAGCAGCAGTGGAAAGAAAAGGCTGGGATTCTTTAAACGACGTACCAAATTTCGCGGGATGTCTCGAAAACGACCTTTGCCCATGCTGCCCTTACTTTTTTATCAGATCCAAAACACGGGTCAGTTTATAGAACACGCGCCGCATGAATTCGAGCAGGCTACTGTTGACCACTCCGCAGGCGATATCAAAGGAAGTCAATTCAAAAGTTTGTCTATCCATGGAGCGGATGAACTTTGAGAAATCATCGCGGTGAAAGTGGCGCGAGTTGACACTTTCAGATTGAGGGGAGACCCTGAAGGCGCACAGGCTTTCTTGTATGACAAAAAGGTCGCCCAGGCCAAGCAGTTGGATCCACAAACCCAGGTCGATCACGTAGGGGTAGCGGTCAGAAAAGCGGCGTTCCTGACCGAGGAGGTCCCGCCGGAAGAGGATGGCCCCGGGTTCGCCCAGCCGGTTGGTTCCGGATCGTACGATGCGTTTGACGGCCTCAACACCCCTGACCAGTCCGTTCAAACCTGTGAAAGAACGTTTGATCAATTTTTTTCCATGTACATCGATGATGTCACGGCTGCAGCAAACCAGGGAAACGGAAGGGTGAAGTGTGCATGCAGAAACCTGTCTTTCAAGGCAGGTGGGATAGATCAGGTCGTCTGCCGGCAGTAATTTAATGAAATCCCCTTTTGCTTCCGCGAGGCAGCGGTTCCAGTTGCCCATCATGCCCAGGTTCTGATCATTACGCAGGCTGCGGATGCGCAGATCGTCGAACGAACGAATGACCTCGGCCGTATGGTCGGTGGATGCGTTGTCAATGATGACCAGTTCGAAATCCGTCAGAGTTTGAGCCAGAACAGAACGAATGGTGTTGGCGAGATAAGCTTCGCAATTATAGACGGGGATGCAAACCGATACTTTGGGATTGGATTTATGCATTAATCGGTGACCTGCTTCTGAGCCAGAATGCGCCGGATACCCTCTGTGAGGCCGATCTCGGGTTTCCAGCCTGGCAGTATTTTACCCTGATTCCACGGATTCATCACTTCGCGCTCGCGATAACTGCGGCCACCCCATTGGATGGGAAGGCTTACCCCCGAGAGAGTCTGATAGAGTTGAACCACCTCTTTGAGGCTTTTTTGTTCAACAGCTGTCAAAAGATACTTTTCAAAACCCGCAACCCTGCCGGTTTCGAGCAGGTCAACGGCTTGTGTGAAGGCGCGGGTCACGTCGTCAATGTAGAGCAGGTCCAGCACCTGGTCCCCGGGGCTCATGGGCAAAGGTTCCTGCGTTTGGGCGGTTTTGTTTAACAGGGCAAAGAGTTTCTGCCTGCGGTCACCCGGTCCGTAGGTATCGGTGAGTTCCAGGGTGATGGCCTGAAAATCCCTGGCCGAGACATAAAACCTGAGCAGTTCTTCGAAGGCCTGCTTGGTGGCCGCGTAGAAGTTGACGGGGTCATACTCTTGACCCTGGTAATGCTGCCAGGTGGTACCCGCGTTCACCAGGCAGCGGATGCCGGCGGCTTGCATGGATTCCAGGAGCTGTGCCCCGAAGAGCACGTTAGCCTCGATCAAAGGGGTCACGTCTTGCGGGGTGTGGCTGGCTAGAAAGCGCGTAGCCAGGTGAACCACGCAACCCGGGTGCACCGATTTAAAAATGGAAGTTAGCTGTTCCATGCTTCCATCGAGGGTGTGAACCATGATTTGAGAAAGGAAGGGTGCGAGGACGGTGAGGTCCGATTCAAGACGTACCAAAACGTGCACCTTGCGTCCGGCGGACGATAATGCCGTGGTGAGATGAGATCCGATAAACCCGGTGGCCCCGGTGATCAACACCGGGCGGGGTTCAGTCATCCTGACCGCCTGAAAATCGGAAGGGAGTTTTAAAATCTTGCAGGGCAGGGAAGGCTGCGTCGCGGTCAGACACAACGGGCTGAGTAACCGGCCAATCAAAGCCGAAAGAATCCCAGCGGATGCCGGCATCCAACGCGGGGTTGTATTCCTGATCGACCTTGTAGCATACCAGGGCTTCATTCGTGAGAGCCACAAATCCGTGAGCGATGCCCACCGGCAGGCAGAGCACACAGGGGGCATCCCCGGTAAGGGTCAGGGATTCCACCTGTAAATAGGTTGGTGACTCCGCACGCAGGTCGAGCAGCACATCCAGGATGCTTCCGGCGGCGCAATGGACCAGCTTCTTCAAAGGTTTGGGTGGAAGCTGAAAATGCATGCCGCGGATCACCCCCCTGATGGAAGAGGTGTAAAAATCTTCAGCCGTGGTGATGGAAAATCCGACCTTCCTGAAAACCGACTCCTGAAAGGTCTTGATAAAAAAACCACGCGTATCGGTCTTTCGATCCAGGTCGATCTTCAGGCATCCATGAGTCTTAAGGGGGATAACGTGCATAAGTTCGTCCTGTTATTCCCACGCATCCACGTGGATGTTCTCTGAAGGGACCCCAAATTCCCGCAGCCCGAGTGTGATGTTCTTTAACATCAACGGCGGTCCGGATACGTAAAAGTCCACGCCCTGGGGGTCTTCGATACGCGGCAGCATGGTTTCCACCGACAACTGTCCCAGGGTCTCGTTTTCTGCGGGGGACTCGAGTTCTTCGGCGTAATACCAGACTTTCAATGCAGGACAACTCTTTTGTTTTTCTTCGAGGAAGGTGCGAAAGATGAGCAGTTTGGGGTGCCTGGCGCCGTAAAAAACCGTGACCGGACAAAAATCCGCCGGGGTGAGGTTCTCGAGGAAGGCGGAAAAAGCCGTCATCCCTGTTCCCCCGGCAATGAGCACCACTGGCCGGGAGCAGTCTATGATAAATTCTCCATAGGGCAGCTTGATCCACACCTCACGTCCGACGGAGAGCTCCTTTTCCATGCGGGAGGTGTAATTGCCCTTCACCGAATAGGTGATGAGGAGCTTTTCCCTTTCTTCCGGGGAGGAGGCGATCGAAAACACCCTTGATTCCGGCCAATACTCTGAAGGATCATAAGGATCCAGGGCGAGATGCAGAAACTGGCCTGCCTTGAAACGCGGCAGGGGTTGATCGGGGAGAAGCCCGATCGTATATACGTGTCCTCCGTGGTCGAGGATACTGTCAACCGTACAGCATATCTTTTGAGGAGTAGCCATTAGTCCCTCTCACCATTCATGAAACGTCTAAAGGTTTCGGCGATCTTGTCCAGGTGGGCTTGCGTGATACCCGGATAGACGCCGATGAAAAAGGTGTTGTTCATGATGAAGTCGGTGTTGGCCAGATCTGCCGCCACGCGGCAGTGAATCTTCTCAAAGGCGGGATGACGCAGCAAATTGCCGCTAAAGAGGTTGCGCGTTTCGATGTGGTTGGCTTCGAGGAAGTGGGTGACCTGGTTGCGGCTGAAACCGGCGTCTTCGCGGACGCTGAGCACGAAAGCGAACCAGGAGGGGTCGGCGTTGGGGGTTGCAACGGGCAGGATCAGACGATCTTCATAAGGCCGCAGAATTTCCATCAACAGGCGGTGGTTTTCCTTGCGTTTGCGGGTAAATTCATCCAGTTTATCAAGCTGCGCGCAGCCCACGGCGGCCTGCATGTCGGTGACCTTGAGGTTGTAACCGATGTGGCTGTAAACGTATTTGTGGTCATACCCGGCGGGCAGGCTGCCAAACTGCTGCGAAAAGCGTTTGCCGCAAGTGTTGCTTTCACCACCCGAGCAGTAGCAATCACGCCCCCAATCTCTGAAGGAGCGGGCAATGCGCGCCAGCAGGTCGTCATCGGTGACCACGCAGCCGCCTTCGCCCATGGTGATGTGATGAGCCGGGTAAAAGGAACTGGTGGCCAGGTGTCCGAAAGTTCCGGTAAGGCGGCCCTGGTAGGTCGAGCCCAGCGCGTCGCAGTTATCTTCGATCAACCAAAGGTCGTGCTCGCGGGCCAGGCGTTGGGCGGTTTCGAGGTCAAAGGGGTTGCCCAGCGTATGGGCCATGAAGATGGCGCGCGTTTTTGAAGAGACAGCCTCTTCCATTTGGGCGGGGATGGCCGTGTAATCACCGAGACTGACATCCACGAAGACGGGCACGAGCTGGTTTTGAACGATGGGTGCCACGGTGGTGGGGAAGCCTGCCGCGACCGTAAGTATCTCATCGCCGGGTTTAAGACGGCGCTCCCCCAATTTTTCGGAGGTGAGAGATGACACGGCCACCAAGTTGGCGGAGGAGCCGGAATTAACCAGAATGGCATCCGAAACGCCCAGAAGTTCGGCGAATTCGTTCTCAAATTGTTCGGCGTAGCGGTTGGCAGTGAGGAAAAAATCGAGGCTGGCGTCCACCAGATTGACCAGTTCATTTTCATCGAAAACCCGACCTGCGTAATGCACGAGATCGGTTTGCGAGTTGAAGGGGCGCGACGCAAACTTCTCCTGATAATATCGTCGGACGAGATCGAGGATATCGCGGCGCGTGTTCATGAGCGAATGGCAGAAAAATAGGATTCATACCAGGCCAGGGTGCGCGCCAGGCCTTCTTCAAGGGTAAACTGGGGAGTCCAACCCAACAGGCTGCGTGCTTTCGCGGCACTCAGGTACTGGTGTTTAATCTCGTTGCTGACCTCGTTTAATACCTGCGGTTTAAGGTCAGAACCCGTCAAACGCAGCAGGTTTTCCACCAGGTCGAGCACGCTGACCTGGATCTCATTGGAAAAATTAAAGGCTTCCCCCGCAAGTTCGGGGTTTTCGGCAAGTTTCTCGGCCAACAATGTATAGGCCGCGGCGCCGTCCTCGACGTAAAAATAATCGCGCACGAAGGAACCATCGGAACGGATGATGGGGCGCTGGCCGCGCAGGATCGAGCGGATGGTACCGGGGACGATGCGGTTCCAGTTCAGATCGCCGCCGCCGTAAAAATTGCCGCAGCGGGTGATGGCCACAGGCAGACCGTAACTGACCGCGTAGGTGCGGGCGATCAGGTCAGCGCAGGATTTGCTCACATCATAGGGGTGCTGACCTTGCAGGGGGGTGTTTTCATCGTATGGAAGCCTGGTCTGGTCGCCGTAGGCTTTATCCGAAGAGGCTAAAATGACCTGGGCGATCTTGGGGCTGCGGCGGCAGGCTTCGAGCAAGGCCCAGGTGCCCTGAATGTTACTTTCGAACGTCGAAACCGGATTGCGATTGGCAATGGTCACAATCGTCTGGGCAGCCAGATGGAACACCGTGTGGATCTCGTATTCACCCAAAACGCGCTCAAGCAGGGCCTGGTCGCGCACGTCTCCGCGTACGACTTTCACGCGGTCGAAAAAGCCGGTTTGAACCAGTTCCGACTGCGGCACCCAATCGCGCAGCAGACAGACTACATCGGCACCGCCATGGACGAGACGTTTCACCAGCCAGCCGCCCAACAATCCGCTGCCACCGGTGACGAGCACCGGGCGGTCCTGCCAGAAATCGGTTTTCATGCCCAAACCTTCCACGGCGCCTCCCCTGTTGACCATAGTCTTTCAAGGAGCTGCAGCTCACGCAGCGTATCCATGCACTGCCAGAAACCTTCGTGTTTATAGGCCATCAACTGGTTTTCTCGCGCCAGCCTTTCCAGTGGGGCGCGTTCGAAGATCGTGTCGTCACCGTCGATGTAATCCAGTACTTGCGGTTCAAGCACGCAAAAACCACCATTGATCCAGCCTTCGCCGATCTGGGGTTTTTCGTCGAAGAGGGTCACCTGGTCTCCGTCAAAAGCAATGCCGCCAAAACGCGCGGGAGGACGCACGGCGGTGATGGTGGCCAGCTTGCCATGAGCCTTGTGAAATGCGATCAGGGCGTTGATATCCACGTTGGCCACGCCGTCTCCGTAGGTCATCATGAAAGTCTGATGGTCGATCCACCGCGAAAGTCGTTTGATGCGCCCGCCGGTCATGGTGTTGAGACCCGTATCCGCCAGGTGGACGTCCCATTTTTCGATCTGGCTGTCCTGAATGTCGATTTTTCCGTTGCTCAAATGAACGGTAAGATTGCTGTGGTGCTGGTAATAATTGATGAAATAGGATTGTAAGATCTCGGCTTTGTAACCCATCGCCACGCCAAAATCTTCATGGCCGAAATGGGAGTAGATCTTCATGATGTGCCAGATGATGGGTTTGCCGCCAATTTCGACCATCGGTTTCGGTCTGACCGTGGTCTCTTCCTGCAGACGGGTTCCCAGTCCTCCGGCAAGGATGATCACCTTCATGGCATGTCCTCGTTAAAGAAGATTTTGGGTTTAAAGCTATAATCTTAAGTATTATAAAGCATTCCCCTAACTTTGTTTCATCACAGAAAGTGCGGAGCCCAACCCCTTGGAAAACCAGTCCGGAATAGAAAAAGAAGCAAAGCCGAAAGAGAGCCGATTTGCACGAATGGTCGCAAGGCTGCGCGGCGAACGCCAGACCCGGCTGCTGGCCGCCCTGTGCCTGCTTGGGGCGGGCTTTTTGGTCATATTTTTGGTGAACAACGTCTTTTCACATCTTGACCCCGTCACCTGGGCTTATGAAGACCAGGAGGTCTTCCCGCATTATCCACCCGCGGGCAACGACTTCAGGGTGGGATATTATTGGCCGGCCGTTTTCCTGATCGATTCACAATTCACGGGTATTGGGCCGAATGGGTCTTACCCCAGCAACTATCCCCCGCTGGTGGCGCTGACCAGCCTGCCCTACGCCCTGTTTACTCCTGAAAGCGCTTATATTCTCCACGTTGTGCTGCTGGTGCTGGCCAACCTGGCCTGCCTGGGCATGGCTGTGTGGCTGGCAAAGCAATTGCTGTTCGATAACATCGACTTGGACCTCTTGCTGGTTAAATTGATCTGCGGGAGCCTGTTCTTTGGCCTGGCTTTTTACGTGTTCAGCAGCTATTTCTTTGCCTACAGCATGGAGCGCGGCAATACGGATATATTTGCCATGTTCTACTGCCTGTTGGCCATGCTCGTGTTGATCAAGCGCCCTGAGGCTGTCTGGCTGCAGGTGGGCCTGTTGTCTGTAGCGGTGCATTTCAAGATCTATCCGGTGGTGTTGTTTGCCGTGCTGCTCTATAAACATGGAAAGAAACTGATCCTGCCCGCCCTGGCTTTGAACACGGCCTTCCTGTTCGTGCTCGGACCGAAAGTGGCGCTGGGATTCCTGAGATCTTTTTCATCCGGCGGTGAGGGTGTGGGGCTCGGCAATGCCTGGTCCAACGTGGGCAATCACGCCTCGTACTCGTTTACCATGGGCATTGACCGATCAGGCGGTGAGTATCTGAACACGACGTTTTTCATGATCTGGGGAGCTACTTTTTTGATCCCGCTGGTGGTGTGGGGCATCAGCGCCATCGCCCTGGTGATGAAAAAATATTCCTCCCGCTCGGCTTTGCTGTTGTTCATGATCAGCGTACCGTTGATGAACCTGCTTCCGACCGTCAGTATGGATTACAAACTGGTCATTTTGGGGGCTGCGGCGGTGCTGTTGCTGGCGCTGTTGCTGCGATGGGTGGCGCTCAAATTCAGCTTGTTTGACCTGCTGCAATTGCTCTTGTTGCTAGGGGTGCTCTTGATGATGAGCCGTTCCTACGCCCATATTGATCGGAGCCTGGTTTTCATTCGCAACAAGTATCTATGGGTGCTGCTGTTGGAGGTATGCATGGCGGCCAACATCCTGCGGGGATGGAGAGCGCAATTTCGTACAGACAGGGAGATCAACCCACCCAGTACCAATGGCTGAAAAGGATGACCAACAAGCCGAGCAGGAGGGTGCTGCCAAAGAGCAGGGTGTTAAAAACCTTTTCCTTGAATAGGAGAGCTGCGCCCACGCAGAGGGGAAAGAGGACGATCATAAAACGGCCCATGCTGATCCACACGGAGAAGGAGACCAGCAGGGTGAGCAGTGCCCAGATCCACCAGGCGAAGGGCAATTTCCGGCGCGTGACGATCAAGAGACTCAACCCGAACAGGAAAGCCAGGACGTGCAAGGCGTAGATGGCGGGAAAATCCCCCGTCCTTAGTGCATCCCATGAAAAGGTCAACCTGAGCGCGTCCAGGGCAGAAAACAGCGAGACGCCCTCTTTCCAGCCCGGCGCGTTTTGGCTCTTGATAAAAAGGAAGGGGTCGCCGAATTTCAACGCCTGAAAAAGCATGTAGCTGCCGGGTCCCAGCAAACCAAGCGCAGGCCATAAAACCGCGGCGCGCAGGTTGCGCCACTTAAATCCGATCGATTCAAGGTAGAACCAGAGCAGGGGGAGAATGGTGAGTACACCCACTAGGCGCGTGGCTCCGGCCAGTGCGGAACAAAGTGCCGCCCAAAACCACTTTCTGCGAGTGGAGAAGAAAAACACCAGCACCACCAGAAGCAAAAAGAGGGATTCACTGTAAACGGCGCTGAAGTAAAAAGAAAAGGGGCTCAAAAGCAGCAGGAGCAGGGATTTTCGCGCGACCTCCTCCGAAAAGCGCCCCGCCACCAACTTGTAAAGCAGCACGCAGGCGGCCAGCAGAGAGAGATTGGAGATCAGCAGCCCGGCGGTGTGGTAGTTACCCAGGAAAGCCTGCAGCCCCTTGATGAGCAAGGGATAAAGCGGAAAAAATGCGGTGTTCAGATAGACGTTTTGCAGCTCTTTCGAATAGCCGTTTTGGGCGATGTCGACGTACCAGCCTGAATCCCAGCGCGACCAGCCGTCGAAAAACAAGTTATTCGGGAAGGCACGCCAGAGACCTTCGCCCGTCAGCACAGGCAGGAGCGCGAGTCCCAGCCAGACCAGCAGAAAAAGCCCCAATCGGGTGACCAGAAAGGCCAGCACCGGCCAGGATGCCTGCTGCCAGAGGCTTTTTAAGCGGGAAGAAGTCTGCCTTGATGTGGATTCCATGAAGTTCATTATAGTGTTTTTTGTAGTGGAATGCTGCCTAATAATGTACCAGCGTATTATCCGCAATCGTCTTATTCATATCTCTTCATTTTTTTGGATGTTTGCCAATCACAGCGTTCGACAAGAAATAGACAATTGATCAATTACTGCAGGCACCTCACCCCCATTTGAATGACCTTATTGATTTTCAACAATTGCCCCCTCTCCGAC
>CAZNAF010000014.1:38147-43393 GCA_964570925.1 uncultured Anaerolinea sp.
TTTCCTGTCCCGCTTGTTTCTTCCGGGGAATGAATTACAATTTATTGAGAATAGATCGCTACAAACATCCTGGAGAACCCTGCATGTCGTTTTTCACAAGAATCCGCGGGTGGGTCGCCCGTCATGACGTACTTTGTTCCAACCTGGCCGTGCTTCTGATCGCCAGTCTGACCTTCTTGCCGCTGGTCGGCAAGAACGGTTTTTACGCGGACGATTATCACGCGGTCTACGGTGCCTTCACCTACGGTCCGGAAAAGATCCTCATCACAGCCTGGATCGACAGGCCGGGGGCGGGTTTCACCCTGCAGTGGCTCTACATGCTTTTCGGTCCTCGCATCCATTTTTATCAGGCATTGGAATTAACCCTGAACGCGGCGGCAGCACTCTGCGCCATGTGGATCATACGCAAGCTTTGGCCGGGGCATAAAGCCCTGGCGCTGGGGGTGGGTGTGACCTCGGTGATCTACCCTGGTTTCACCGATTTCATGGACGCGTTCAACTTCGTGTTGATGTTGATGTCCTACTCGTTTTACGTCTTTTCCATTGCCCTGACCATCAAGGTGCTGCGCGAAAAGAAGGCGGCCTCGCGTGTGCTGATGTCCGTCCTCGCGGCATTACTGGCCTTGTGGTCCGTGCTGTTGAATGAGTACTACCTGGGGCTGGAGGTGCTGCGCCTGGCGGTGATCTGCCTGGTGGTCTACCAGTCTTCCTCTGAGAGTAGCAGGTATAAGAAATTCGGCAGATCCCTGGTTGTTTATCTCCCCTACGCGTTCACCCTAGGCGGATTCTTCATCTGGCGTTTCTTTTTGTTCAACAATCAGCGCAGCGGTACCGACCTGGGAACCTTCGTTAGCCTGATGGCTGGGTCGCCCTTTTATAAACTCGTCAGCCTCGTGAGCGGATTGTTCAAGAACCTGTTGAACATCACCGTCTTCGCCTGGTTCCAGCCGGCTTACACGCATCTGAACGCCTTGCGGCTCAAGGACCTGCTCCTCATCGCCGGGCTGGCCGTGCTGGGTGCTCTGGTGGTGTATTTTCTACACCGCTGGATGCACAAAAGAGAAGAAAGCGTCACGCTCAAGAATAAGGAATTCCTGCAGATCCTGTTGGTCGGACTGCTTACCGTGATCGGCACTTCCCTGCCCATCGTGTTTGTTGATCGAGAGGTGACCTTTTCAGGATACGGCAAGTACTCGCTTTCCGGTATGCTGGGAGGGATCCTGATGGCGGCTGCCTTTCTGCATTACGTAATGAAACCGGGCGCCCGTTCGCTGCTGGTTTCTTTTATGGTCTTTTCCGCGATGCTCACCCAGTTGGCGGTGGGCAAGAACATGGCTGCGGACTGGCAGGGTTCCAAAGACTTGTTCTGGCAGTTATCCTGGCGGGCACCTTCGTTAAAAGAGGGTACCTTTTTGACCGGCAGATCCGCGGAATACAACATCGTGGAAGGGTTCAACCTGTGGGGGCCGGTGAATATGATGTATTATCCGCAGGCTAAAAACCCTGTGGTGACAGCGGACACGCTCAACCGCTCGCTCATCCAGACCGTGCAGATGGATAAGGATCCCCGGCGGGATTTCCGTTCCTACATCCTGCACATGGAGTCCAGCAACCTTCTGGTGCTCTCGGTGCCATCACAATATTCCTGCCTGCACCTGATCGACGGCCGAGCGCCGGATTATTCCTCCTACGAGAACAGCGACATCCAGTTGATCGGCGCTTTCTCAAAGCTGGACCAGGTTGACCTGCAGGCGCCCGGCGCAAATCCACCCGAGGTGATGTTTGGCCCGGAGCCTTCTCACGGTTGGTGCTATTATTATCAAAAGGGCGAACTGGCCCAGCAAAAAGGTGATTACGCAGAAGCAGCACGCCTGTGGGACGAAGCGCAGGGCAAAGGGTTGAACGCCGAAGATAAAGTGGAACTGCTGCCCTTCATCAAGGCCTTCGCGCAGCTGGGTGATGAGAACAAGCTGAATGGATTGCTGCCCATGTTCCTGGATAACCCCTATCATAAGGTGAGTTATTGCAGGAACCTTTCGGAAGGCAATTACCTGATCAGCGAACCGGCCAGGCAGTTACTGCTGTCCAAGTCCTGCGTGAATTGAAGAACGGGAACCCGGAGCGAAAATGGAATCAACGCGAAAAAAAATTGCGGTTGTGATCCCCGCGTACAATGTGGAAAAGACCATCGTGAAAGTCCTGGACGGGATCCCGAAGATTGTGGATGACATCGTGGTGGTCAACGATGCCAGCAAGGACGCCACGGAGGAATTGATCAGGGGGGTGAAGGACAAACGCATCACCTTGATCTCACACAAGAAGAACATGGGCGTGGGGGGAGCCGTGTTAAGTGGATATTCCTGCGCGCTGGGACTGGGTGCTGAGATCGTGGTCAAACTGGATGGCGACGACCAGATGGACGCGGCCAGGCTTCCCCACCTGATCGAGCCCATCCTCGCTGGTCAGGCGGATTACACCAAGGGCAACCGTTTTCTGCATCTAACGGCGCTAAAGAAGATGCCCCTGCAGCGCAAGATCGCCAACCTGGGGCTGACCTTTTTAACGAAGTTCGCCAGCGGCTACTGGAACATCTTCGACCCGGCCAACGGGTACACTGCCATCGCGGCTTCCAAACTGGCCGCCCTTGATCCGCGCAGTATCGCGCGCAATTATTTTTTTGAAACCTCGATGTTGTGCGAATTGCGCAAACTGAACGCGGTGGTGCGGGATGTGCCCATGCCGGCCATCTATCAACAGGAGCGTAGTTCGGTGCGTATGCTGCGCGAGCTTTTCATTTTCAGCAACAATCTGACCGCCAGGATCTTTAAACGGTTCATTACGCGCTATTTCTTGTACGATTTTTCGGCGGTTTCTCTCTACCTGATCCTGGGATTTTTGATGTGCCTCTTCGGGGGAGTGTGGGGCATCGTCAAGTGGTCGCAGTCCGCGCAGACGGGTGTGGCCGCCACTACCGGAACGGTCTTGATCGCGGTTCTGCCCATCATCCTGGGCTTTCAGCTGCTTATCCAGGCCATGTCTTTGGATATTTCGGACGTGCCGGATGTGGTGCAGCACCTGGCCTTTCCGGTAGAAAAAGGGATGGCAGGGTACCTGCAGGAAAAGCTGGATGAAGGCTTACTCACGCTCAACAGGAATCCATAGGCTTTTAACGCCACAGATTTGAAATTCCGTCCTGACAATTATATTGAAAAACAAGATCCTGGCTATAGGATCTATCGTTGATCACGATCGTGCCGCGCGAATACTCGTTGGTGGGGAATTTGGCGAGTTCCAGCTGTGGAATGCCGCCCTGGCCTTTCGACTGGATGCTAAAGAACAGTTCCTGGTTGCGCTGGTACATGACGGGGGATAGATCGACCACCAGCCATCCACTGGTTGGGATGTCTTCTGAATTAATGGCAACATCGCGTAGAATTTCACCTTCAGGCGTTTCGAGAATTAAAAATTCCTGGCCACCTTCCACCGGTTGAAAGGACTTAACCCAGACCTGGATCTGGGAAAGGTCGTTACATTCCACCACCAGATCCTGCTTGATGACGGTTTTGTCATCCATTTTGATGGCCTTGAAGGTCGAGGGGTCCCAATTCTTGTAGTAGGGATAGCTGCAGGTGTTTTGGTTGAACCAGGTGGCACCGCAGATAGCGTGGTAGGCAAGGAAGAGCGCGCCCACGGAAAGCACGGCAAGCAGGGTGGAGAGTGCAACGGGCAGCGCGGGGGGCAGGCGCAGGGGTGATTTAAAAAGGAATGGAATTAACAACAGCGGCAGGAAGGGAGTGAAATAGCGTCCCTGGATGCCCCAGATGCCGTTGTAGTCCAGCGGTGTTTCCACCACGTAGAAAATGACAAAGATCGCTCCGATGTTCAAAAGCCCGACAAGGGCGAAGAGGATCCTCTGCCGAATCGTGAGGGTGATCTTTTTATCTTCGCTGAAAAAGGCCAGCAAGACCGCCACGGGGAAGAACCAGTAGACGATGCCGGGCATCAGCCAGTATCCATAGCCTGAAACGCCCACGGCTTGTTTGTAGAAAATCGCCATCCTGCCAGAGAGGGTAACGGCCAGGTTTTTGAGGAACTCGAGAGGATCGGTGAATATGGAAAGCAAGCGTGCGCCCGGGTTGATACCCAGGTCCGCGCGCTCTGTGTTGAACACCTGCGCGGTGATCATGATCCAGCCAAAGGCCAGCGCCAGGCTGGCGAGGACGGAAAAGAGCACGACAAGGCGGGATTTAACACTGTCGAGTTTTCGTAAGGGAATGAGGAGAAGGAGCGCCAAAAGGAAGATCATGTTGGTTTTCAGCGTTCCGATGGCCAGGATCAGCAAACTGGTGACCAGCAGCTCCTTTTTAGTCATACCCGGCTGCGGATCGGCGGCGAGTTTAAGGATCCAGGCAGTGAACAAAAAAGCCATGCCGAAGGCCGGAGGGTCCGCGGAAATGGAGGTGGCCTGCACCAGGCACATGGGGGCCAGTGCCAAAACGCCGAAAAGCCATTTGCCAAAGGGCAACACCTTAAGCGCGAGATAGATCAACACACAATAGATCAACAGGTAGCTGAAGCGCAGGAGGTAATAGATGATCAAAACAGGCAGGTGAAAATGGGCGCCGAAGACGCGCATGATGGCCGCTTGAAAGATGAAAAGGGTTGGAAAGTACCCCGCGCGGGTTTCGTGTTTGGCGAAATCCTGCCAGTCGATCTTTTCCTTGATCTGTTCGCGCAGGATATCCATGTTGATGACAGGCAGATTGAGCTGCCGCCGGTAGGATATCTTGAGGAAGGCGTTTGGGAAACTGCCGCCGTCCTGCAGGTGTTCATTGGGTAACCAATATCCCAGCCCCATCTCCCAGATGCGGGCAACATAGGTCTCTTCATCGAAGTTGGCGCCGGCGGGCGTGATCAGCAGCAAAACGGTGCCGATGACAAAGAGGATGAGGGTGATCAGCAGTTCGGGTTTTTGTTTTTTCATGAATTCACCTTGGCTTGCAAGATGGCATCCGTCATGCGCGCGGCGCGTGCCACGGCCTTCACGTCGTGGACGCGTAAAATATCAGCCCCGCGTGTGATGCCGATCACACAGGCGGCGAGGGTACCTTCCAGGCGTTCCTCCGGGGGCAGGTCGAGGGTGTAGCCGATGAACGATTTTCGCGAAACGCCCAATAGCACCGGGAAACCCAGGGCTTTGATCTCGTCCAGTCGGTGCAACAATTCCAGGTTTTGTTCCACGGTCT
>CAZNAF010000015.1:0-1385 GCA_964570925.1 uncultured Anaerolinea sp.
GTGCCGCCGGGCTCTTGTACATGCGCACGCGCGAGGAGGCTTCGTCGATCAGGTCAATGGCCTTGTCGGGCAAAAAGCGCTCAGTTACGTAGCGTGAAGAGAGGTGGGCCGCGGCTTCAAGGGCTTCATCAGAGATCACCAGACGGTGATGCTCTTCGTAAGCCTTGCGAATGCCCTTGAGGATCTGGATGGTCTCTTCCACGGTGGGTTCCACCACCACGATCGGTTGAAAACGGCGTTCGAGCGCCGCATCGGTCTCAATGTGCTTGCGGTATTCATCCAGCGTGGTGGCGCCCACCACTTGCAGTTCTCCACGTGAAAGGGCGGGTTTAAGGATGTTGGCCGCGTCCACGGTGGAGCCGGCCGATCCTGCGCCCACCAGCATGTGCAGCTCATCAATGAAGAGGATGGATTTGGAAGCTTTCAGTTCGTCAATGACGCGTTTCAGGCGCTCCTCGAATTGTCCGCGATACATCGTGCCGGCTACCAGTGAGCCCACATCCAACTGCAGCACGCGTTTGCCGATAAGCGGGGCCGGGACGTCGCCATCCACGATACGCTGGGCGAGCCCTTCCACGATGGCAGTTTTGCCCACGCCAGGTTCACCAATGAGGGCGGGATTGTTCTTGTTGCGCCGCGCCAATATCTGGATCAGGCGCTCGATTTCCTTCTGGCGCCCGATGACGGGATCCAGCTTGCCTTCTTCTGCAAGGGTGGTGAGGTCCACGGCCAGCTGGTCCACGAGGGGAGTCTTGGCGTCCTTTTTGTCTTCCTTGCGCCCCAGGGGGGCGGAACCGGCAGTGGCCGGCGAGTTGGTGGCCTCTTCCATGGCGCGCCGCACCTGGCGGCGAACCTGCTCGGGGGTCACACCCAGTTTCTTGAGCACCTCCACAGCCAACCCCTCCGTGGAACGGCTTAAGGCCATCAAGAGGTGTTCGGTGCCGATGAACTGATGCCCCAGCATGCGGGCTTCTTCGATGGAAAATTCCAGCACCTGCTGGGTGCCCTTGGATAACTCGATGGCTGATTTTTCCTGCAGGCCGATGCCTGCCAGCCTTTCGACCATTTCACGCACGCGCTCGGATTCAAGGCCAAGCTCACGCAGGGCGTGGCTGGCAATGCCGCCGTCCTCTTCGATCAGTCCGATCAACAAATGCTCGGTGTCAATGGTTGCGTGCCTGAGTCTTTCTGCTTCCTGATGCGCAAGCGCCAAAACTCGGCGCGCTCTCTGTGTAAATCTTTCCATTCCTGCCACGGGGTAATCCTCCTGAATACGATTCCCTTGTACCGCTAATCACGCAAAGGTTCATATTATATGCGTTTTAATTCTGTTTTACCAATTTGATTGTACCAGTTTCAATTGGGTTAATCGAGTTTCCCGCCTG
>CAZNAF010000015.1:1485-22763 GCA_964570925.1 uncultured Anaerolinea sp.
GAGACCGGAATGGCTTTTTTGTTACGGTAATCATAGGCCACCAGCACGGTTTCTGTTTCTGCGTGCAAAACGCTTCCTTCGCGGCTGGTGATCAAACCGCCCATGACCAGGCTCTTGTTGCCGATCTTATCCACGCCGGTATGGACCGTGACGGTGGTACCCGGGTCGATGGGTTCGAGATAGCGACAGTGCACATCCGCCACGATCAGGGGCAGGTCCCAAAAGGATTTTCCATCAAAGAGCCCCAGTTCCATTAGATACGAAAACCTGGCCTGTTCTGAAAAAGTCAGAAAGCGTGCGTTGTTGACGTGCCATTGAGGATCAAGATCACCATAACGCACTGTAATGGGGTATTGAAAGCGATATTTTTTCATACCTGCCATTATACCCGCACTGGCATTTACGTTCCATATCCAAGAGGTGAATTGATGTGAATTTCTTAAAAAGGGAGTAAAATAAAGACAAATTTTACCAAAAGAGGTATAAATCAATGCAGATCACCAGACAAGCTGACTATGCCGTCAGGGCGATGCTCTACCTTGCCAAACTGGAACCGGGACAACGCGCGGCTACCAGCGAAATTGCTGAAGCAAAAAAGATCCCGCCCTCTTTCCTTGCCAAGATCATATCCCAGCTTTCCATCGCGGGGCTGATCCACACGTCTCGAGGAGCTCGAGGTGGGGTCTTGTTATCCAGACCCACCGATTCCATATCCCTTTTGGAAGTTGTGGAAGCCATCGACGGGCCGATCTCCCTCAATGAATGCACGCTTTCCCCGGATATTTGTGAGTTTTCCGATGATTGTCCCATCCACAAGATCTGGTGCGAAACTCAAGCTGATCTGGTGAACAAATTACGCCAAACCAGCTTTAAAAAGTTGATTTCCTGACCGCCTCTTTTGTGTTTTTGCTCCACAGATTCTATTGAGTTCAGAGACAGGTTCAACTTTCCACCTCCCCTTGCCGGAAGGTTTCTCTTCTTTTATTGAATAATGGGGTCTACTTTGAGGCCTTCCTTACTTGCTTCTCTTGGTGCCTTTACCTATTCCAGGCTGGTGGTCAATACCGTCCAGCGCATGATCTATCCTTTTTTAGCGATCTTCGCCAGCGGATTGAACGTCCCGGTGGGCGTGATCTCGCTCGCGTTGGCCGTCTCCATGACCACCAGCGCTATGGGGCCTTTTTTGGCCCCCATTGCCGACCGGCGCGGAAGGAAAACGGGCATGCTGATCGGTATGGGCATCTTCATGATCGGGATGCTTTCAGCAAGCATTTTCCCTTCGCTGTTCACCTTCTTTCTCGCCATCATCCTGGGAACCCTGGGGAACAACGTGCTGCTCCCCCCCATGCAGGCTTACCTGGGGGATCACACCCCCTATGAAAAACGAGGCTTTTACCTGGCCTTTATTGAGCTTTCCTGGGCGCTCTCCTTCGTGCTGCTTGTCCCGCTGATCGGGCTAATTCTGGAAAGGGCCTATTGGCACGGCCCATTCATCTTTCTCAGTATTGCCGGAGCGGTTGCCATGCTCTTGATCTGGCGCCTGGTTCCTGCGGATCCCCCACGGCAGGTTGAATCGTTGTCCATTCTTAAGGACATTAAAAAAGTGTTTGCCAGCAAACCGGCGGTTTTTGCCATGCTCATGGGGCTGACCTTTATCGTTGGAAATGAAATGGTCAACGTGATGTTCGGCGTCTGGATGCAGGAAACCCACAACCTTCAAATTGCCGCGCTCGGACTGGCTTCGGTGGTGATCGGTTTTTCCGAACTCGGCGGAAACGGCATTGCCGCCTTTCTTGCTGACCGCATCGGCAAGGAACGCGCCATCGTGGCCGGGTTTATTGCCAACGGATTGGGGGTGATCACCCTTCCTCTACTGGGCACTTCGCAGGTGGGCGCCTTCATCTGGCTGGTGATCTTCTTCATGACCTTTGAAGTTGCACTGATCAGCACCCTGCCCTTGATGACCGAGATCATCCCCCAGGCGCGGGCAACCATGATGGCCCTCTTCATCGCTTCACTGTCCCTCGGCCGTGCCATCGGTGATGTGTTCGGTCCTCTTTTATACACCGGCGGCATGTGGATCAACGCCCTGGCCTGCTTCGCGTTTAACCTGGCTGCCATCTGGCTGCTGACCCGCATCAAGATCAACCCTGAAAAATCCGGATAAACAGCAGGAAACATATCTCCAGATATGCGGCGACAGAAAAACAACCTGGAAGATTTTCTTCTCAAGATGTATAGATTGCACCTAAGGCGAATACTCCAATTTATAAATCTTTTTCTTTTTACCGATCAAATTATGTCTATCAACTCAAAGTCAGGGATCACCCCCGCCACTTGGCCTGAAAATGTGATTAAATAAGTGGAACCATCATCACCCTCTTTTTTAGGTGAGAAAAATCATAGAAGGAGATCCATGTTAACCCTCGAAAAAGCGCGTGCCTGGTATCAAAATGCGGACGCCGTGCACGATTTTTCTCACATCGAACGCGTCACCCGCATGGCGGAGCGCCTAGCACTGGCCGAGGGCGCTGACCTGGAGATCGTTAAAGCCGCCGCCCTGCTGCACGACGCGGATGGCACAGAGCCAGGCAGTGAAGCGCGCAAGGAACATCACCTGCGCTCGGCAGCATTTGCGGAGCGCATCCTCAACGAGGAAGGCTGGCCGCAGGAACGCATCGCTGCCGTGCAGCATTGCATCCGCGCCCACCGCTTCAGAGGAGACGCCGAACCACCCGAGACCATCGAGGCCAAATGTCTCTTCGACGCCGATAAACTGGACGTGCTGGGCGCCATCGGCGCGGCCAGAGCCCTGGTCTACGCCGCCCTGGCAGGTACACCTTTTTACGCTGCCCCCTCGCAGCAGTTCATCAAGACCGGCATAAAAGAAGAAGGCGAACTGCACAGTGCCTATCACGAACACCTTTACAAACTGAAAAAGATCGAAGCGAAACTATACACCCGGAGAGCCAGAGAACTCGCCCGCGGGCGAAGCCAATATCTGGAGGGTTTCTTCGCGCAACTCATCGCCGAGATCAACGGAGAAAGATAAATGGGACCAACCTTACAGCAAGTCATCA
The DNA here is from genome assembly GCA_964570925.1 of uncultured Anaerolinea sp. Taxonomy (GTDB): domain Bacteria; phylum Chloroflexota; class Anaerolineae; order Anaerolineales; family Anaerolineaceae; genus UBA6107. The sequence goes on from CAZNAF010000015.1 coordinate 4,566, forward strand.
CCTGGGCCAAGGCCGCCGGCAAGATCGCCCGCGACGCGTTTAACGAGGAGCACACGATCGGGTACAAAGGAGAAACCGACCTGGTCACCGAGGTGGATCACGCCTGTGAGAAGCTCATCCTCGACGGCATCCTCTCCGACTTTCCCAACCACGCGATCATGACCGAAGAGACCGGTGAGGTCAGCGGCAGCGCTGACCATTGCTGGTACGTGGATCCACTTGACGGGACGGTCAATTACAGCCACCGTGTTCCTTTCTACTCAATTTCCATCGCTTACCAGTGTGAAGGCCGACTGGAATTGGGTGTGATCTACGATCCTGCGCGTGATGAATGTTTCAGCGCAGAGCGCGGTCGAGGCGCCTGGCTGAACGGGGTACCCATGCGTGTATCTGATTGCGATTCTCTCACCCGAGCCCTTCTGGTGGCCGGGCTGCCCAACATCGAACCTGACGAAGAAAAGCTATTCCGCCGCATGCAGACCTTTGGCCGCCTCACCAACATCAGCCAGGGAGTGCGCCGCCTGGGCTCGGCCGCCATCGACATCGCCTACGTAGCCTGCGGCCGCCTGGATGGGTATTGGGAGGAAAAGATCAACCATTGGGATATCGCCGCCGGAGCCCTCCTCTGCCTGGAAGCGGGCGCGACGGTCACAGATCTGCAGGGTGACCCTGATTTCTTCAAACCGCCCTACAGCCTGGTAGCCTCCGCGCCGGGGATACATACAGAAATGGTAAAAATCCTGAATCAATTCAAATGAATTGGTATAAGACCTTATTTAAGTTAGCGATCAAATAAAGAGGTATCTCATGACACACCCCATGCCCGTTGCCCAAAAACGTTGGAGTCTCAAGGATCTTTATGAGGATCAAAAGGGCTTTGAAAAAGACATTACGACCATCGAGAAAGCCGCCGCTGATTTTGAAAAACTGCGCCCCAGTCTGAAAAATGAAATTAGTGAAGCGGATTTCCTTTCCGCCATAAAAACCTACGAAGCCATCGCCAGGTTGGCCCACCGACTGGGAAGTTACGCCGGGCTGCTTTTCGCCGAAGACACCGGCAATCAGTCCGCTCTGGTGCTGGTGGCACGGACGGAACAACTTTCCGCCGAGATCGGCAACCGCACCCTCTTTTTCAACTTGTGGTGGAAAGATCTGCCCGAGGCCGACGCGCAGCGCCTGATGGAAAGCGCCGGGGATTATCGCTACTGGCTGGAAGAAATGCGCCACTTCAAACCACATACCCTCAGTGAACCCGAGGAAAAGATCATCAACACCAAGAACGTCACCGGCGTAAATGCCCTTACCAATCTCTACGATTCCATGACCAACCGCTATGTTTTTAAACTTGAGCTCGACGGAGAGGTTAAGGAAATGACCCGCGGCGAACTGATGACCCTCGTGCGCGACGCCGATCCTCACCTGCGCGCCCGCGCCTATCAGGAGCTTTACCGCGTCTATGGTGCGGATGGCGACATCCTCGGGCAGATGTATCAGACCATCGTGCGCGACTGGCGCAATGAGGAGGTCGCGCTGCGCCATCACAAGTCACCCATTTCGGCCCGCAACCTGGCCAATGACCTGCCGGACGAGGTGATCGACCTTCTGCTCGAAGTGGCCCAAAAGAACACGGCCGTCTTCCAGCGCTTCTTCAAGCTCAAAGCCAGGCTGCTGGGAATGCCGAAGCTGCGCCGTTACGACCTCTACGCCCCCCTGGCCAGATCAGATAAATCCTACCCTTACGAGAAAGCCTACAACAAGGTGATGAAGTCCTTCACTGCTTTTGATCCGCGTTTCGCAGACCTGGCCGCGCGCGTGTTTAACGAAGACCACTGTGACGCCGAAGTGCGCAAGGGCAAACGAGGCGGCGCTTTTTGCGCCACCGTCCTGCCCGAGATCACGCCCTGGGTGCTGCTCAACTACCAGGGACGCAGCGACGACGTGGCCACCATGGCCCACGAACTCGGGCACGCCATCCATTCCATGCTGGCGGAAGGACATTCCGTTTTCACCCAGCACGCCTGCCTGCCCCTGGCCGAGACGGCTTCCACCTTCGCCGAGATGATGCTGGTGGACAGGCTGCTGGCCGAGGAAACGGATGAAGCCGTACGCCGGGACCTGCTCTTCAAACAGATGGACGATTCCTATGCCACCATCCAGCGTCAGGCCTTCTTCGCCCTCTTCGAGAAACAGGCGCATCAGATGATCGCCGACGGCGCCTCGGTGGACGAACTTTCTGCCGCCTATATGGAGAATCTCAAGCAACAGTTCGGCGACGCAGTGGAAGTCTCAGAGGAGTTCAAGTGGGAGTGGGTCTCCATCCCCCACATTTACCAGGTGCCCTTCTATGTATACGCTTACGCTTTCGGGCAGCTGCTCGTGCTGGCGCTTTACCGACGCTATAAAGAGGAAGGCGAAGCCTTCAAGCCCAAATACTTGCGCCTGCTCGCCGCGGGCGGTTCTGAAGCACCCATGCGTGTGCTGGCAGAGGCCGGCGTGGACGTGACGCAGGCGTCCTTCTGGCAGGGCGGCTTTGATGTGCTTAACGAGTTGGTTGGACAGCTGGAAGAGATCACCAAATAGGTTCTCATGATATCCTTTAAAATTTTCTATAAGGATTCAAATGTCAATTCTCTATAAAATTCTGGTGGCTTCTGGCAGCCTGACCACTGTGGCGTTTGGCCTGTGGCACTTCTTCGTGCCGCGCGCCTGGAAGTGGTGGTCTTATATTGATCCCAAAGCCACGGAACTTGTGGCAGCGGTGCGTGCGATCAATGTTTTTTTCTCGCTATCGCTCGTGCTTTTTGGTCTGCTCAACCTGGTGTTGGTATTCAGCGGCAGGGCCAACCGCTTCTCCATCCTTGTCGTCCTGGCCGCCACCTGCCTTCTGTGGGTCACGCGTGTGGTCATGCAAATCGCTTTCCCACAAGGGTCGATCAACCCGGCTTTACAGTACGGCATGTTGACAGTTTTTGTTCTGGTGACTTTATGCTTCCTGGTTTCTCTGGGGCTGGTACTATTCCAAAAACCTGTTTACTGATTGACGAATCGGCCAATCCAAATACTTTGAATCTATCTATTCACAAAAACAGACCGCTTTATATCTTCCCTTGACACATTTCTCAATCCTGATAAAATCATTTCTATAATATTCGAAATATAATCAAGGACATCGAAATGACAGAACAGGAACAACTGGCCGAATTACTGGCCTTCTTCAAAGCCCTGGCAGACGCCAACCGTCTAAAGATCGTCGGCCTGCTGGCCCAGCAGCCTACCTCTGTGGAAAAGCTGGCCGACGCGCTCGGACTGGGCGTTTCCACCACCTCGCACCACCTTTCCACCCTGGCAAAAGCCGGGCTGGTCAGCGCCCGCGCGGAGGGACATTATTACATCTACTCGCTGCAGACCGAGACGCTTAAAGCGCTCTCCCGTACCCTGCTGCAGGAGGAGAATTTACCGAAATTGTCTGAAGGGCTAAGTGAAGATAATTTCGAACGCAAAGTGCTGGCGAGTTTTCTTGATGAGGAGGGTCGCATCAAGGCCTTCCCCGTGCAAGATAAAAAATTTGTGGTCCTGCTGCGCCACGTGCTCAAAACTCTGGAACCCGGCAGGCGTTACAGTGAGGTGGAAATCAACGAGTGTTTCAAGCAGTTCAGTGACGACACCGCCACCATACGCCGCGGTATGATCGAATTTGGGCTAATGCAGCGAGAAGGCGGCGGCGGGGCTTACTGGATTGCCTGATGCCTGAACGAAGCGGGGTTCTCCGCTTTCAGGGTTTTAGTAATTGATCCGTGGACGTGATCTCCGCTGCCTGGTCGTCATCCAAGGCCTGCACATCGATGACGTTGGATTCGTCCCTTCTCTCTTGCGGGTGGATCATTTGCCTTCGCGCAGAAAAAAGCCCCGCAAAGATCAAAAATCCGATCAAGATAACCGCGATAAATAAGAAAGCGGGGATGATCAACAAAGACATTTTTTACTCCTTTTACAGTTTCTTATTACATTTACGAACCTGAATACCTATTGGTTTCATCTTTGATTATACTTGCTCACCAGGGGCTTTCTGCCTGACCCTGATATGGAGACCACCCATGGACACGATCAACAAATCAGCCTTGCTTGCACTGCACCTCCTCAACAGCCACGCCAACAGCCTGGTGTTGCAAACCGCCGCCGAGATGGAAGAATCCGACCTGACCGCGCAGGCAAGCGCCAGCCACGGATCGGTGGTGGGCCTGCTGACCCACATGCTGACCAGTGAATTCTACTTTTTAGCGCGTAGTGAAGGCAAGCCGATCAATCCCAAGAGCGCCCCCGACAAAGCCCTCAGCCTGCAGGAGGTCGCCCTGGCCTTCACGAAGGTGGCCGAGGAACGCCTGAAATACCTCAATTGGGTCAACGACGACCAGCTTCAACAGATCGTCGACATCCCTCTAAACGGACGCAACTACAAGCTCCCTCGTTGGCAGCTGCTTACACAGTCTCTCTTCCATTCCGCCCACCACCGCGGCGAACTTTCCATCGTCATGACCGCTCTGGGTCATCCCCTGCCCACGCTGGATCCGATCATTTCATTTATCAACGATAGCGGCCAGCACTGGCAAGAGGATTAAAAAATTTCAGTTTTTGTTCCTGCTTACATCCTTTTTTATGTCTTTCGGATATTTACCGGTTAAGGTTTCTCATCACTTGTTTGAGCCCTCATTAAGCTTGCAGGAGCGTCTATAAATAATCCTTTATGGCGTTTTATGGTATATTTTCTTTATCAAAAATTCCCCATATTACCCCGGTAGATCCGCATGGAGACGGTCTTTTATGTATTTCGCGATCGAAGGTGTCATCGGGGTGGGCAAAACCACCCTGGCCAGAATGCTGCAATCCTCTTTTGAGGCCGAACTTGTACTGGAAGTATTCGAAGAAAATCCTTTTTTAAGTAATTTTTATTCCGACCGCGCGCGTTACGCCTTTCAAACCCAGATCTTCTTTCTGCTCAGCCGCTATCATCAGCAGCGCCGTAATATCGGCGAACGCCTTGAATCCGGCAAGACCGTGATCAGCGATTACACTTTTGAAAAAGACGCCCTGTTTGCCCGCATCAACCTCAAGGGGGATGAACTGGATATGTATTACAACGTTCAGGAAGCCCTGGCCGAAAAGATCACCCCGCCCAACCTGGTGGTTTACTTGCGTGCGACCACTGACACTCTCATGCGCCGCATTGCCCAGCGCGACCGTCCTTATGAGCGCACGATGGAACGCGACTACATCGATCAACTGAACCACGGTTACGACGATTTCTACCTCGGCTCCGTGCGTTCCTCTCACGTGCTGGTTATCCAAACCGACGAACTGGATTTTGTCAGCCGCAATATGGATTTTGACATCATCAAGGCGCGCATCGAAGACGCGTTGGAAGAAGCACCCTTCCAGCCTCAATTGCCTATCACCTGAATCTGTTACGAGACGGAGCCCCGAGCCATGCGCGTTACCCGCGAAATTCTGCTTAATCTTGCCCACGAAAACACAGCGAAATTTGCCGCCAAGGACCGCGGACTGGTGTGCGTGTATCTCGTGGGCTCTCTGCTGCGCACAGACGAACCCTTTCTCGGCGGGGTAACGGATATTGACCTGGTCTTTGTGCATGACCGCCCGGTGACTAGTTCACGTGAGATCGTACGCATTAATGCAGACGTCCATCTGGATATCGCTCACTACCACCAGGACGCTTTCGCGCCAGCCCGTAAACTTCGTCTCGATCCCTGGATTGGTGGTGCTCTCGACATGGGTGCCGTCAGTCTGCATGACCCCGATCACTGGTTTGATCTGATGCGCTCCACAGCAGTTTCACAATTTTGGGCACCCAACAATGTGGCTGCTCGCAGCCGCTCCTTTCTTTCCGCATCACGGCGTACCTGGCAGGAACTTCAAGACGGCGTGATCCCGCAGGGGGTCAAACGAACTTACGCCTTCCTGGATTCGATCCGCTGTGCCGCGAATGCCGTGGCTTCATTGAACGGCATGCCGCTACCGGTTCGCCGCCTTTTTTTGGAGTTTCCGGAAAGCGCGCTTGATGCCGGCCTGCCCAACCTGACCGGTGAATTGATCTCCCTTTTTACCAGTGACGCCGTGACCGATGAAAGTTGGAAACATTGGCTAAATGGCTTGGACAACTCGTTTGAATCCTTAAAGGAACTGAAATCCATCCCTCCCGGTATCCACCCCAACCGGCGCAATTATTTTGTAAAAGCCATCTCGGTTCTGGCTGAAGAACGTCCGGCCGCAGCGGTGTGGATCCTGTTGTACGTATGGACATCTATTTCCGCGGTCTTGCCCAAATCCGGCGCAGCGTTTAAGGAATGGAACTCCTTCTGCCGTCAACTCGGACTTGATACAAGATCCATGGCGCAGAGTTTGGACACGATTGATGCGCTTCTTGACCAGGTGGAGGAGCGGATCGAAAAGATATAGCTTTTTCCACACCTTTTCGATTTATTGTGGATAAACTCCTGTTTTTCTGTGGAGAAAGTCTTTTCTTCTGTGGAGAATTTTTCCTCTTACCGCCTTGCCTTGGTGGAGAAAACCCCTGATTTTCTCAACACAAAAGCCTTCGCGCCCCAACTCTTATGGGTTTCGATTAAGACGCAGGTTTTATCAACAAAGGCTTGTTGGGAAAACATCCAGTAAAAAACACCAGATATCGTGTTTGATCTTCACAGTTACACATATCTTGCGAAGATTCTTTGTTCGTTTTCTTTTATCCACATTTCCACAGCCCCTACGATTTCTACTATTAATTAATATACCTATTATGATAAATAGATATACTTGCGTTTCCATCCACACGACAGACATAAAAGTGTGTATTGAAAGTGGTTCTCAATTCTTGTACAATTTATGCAGATTGAGGCGTTTTGCCCCCATGGCTTGATAAACAGACCATTGATGATCCAGAAGGGAGTGGAAAAGATGGATGTAATAAAGGTCAAAGCCAATTCTCGTACCGCTGCTGTCGCGGGGGCCATTGCGGGTGTCATGCGTGAATTTAAACACGCGGATATTCAGGCAATTGGTGCAGGCGCAGTGAACCAGGCCGTTAAAGCGCTGGTGTTGGCCAAAGGATACCTGGAAGAGGATGGGATCAAAATCGTTTGTATTCCGGAATTTGTGGATGTTGAAATTGACGGAAAAGTACGTACCGCGATTAAATTAGTGGTCGATCCTGTATAACGATTATTAAGGGTCTGTAACAGGCGAGATTTCTAAAAGACCGATTCTGAAATCGGTCTCTTATTATTTAGTATTAAAATACAACCTCTTCCTTTCCGGTAAGTTTTTCTTCTATTTTGCTGACGATCAGATTCAGGTGACTTGGATGAGCCACATAATCCAGATCGTCAGAAGGAACGGTCAGTACCGGACAAAGAGTAAAATGATTGATCCAATTTTCATATAGATCGTTTAATGCATATAAATAATTAGGATCGATCTTCTGTTCATAATCACGATTGCGTAGGGCAATGCGTTTTTGAAGTGTGGGAACCGAAGCTCTTAAATAGATGAGAAGATCAGGAGGGGGAAGGTATTCGGCCAGTGTTTGATATAGAGAGTGATAGGTATGATGATCTCGCTCGCTCATTCTCCCTTGTAAATACAAATTTTGTGCGAAAATTTCGGCGTCCTCATAAATACTGCGATCCTGAATGACAGATCCGCTGTTGCGGATCAATTCCTGGTGCATGCGCAGGCGGTGTGTTAAAAAGAATATCTGTGAGTGAAAACTCCACGAGATCATGTCCTTGTAAAAATCGGACAGATATGGATTTTCAGTAACGGGTTCATAGTAGGGTTTACAGGTGAGACGCTCGCAGATCATGGATACTAATGTGGATTTTCCGACACCGATGTTACCTGCCACCGCTATAAATTTTTTCAAAGGAGCCTCACGAGAGAGAAGAATAAAAAATTATAACATTTTGGGTACTTAAAAAAACAGACAGCCGCGAGAGGCTGTCTGAGTCTTGTTACTCTTTCTAGGCGGGAACGCAGGCGCCCGTCGGGCACACATCCACGCAGGAATGGCAATCTGTGCATTTGGCGGGATCAATTACGTAGATATCCGGTCCCTGGGAAATGGCTCCTTCAGGACATTCGGCTTCACAGGCACCACAAGAAATGCAATCTGAATTAATAGTTGTTGCCATCGAGATTTCCTTTCATGATGAATTTTTTCTGGTTTTACTCCCTCTATTCTACTACCAAAAAAGGGGAAGAATTATCACGATTGCAGGGTGATATTTGATATAATTTTTGATTCATTCTTTTTTCAGGATAGTTTATGACAACCCATAGTGATTTCAAAAATTCGATCATAAAAAGAGTTTTTGTTCCGGCGGTTCCCGTTGTGTTGGGTTATCTGCCTGTCGGTTTTGCCTACGGCGTGCTAGGAGTTAACGCCGGCATCAGTACCTTGAACACCATTTTAATGTCCTTGATCGTTTTTGCCGGATCTGCTCAATTGATGGCTACTTCCTTTTTTTCCCAGGGATTGAATCCGTTTTCCATTATTCTGACCACCTTCATTGTTAATCTTCGCCACCTGTTAATGAGTGCTTCTCTATCAACCTACATGAAAAACTGGAAGAGCGCAGAGGTGATTAGTTTCACATATGAATTGACAGACGAAACGTTTGCCGTGCACAGCATGAGATTTGCAGCCGGGGATACGTCTCCATTACCTGCTATTTTTATTAACGTGATCTGTCAGTCTTCCTGGATCGTGGGAACGATCTTGGGCACCATGACCGGTAATCTGATCAAAGATGTAAAACCGCTTGCCCTTGATTACGCCCTGCCGGCCATGTTCATCGCCTTGTTGATCCTTCAAATCAAATCACCCCGGCATGTTTGGGTATCTCTGGCAGGTGGGGCGATCTCTCTGCTTTTATGGGGCATTGGGATCACCCAATGGAATGTCATTCTTGCCACGGTGCTGGCTGCCACGCTGGGAGCTTATTTGGAAACTTCTTCCTTAACAAAGAAGAATATTATGAATAAAGAGGTGATGTCATGACCGATACTCAGGTTCTTCTCACCATGATCGGCATGGGGTTGGTCACCTTTCTTCCGCGTCTTTTACCTGCCTGGTTCTTAAGGGGCAAGTCCCTGCATCCTTTCATAGAAGCCTGGTTAAAATATGTGCCCGTGGCGGTGTTAGCAGCATTGCTTCTACCTTCCCTTTTAATTTCTGAAGGCAGTTTCAATTTTCATTGGGATAACCTTTATTTATGGGCTGCTTTGCCTGCCACATTGACGGCCTGGAAAACACGCTCCATGTTCGCCACCATATTGGTAGGAATGGTTGTGGTGGCTGCGGTAAGATTTTTTATGTAGGAACTTGAAAAAACGAAGCATTAGGAACCCTGAAATCTTGACGTTTCTTTTTAAGTGGAGTATATTTGTCAGGCTAAAACAACCTGCCCTCGTAGCTCAATTGGACAGAGCGTCTGCTTGCGGAGCAAAAGGTTGCAGATTCGAGTTCTGCCGGGGGCACCAAATGGAGCGGGAAACCGCTCTTTTTTTTTATTCAGGAATTATTTCGAGAAAAAATATGAATAAAAGACCCCACATCCTGCTTACCAACGACGACGGCATTCATTCACCTGGCATTTGGGCCGCTGCGCGTGAACTTTCGCGGTTAGGCTACGTGACGGTAGCCGCGCCGCGAGAACAACATTCCGGCGCAGGGCGCAGCGTTCCGTCTACCTCTGACGGCAAGATCGACCAGGTTCAGCTTAAGATCGGCGACCAGGAATGGACCTGTTACGCGGTGGGGGCGTCTCCGGCCCAGGTTGTTCAATACGGCATATTTGCCATCATGAAAGAAAAACCCGACCTGGTCGTTTCTGCCATCAACTACGGCGAAAATCCTGCCATCGACGTGACCATGTCGGGCACGGTAGGCGCTGCGCTTGAGGGTGCTTCTTGTGGTGTACCGTCCCTGGCCGTTTCGATCCAGTTGGAGAATGAAGATTACCTGGGTTATTCCAAAGAGGTGAATTTCTCCGCCGCGGCCGTTTTTACCCGAAGGTTCGCCAGGGTGCTGCTCGAAAAAGAAATGCCCGAGGACGTGATGGTTTTAAATGTGAACGTTCCTTCTGACGCGACAGAAAATACCGCCTGGCGTGTCACAAGATTAAGTAAGCATCCCTACTTCAAGGCTTATTTACGGGAATCCAAAAAACCCGGTGGCGGCTGGACTGTGGACGCAAGACCGGACCCCCACCCTGACGATCTGGCTGATCCTTCCACTGACGCGGGCACGTTGAAGACAGACCGCCTTGTTTCTGTCACACCCTTGAGTCTTGACCTGACGTCACGCGTCGAATTATCCAGCCTGCAAGGACTGATCGGCAAGCTGGATTAGAAAGCTCTTGTATATTGCGGGGGTACATCGAACTCTACCCCAAGGGCTTTGGCCGCGTGCAATGGCCAGTAGGCGTTGCGTAGGAACTCCCTTCCCAAAAGGACGATGTCCGCACGATCATTCCGGACGATCGCGTCTGCGTGATGCGGAGAAGTGATCAAGCCCACGGTCGCGGTAGGGATGCCGGCACCTTTGCGCACCGCCTCTGAAATTGGCACCTGGTACCCAGGGCCAAACGGTAAAGTAAGATCGAACACGTTCCCGCCTGATGAACAATCGATCAGGTCAACCCCGTGATTTTTTAAGATCTTCGCCAGTTCCACCGAGTCATCAATGGTCCAGCCGTTGTCCAGCCAGTCCGTTCCTGAAATTCTCACTGTCAAAGGCAGTTCCTCCGGCCAGACCCTTTTTATTTGGTCCACGGTCTCTACCAGAAAACGGATGCGGTTTTCATAACTTCCGCCATACTCATCCGTCCTATGATTGCTGAGGGGACTGTAAAATTCATGCAGAAGGTATCCGTGGGCGGCGTGAAGTTCAAGCCATTGAAAACCGGCTTCCAAAGAACGTTTGGCCGCACTGGCAAAGGATTTTTGTATCGCATGGATATCCCCGACGGTCATTTCATGTGGCACTTGATGATTCTCTGAAAACGCGATCGCGCTGGGAGCCGCCACATGCCACCAGCGTGAATCCTTTTTGGTGATCGGTTTTCCCATTTCATCCTTCCAGGGTCTGCCGACGCACGCTTTCCTTCCGGCATGCGCGATCTGGATGCCGGCCACCGCTCCCTGAGATTTAATGATGCTGGTCACGCGCTTGAGTGGTTCAATGTGATCGTTATCCCAGATGCCGACATCATAAGGAGTGATGCGCCCTGCGGCTTCAACGGCAGTGGCTTCAGCAATGACCAGCCCCGCCCCGCCAACCGCCCTGGCGCCCAAATGCATAAGCTGCCAGTCGTTGGAGTACCCGTCTGAGTAACTGTATTGACACATGGGAGACATGCCTATGCGGTTACGCAGGGTGATACTTTTAATAGTGAAAGGGTCAAATAGTCCCGCCATGTGAAACCTCCTTTATATATAAACGGACTCCCGACAAGGAGCCGGGAGTTGATTCTAGATATTAAAACGGATGTTCAAAATATCTCCATCCTGCACGATGTATTCCTTGCCTTCGAGTCGCAGCCTGCCCTTGGCTTTGGCTTCGTTCATGCCACCCAACGCCATCAGGTCATCATATGAGATCACCTCGGCCCGGATGAAGCCTTTTTGCAGATCAGTGTGAATTTCTCCGGCGGCTTCGGGCGCAGTGGCTCCCCGGCGAACCGTCCAGGCGCGGCATTCGTCCGGCCCGACGGTAAAGAAGGATTGCAGCCCCAGCAGGTCGTAGGAAAGTTTGATCATGCGGTTCAGGCTGGGTTCTTCGATGCCGTATTCGGCCAGAAAGAGCTGGGCTTCATCGGGTGAAAGCTGGGCGATATCCATTTCCAGTTTTCCCTGCAGTGAGACCAGTTTGCTGTGCTTGTGTTCATAGGCGATCTCAGGGGCGTTTTGTCCTTCAGAGGTGTTCAGCACAAGCAACAAGGGTTTGCGGCTGAGAAAACCAAAACCCGAAAGCAGCTTGTCTTCTTCCGCGCTGATCTCAATGTCGCGCAGCGGAATATCTTTACCCAACACTTCATGAAATTTTTCAAACAAGGCCAGTTCACGCTCGACCAGTGATTTGTCTCTGCCCGCTCCTTTTTTCTTTTCTTCCTGCAGCCGTTCCAGCTTGCGTTCCACCGCGATCAGGTCGTTGAGCAAAAACTCACTGTCCATGTTTTGGATGTCTCGCAAGGGATCGATGGTCTCGTTGATGTGTAAGACGTTCTCGTCCTCAAAAATTCGCACCACCTCGATAAAACCGTCCAGTTGGGTGAGCTGGTTGAGCAAAGCACCCGAGATGCCTCCCTTGTTGGCGCTGCCGTCCAATCCGGCAATATCCACGTAGGTCACCTTGGTGTAGATGGTTTTCTTGGGGTTGAACATGTCCGAGAGCTTGTCTACGCGCGCGTCGGGCACGTCCACCACGGCGGTATGGATTTCCATTTTTCCGCTCACGCCGGTGGGCTGCGTGGCGCGGGTGAGCGCGTTGAACAGGGTGGTCTTTCCGCTCTGTGGCAAACCGATGATTCCTAGTTTCATAAAAAGTCCCTTGACCCGTGTAAAATAGTCAGATATACTCTGTTTTGCATTGCCGGAGTGGCGGAATTGGCAGACGCGCACGACTCAAAATCGTGTTCCCTCGGGAGTGTGGGTTCAATTCCCACCTTCGGCACCTTCATTATAACATGCGCACCCCTTGAGCTTTTTCAAGGGGTGTATGTTTTTGGTTTATTGTTTGTTTAATACTTAATGGGATCCGCGTTACGCCTACACCTCATCATACCCGCTGATGCCGATGGCGCGCGGACCGGTGTGCACGCCCAGCACCGGAGAGGCAAAATTGATGAACAGTTCCGCCGGATGTAACTCCTCGCGGATGCGTTGCGCCAGCACCTGCGCCTCTTCAAAGGCGGCGTTATGCAAGACGGCGATGTGCAAGGGTTTGCTGACATCCACTTTGGAAAAGAAACTGGTATATAAAGCATCTATGGCTTTGGCGCGTGTGCGTGACACATGGCTGGGTTCCACGGAACCTGTGTTGTGATTAACGTGGATTTGAGGTTTGATCTTGAGCACATTGTTCAATAATTTGGCCGCGCCGGCGATGCGTCCGCCTTTGAAAAGAAAATCCAGTGTATCCAGCACCACGTGGAAATGCACGTGGGTGCGCACCTTTTCGATGGTATCCAAAATGGCGGGCACGCTCCCTCCGGCGTCACGCGTTCTGGCGGCGGCCAACACCTGCCAACCCAGCCCCATCGAGTTTCCCCTGGCGTCCACAAGGTGTACGGGGAGGTCAAAACCTGCCGAAGCCGTCCGTGCGGATTCAAGGGTGCCGCTCATGGCGCTGCTGATGGTGACCACCACGATCTCCCCGGCTCCGTTGCGTTTGGCGCTCTCGTAGGCATCCAGAAAAGCAGCAGGGGCTGGTTGCGAGGTAGTGGGGCGTACGGGGTTTTCACCGAGTTGGGCGTAAAATTCCTCCGGTGAGAGGTCCACCCCGTCCAGGTAGGATTTGCCATCCCAGTTAATGGTTAACGGGATCACGGCGATGTCGTATTGTTCGCGTAAATCCAGGGGGATGTCGCAGGTACTGTCGGTGATGATCGCGATCTTGTTTTTAGCCATATTACCGCCGATTATGAGAAGGTGGCAAGATTATAAAGGGTTCGCAGGATTTCACCATGTGACCAAAGATAGAATCAATGGATCATTAAAAAATCCTAACCTTGTTTTTATGCATTCTTGATGTCTTAAAATTAAACCATAAGACGACTTATATATTTTTTCGCATCACCGGGCGGTTGGGTTTGCGCCTGGCTACTTCTTCGAATCCGGCAGCCAGGAAAGTGGAAGCCACGCCGGTGTAAATGCTTAAAGGGTTGGCTTCTTTTTCGGGGTCGTTCGGATAGGCTTCCAGTATCCTGGCCCCGTGCGCGCGGGCATATTCCAGCGAGGCGTCGATCAACTTGCTCATCAAGCCCATGTGCCTGAATTTGCTTCTGATGAAGAAACAGGGAAGACACCAGACTTGTTCATCATCCACCGGGGCGAGGATGCGCGACGTTTTCAGGCGCACATAATCTTCGCGCGGGGCCACCGTTGCCCACCCCGCAGGCACCTCATCCACGTAGGCAATCAATCCGGGTTCAACACCCTCCTGAACGATCGTTCGCATGTAGCTTTTCCGTTCTTCTTTATTGATGGCGTAGAAATCCTTGTGGGTCAGCCTCCACCAGGCGCACCAGCACCCCCCGCAGCCACTTTTACCCATGACCGTCTCGAAATCAGCCCAGCGTTGGTTTGTCAGCGGAAAAATTTGGATTTTCAGGTTCTTCTCCATCTCGCCTCTGTCTGACTGGTTTTTTTAACCGTCTCGTTGTATACTCATTTATACTATTAAAACCAATTTCAAAACGCGAGGGCGCCCATGAAAGCCATAGTCACTCAACAACATCTGGCTCACGGGCTCGGTATGGTAAGCCGGGCTGTATCTCCGCGCAGCACGCTGCCGGTTTTGGCAAACGTGCTGGTCGCAACAGATGAAGGTCGCTTGCGGTTGTCGGCCACCAACCTCGAAATGGGCATCACCTGCTGGATCCCTGCCCAGATCCAGGAGGAAGGCTCCATCACCGTGCCGGCGCGCACCTTGGTGGACCTGGTGGCAACTTTCCCGCCCGAAAACGTGCAAATGACCCTTGACGCCCGCACCCAGACCATCACCCTGGTATGCAACAGTTCCGTGCATGACATTAAAGGCATCGACGCGCAGGACTTCCCTCCCGTTCCTGTGCCCGACCTGAGTGAAGGTGTTGACCTCAACCTCGGTGATTTTAAAGAGATGATCCAACAGGTGGCATTTGCCGCTTCTGCTGATGAAGCCCGCCCAGTTTTACAGGGTGTAAAAATGGAAGTCCAAGAGAACGAGATCACCCTGGCCGCAACAGACGGCTTTCGCATCTCGGTGCGCAAGGACTTGCTGGCCAACCCCATCAACAAAAATTTTTCCATCATCATCCCCGCGCGGGCGATGAGCGAACTGGCCCGCATCGCCTCGGATGGCGACAAGACCGTTACCATGGTAGTGCCACAAGGCCGCGGACAGGTGATCTTCCATCTCAATGACGCCGAACTGGTTTCACAACTCATCGACGGAAATTTCCCTGATTTTCGCGCCATTATCCCGCTGAACTTCAAAACCCGCACCACCCTTTCCACCCCGGCTTTCCTCAAAGCCTGCAAGCAAGCCGAGATCATCGCGCGCGAAGGCAACAACGTGATCAAACTGAACATCATCCCGGAAGGCAACAACGAAGGAAGGGTCGAGATCAGCGCCCTGACGGAGGAAACCGGCAAAAGCGACATCCAGATGGAAGGGCATATTGAAGGCGGCCCCCTCCTGATCGCCTTTAACGTGCGCTTCCTGCGCGAGGTACTGGACGTGATCAAAACGCCCTCCGTTTCTCTGGAAACGAACGCCAACAATACCCCCGGGGTAATCAAACCGCTTGGTGAAGAATCATTCACCCATGTGATCATGCCCATGCATCTTGGTTGATGCCCACAGAAACCCGGCCGCTCCCCTCTCGCAAGAGAGGGAGTTTTATATTCGCACACTTAATTATTTCTAGAAAAAATTAACATGGATTTTCTGCCGAATTCTTCTGAACGACTGCTCAGCCTTACCATCGCCCTCGGACAGTACCCCATCCTCGGTCCGAAGATCAGGGCGCGCATGCGCAAGGAACTGTTCACCAGGGGCGTCATCGACCAAAAAGAATTTGAAGCACAGGTTCGCAGTGAAGCCATCCAAACACAAAAAATGGAGGGCATCGATAATCCTTATTATCAGGAACCCTCTGAGATCTGGGAAACGCGCAAATCCGTCCTGCGCGACCAGCTCACCGACCTGCTGTTCAGCCGCCATCTTCCCTTCGAACTCGTCGAGACGATGATCAGCGAAGTGCTGCTGGAAAAAGGCATCACTCCCACCGAACAGCACCTGGCCATCAATCCCGAACTTGCCCCGCTGGACCTGGTCTTTGACCAGGCCATGACCATCGAGCGTATGGACGCAGACAACCGCGCGCACATGATCCCGCGCCTGGAGGAATCCAAGGTCGTGTTGATTCGTTCCATGATCAGCGATCATCTGCGTTACATCAACATCGCCAAAGACTGGCTTTCGATCAACGATCTGGCAGAAATTCGGCGCCGCAAGATCGGCGCGGGCCGTATCGGAGGAAAAGCTGCCGGCATGCTCCTGGCCGAACACATCTTGAAAAATTCCCCCGACCTTGGCGAAAGCGCGAATATTTACGTCCCCGAATCTTATTATGTGGGCGCCGACGAATTTTATTCCTTTATGGCCGTCAATAACCTGACCGGCTGGAACGACCAAAAATATAAGACCGAAGAAGAAATGCGCGCGGATTTTGACCGCATCGTCAGGGAGTTCCACCAGGGAGACTTTCCCCCTTACTTTCTTGACCAGCTTCATACCATGCTCATCAAGATCGGCAAACAACCCCTGATCGTGCGCTCCTCCAGCCTGCTGGAAGACAGTTTTGGTACGGCTTTCGCAGGTAAATACGAAAGTATTTTCTGCGCCAACCAGGGCGATCTGGATGAAAATCTGAAAGCCCTGACCAGTGCCATCACCCAGATCTACGCGTCAGTGTTCAACCCCAACGCGCTGGTTTACAGACGCAGCAAAGGATTGCAGGATTACGACGAACGCATGGCCTTATTGATCCAGATCGTTGAAGGGGAACGCTATGGAGATTATCTGATGCCACACGCGGCAGGCGTCGCCTTCAGCAGAAACCTGTATCGCTGGGCACCGCAAATTAGAGCAGATGACGGCTTCGTACGCCTGGTATGGGGGTTGGGTACTCGCGCCGTGGACCGGGTGGGGAACGACTATCCACGCTTGGTGGCGTTGAGTCATCCGTTGTTAAGACCCAGTAACGATCCGCAAAACATCAGACGCTATTCGCAGCAATACGTGGATCTGATCGACCTCAAACAAAATATCCTCACCACCATGCCCGTTAAGGAAGTCCTGGACGCCGATTATCCGCCTTTACGCTACATCGCCCAAACGGACGAAGGCGGCTATTTTGAAACCATCCGCAGCCTGTTGATCAAAGACACCAAAGACCTGGTACTGACCTTTGACGTGCTGCTGCAGCGCACCCCGTTTACCAACCGTATGAAGGCCATTTTGCGTACCCTGGAACTGGCTTACCACGCGCCGGTGGACGTGGAATTTGCCGTAAGCCTGAAACCCGATGTTGGGCTGCAACCAAAATTAGGCATCGCCATGCTGCAATGCCGCCCGCAAAGCCACCTCGACGACATGGAAGCAGAAAAGATCCCCACCAACCTCGAACCAAACGAGATCATCTTTTCCTCCGATTTCATGGTCCCGCGCGGTAAAATTGACAGGATCAATTACGTGGTGTACGTTAAAGCGAAAAATTATTTCGCTTTGAAAACCAATACAGAGCGGGTCGAACTCGCCAGACACATCGGAAAACTTAACGAGGCGTTGAAGAACGAACGCTTTATCTGTGTGGGCCCCGGGCGCTGGGGAAGTTCCAATGCCGACCTGGGGGTACCCATCGCTTACGGAGACATTTATTATTCCAAGGCGCTAGTGGAACTAGCCGGTGAAAATTACGGCCTGCCCCCCGAACCTTCTCTGGGGACCCATTTCTTTCAAGATCTGTTGGAAGCGCAAATATTCCCCCTGGCGCTGCAGTTGGACGATCCGACGACGATTTTTAATGAAGAGTTCTTCGACCAAATGCCGAATCACTTGCAGGAATGGATTGCTGCGGATGAACAATACGAGCAATGCCTGCAGTTGCTTGCTATCGGAGACTACGCCTGCGGGAAAACCCTGTCTATATTCATGAACGACGATGTCAATAAAGTGCTGGCTTTTCTGAGATAAAAAAAAGACCGCGAACGGTCTTTTTTTTCATCGAAATATGCTTTTTTAAGGGTCTCATTTATTGGCAGATTCACCGGTTTCACCGGGTTGCTCGTCCTCAACTTCTTTACCCTGCGCGATCATCTCCCCTTCTTCATCCTCGTCTTCATCATCCTCGTCGT
>CAZNAF010000015.1:22863-39794 GCA_964570925.1 uncultured Anaerolinea sp.
TCGTCGTAATCATCGTCATCGTCGTCGTCATCTTCTTCGTCTTCGCCAATCCCTTCCTCTTCCTCTTCATCTTCATCTGTATCAGATTCTTCCTTCCAGAAGAAATAGATCAGGTAAAGGTTGGCTGCCATGAACACGGCCAGGATCCCTTCGATCGGCCAGGCTTTCCAGCCGCTGTGCTGAAGATAAACCATAACGCCGTCCACCAGCATGTGATAGAGAAAGGCGAGTACGAACCACAAAAAATTGCGTTTTCTGACGGCCTTCCAGACCAGCACAGAAAGGAGCACATGGGTTGAGATCGCGATTAACCGCTCGACACCCGGCAGCAGCCCCAGATGCCAGGGATTGCTCCAAAACTGTGAAATCTGAGCCAGGATGTATTGAACCTGGTCAATGGAAACACCCTTGGCAAGCTGATTGCCGGCGTTGAAAAAAAGGACGTACAGGAAACTGATCAAAACACCACTGTAAAGAGGGAAATAAGGCCACACAGCGAACCCGATGGCTTCCATGCCTCCATGCCCTACGCCAAGCCCCACCGCGGATTCAATTTTGCGCGCCTTTTTTCGCAGCAGCCAAAAGCCCAAATATCGAAAACTCTCCTCGAACAAGGCGGCCAAAAAACCCAGGATCACGGCATTAAAGAGGGGCACCCACTGCGTGGAAGGCACCGGCAAAGTGCCGTTGTTGAACAAAAGGCTGACCTGTTGAAGAACAGGCAGGTGAACGACCTGCGACACAATAAAAGTAAGCGCGCCGGTTAAGATCACCCACCATGACACGCCAAATCGGCGCACCATCAGGAATGCCAAAAAGACGGGCAGACCGATCATCAATAAGATCGATAGAGCATACGTTAAGAACAAACCAACACTAAACTCCATGTCATATCCTTTTTATTCGCAGAGATCAAGGCCCCTGTTCTGGCAGAAGCACTATATACCGTCTGAGTATATGCTCTTTTTTCCAAAACAGGAAGTGCCGAATTAATAAAGAATTGTTTCACGTGAAACAAAAACCCCCTGAATAAAAAGTGTTTCACGTGAAACATATTTATTTTTCTGACGCCAGTAATTTTTCCCGGTTAAAGGACCGTATTGCCAGCCATACGAGGATAATATCCACGAGCCAAAAAAACATGCCGACCAGCAGGCCGGTGGTCACGCTCAGGTATAAGATGCCCGTAGCCTGGCCTATCACGAGGGCCAGCACAAGCACAACCAAAGAAGCGCTGGTTTGGTAGGCGCCCATGAAGGTCTGTGTTTTGGAAGAGATCAACACGGTGGCAGCGATGCCCAGCAGCGAAAGCGCCGGCGAGACCCAGAAGATCAACGGGTACCAGGTGGTCAGCGGGAACCAAACCCTTTCCATGATCGCGTAGGCCCCGGCGTTCAATACAACACAATAGCCGGCAAAGCTGGCCCAGGTGATGGCGACCGCAGGGATGAAGCCGGCCAGGACCTTACCCAGGAACAATTCCGCATCCGTCGCGGGAGTGTAAAGCAGCGCCTCAATGGTTTTTCTTTCCCGTTCGCCGGCAAAGGACTCGGCCGCGATGACCGTGGAATACATGATCGGCAGGATAAGAAAGAAAGGCGCGTAAAAATATCCCAGCATTAAAACGATGATGGATTGAGACTCATTTAACCCTGCCGTGACCTCGGAAAGAAAGGAGGGCATTTTTTCCATCATTTTGATCAGGTCCGGATCCGTTATCATGCTGGCCAGCGCGTCCGCGTTGTGCGCAGCCAGAAGGATTCCGAGGGGCAGAAGGAGGATGAAGATGATCGGCACGATCATGATCGGCAGCCACACAGCTTTGTTTTGACTGGCCTCGCGGATGTCTTTTTTGGCGATGGTAAAAACTATTTTTTGGTTCATTTTGTTCCTCTTCTTGCGCTTTCCTGCAGTTGAAAATAAACCTCTTCCAGGCTGGTCTTGACCGGCCTGACGCTTAACACCGCGGCTTTCTGCCTGACCAATTCCTCAACGACAAACGGAATTACAGACTCTTCCTGTACATGAAGTGCCAGAGCTTTTCCAGTCACCGAGTTTGATATTACTCCCCTCAGGTTCGTGAGATCGATCGTTGTTACGGGTTCATTCAAGAATTCGATTTCCACGCGCAGGCCGGGCTGATTGCTGCGGCTGAGTTCTTCCAGGCTGCCGGTGGCCAGCACCTGCCCCGAGTTCATCACCGCCACGCGGTCTGCCAACCGCTCTGCTTCTTCCAGTCGGTGGGTGCACAAGAAAACCGTGTGCCCGTCCTGATCGCGAATGGATTGGATCAGTTCGTGTACCTGCTGGGTGGATTCAGGATCGAGGCTGGAGGTTGGTTCGTCTAAGAACAAGACTTTAGGCTTCGTCAGCATTGCACGCGCCAGGGCCAGCCTTTGTTTCATCCCTTTGCTGAAGGTGCCCACTTTCTCGTCCGCGCGCGAACGCAGGTCAAAGAAAGCGAGCATTTCGTCGGTTCGCTGTTCCAGTTCCTGTGCATCCAGCAAATAGATACTGCCAAAAAAAACCAGGTTTTGCCGGGCGGTCAGGCGGTCGTAGAGCGCGTTGCTCTCGGTTAGGACCCCTGTTTGCTGCCGGACAGCTGATCCCTCAAGGCGGGGATCCTTTCCCAAGACGTTGATCTGTCCCTGTGCGGCGAGATAAAGCCCGTTCAGCAGGCGGATGGTAGTGGTCTTCCCCGCCCCGTTGGGGCCTAGCAGGGCAAAGATCTCTCCCGGGTTGACGCTCAGGCTGACGCCCTGTAATGCTGCCCTTTCTCCGAAATAGAACCAAAGGTCTTTTATTGCGATGGTTGGTGAGTTTTCCATTTTATAGCTTTCTCATTAAGTTCCCTTTGATCGCAACGATCAGCGGGGTTCCTGTTTCTCCATCTGTTGTTGAGCCATGGAGGTGATGCCCGAGATGCCGCCCAGGTTCATTGTGTCCACGGCGCTGGAGGGAACGATCACCAGGGCGCCTTTTTCCTTCAGCCCTTCAAAGAGCATGTTCATTGCGCGCAGGTGCAGCGCGGTGGGATTGTTGATGTAGGCCTGGGAGGCCGTTTCAAAACTGGCCGCGATCTGCATTTCAGATTCTCCGAGGATGACGCGCGCCTGGCGTTCGCGCTCTGCCTGGGCCTGACGTGACATGGCGTCTTCAAGGTCGGTGGGGATGACCACGTCGCGGATCTCGACAGATTGTACGGTGATGCCCCAGGGGGTGGTGCGTTCATCGATGATGCGCTGCAGGTCAGCGTCCATCTTCGCCCGACCCACCAGGATGTCTGCCAGGGTCATCTGACCGATCACCTCGCGCAGGGCGGTTTGTGAAGCCCAGGCGATGGCAGCCCGGTAGTTTTCCACTTCCAGGGCGGCTTTCTCGGCATCCCACACCAGCCAGAATAGTACGGCATCCACATTCACCGGTACGGTATCGCGGGTGAGGGTTTTCTCGGCCGAGAAGGGGGTTACCATCACTCGTTGGTCGATCCAGGTGGTGATGGAATCAAGGATGGGGACGATCCAAAACAGGCCGGGTCCGCGCAGGCCGCGCATCTTTCCCATGCGCAGTACGACGGCTTTTTCCCATTGGCGTGCGATCTGAATGGCAAAGAAGAGATAAAAGCCGATCACCAGCACCGGCACAAAAAAGGCAAAGATCAAGCCGTCACGGATGCCCAGGCTGTCCATCCACACCGCGCCGCCGGTGGCGATCAGGATGAAGAGGATCAGCAGGGTCATTGAGATGGGATTGATGTGCTGATCGGCCATGCTGGCTTGTTTAGCCTTGGCCCCTGCGCGGAAGGGAGACAGGTTTTCCGCGCCGTCAGCGGTTAAATTCGAGTAGGTTTGATTTTCAAGATTACGGGTTTTTGGGTTCATTTTTCCTCATTTTCTAGTTTTCGTTTTCTTGGTCTTTTTCAAGCGTGCCTTCCTGCCAGGCTTGAAAAAAAGTATGCAAGGTTTGGCGGCTCTCTTCCAGGTCGTAGCCCTGTTTTTGCAGTGAGCGTAAAAACCTTTTGGCCTGCGATTCAAGTGTTTCCTGTTTGATCTTGCGCGCGGCCTCCTCGGAGGGGGTGTCCAGTAGGTAGGTGCCCCGGCCTTGCTGGGTGGAGATCAGGCCGGCGTCATCCAGCATGCGGTAGGCGCGTGCGATGGTATTAAAGTTGACGCGCAGTTCAGAAGCGAGTTGTCGCACGGT
Source organism: uncultured Anaerolinea sp. (assembly GCA_964570925.1). Taxonomy (GTDB): domain Bacteria; phylum Chloroflexota; class Anaerolineae; order Anaerolineales; family Anaerolineaceae; genus UBA6107. The sequence continues at coordinate 27,064 of CAZNAF010000015.1, forward strand.
GGGCAGCTGGTCGCCGGGTTTCAGTTCTCCGCTGGCGAGCAGGGCCTGCACCTGATCGACGATCTGCACGTAACTGGGCACACCCGATCGGAAGTCCAGGGTAAAGTTGAATGATTTCACATTCGTTCCTCCTGATGCAATGGGCAATAAATTGTATCTTTGTATGATTGTATCATTGTATGTTGTCCTGTCAAGGGTCTCAATATATCAACCGAATTGGGAAGCATAGTCAATGAAACACAAGGCGTTTTTCAATTTATAATTAACTTATCTTATTGAGTGAAAAAAAATAGAGGAGTGATTATCATGACCAAGACCTATGACGATCTGATGGCGGCCTTCGCCGGCGAGAGCCAGGCCAACCGCAAATACCTGGCCTTCGCCAAGAAGGCGGATGACGAGGGTTACACTCAGGTGGCAAAGTTATTCCGCGCAGCGGCCGCGGCTGAGACGGTGCACGCGCTGACCCACTTCCGCACCGCGGGCGAAGTGAAGACCACCGAAGAAAACCTGAAGTCTGCCATCGAAGGCGAACATTATGAGAACAGTGTGATGTACCCCGATTTCATTAAAGACGCCGAGGCCGAAGGCGACACCAGGGCGCTGCGCAGTTTCAACTGGGCAAACGAAGCTGAAAAGGTACACGAGGCTCTCTACCGCCAGGCGCTCGAGACGCTTGGCCAATCGGGCGAGGTTTATGATTACTACATCTGTCCGGTTTGTGGATACACCCACGCGCGCGTTGCTCCGGAGAAATGTCCGATCTGCGGCGCCCCTGCCAGCAAATTCGAACTCGTCCAGTAAATTTTTATTGCCACGAAAAAACGCCAGCGCTGGGTACGGCCGCCCGGGAGGTTCTTCAAAGTCAGGTTTTTTTACTGACCGGTTTAAGCCATCAACCAATTATTAATATCTTGGGAACGTCTTGCAACCAGCCGGTAAAACTCTGTATAATACAAAGCAAGTACTTAACCATTTTCAGGGGGAAACCCCAAGGAGGCTCTTATGTGGTATTACTCAGTCAATAATCAACAAGTCGGCCCTGTGGAAGAAAAAGAGATCAAAAAACTCGTCGCTGCAGGGACCATCACCCACGCCACCATGGTCTGGACCACCGGCATGGATACCTGGCAGCCGATCGGTAAAACCGCCCTGGCTTCACTGATGGGCTCCGTTCCTCCTCCGGCTGTTGGTGCGGTTCCGCCCATGCTGGTCACGGAAAACCCCAAGGTCGTTCAGATCAGGAACCTGTTCACCTGGTTCTGGATCAGCCTCATCGGTATCCTTTTGGGCGGCATCGGTCTGATCGCCGCGGCAATTTTGTTCGTCATCATCGTCTACAAATGCTGGCAGCTGGTGCAGCACGACGGTGTGCGCGGCTCAGCGGATGACATGGTTTCCCGCTGCTTCATCCCCGGCTGGAATTTCTATTGGTACTTCCCCGCCTTCCGCGGACTGGCGCGTGAGTTCAATGAAAAATTTGACCGCGACGGGATCGCTGCTGAAAAGATCAACCTCGATCTACCCACCTGGATGATCATCTGTGTTTACGGCAGCGGCATCACCTTCGGTGTATCCCTGGTGGCATTTTTGGTTTTATGGATCATCTACACCAACAAGATCAAAAACTCCGCCATCGCCGTGCTCCAGGCGCAAAAGTAGTCTTCAATTAATTCCAAAATTAAAACCCGTCCTCGCAAGGGCGGGTTTTTGCATACAAATCCTGATTTCTACGTATACTATTATTGAAAATCCAAGTTGTCTTCGAAACAAGACAGGAAAGCGTAGAAATATGTGGTATTACCATTTTCAAAATCAATCGATCGGCCCGGTTGGTAACGAAGAGATCAAAGCCCTGGCAGCTGAAAACAAGGTCTTGCCTTCCACCCTGGTGTGGACGCAGGGCATGTCCGATTGGCAGCCGGCCATACGCACCTCCCTGGCGTTCCTGTTCCCGCAGCAGATCGTCCCATCCGCTGTAAATTCGCAGGCGGCACCCTACCAATATAAAACAGCCGAGATGCAGATCAAGGAGTTGAACGATCTGTTCCTGTGGTATTGGATCTGTCTGGCTGGATCCATCTTTACCTTCGGTTTGAGCGCCATCGCGTCTATGGTTCTGTTCTATATCATCCTTTATCGCAGCTGGCAGCAGATCCAGGACGGCTATGCCCGTACAACCCCGGGGAAAGCAGTTGGTTTTCTTTTTATTCCCTTTTTCAATCTCTACTGGATATTTGAAGCCTATACCGGGTTTGTGCGTGACAGCAATGCCTACATCCAGCGTCACGCGCTGCCCGTGAATAGACAGGATGAAGGGCTGGCAACGGCGGTATGCGTGTTGACCCTGCTCTGCCTTGTACCGTACTTGAATTTCCTGGCGGGACTGGCCCTGTTCGTTTTGCATATCCTCTTGATCAAAAATTTCAAAGACACCGCGGTGGATCTAATCAACGCGCGCCAGTAAGCGAACGCTTGTACAAGAAACCGGTCAACGACCGGTTTCTTTTTTTGTCTTGCGTTACAATGAAAAAATGACATCGACAGAAGAAAGATCGATAACCTCCTTGTTGGCTCGTGCGGCAGACCAACGCCAGGCGCTGGTAACGCAAGACCATACATCGGCTTTTCGCATCTTTAATGGTTTTTACGAAGGATTTCCGCAGCTCCTTGCGGACATCTACGCCGAAACCCTGGTGTTGACATATTTTGGTAAGGACCCGCAACCAGCTGGAAAATTGATCGACCAGGCAGTTGAAGAGATCAAAAATAGAATCCCCTGGATCACCTGTGTCATTGTAAAACATCACCATCACGCGCTGCCGGAATTTAAAAGGGGCATCCTTCATTCCGGCAGCCAGCCAGCGCAATGGATCGAGGAACACGAGGTTCGGTACGCTCTGGACTTGCGCATCAACCAGGACGCTGGCTTTTACCTCGATACCCGTAACCTGCGCAAGTGGATCCGCGAAAAATCATCCGGCCTGCAAGTGCTGAACACCTTTGCCTACACGGGCAGCCTCGGGGTGGCAGCTCTGGCCGGAGGCGCTCGTCAGGTGCTGCAAATGGACCTCAACCGCAGGTTTTTGGAAATGTCACACAAGTCAGCCTCTCTGAATGGCATCCTCCCAACCAGGAGCAAATTGTTAGCGGAAGATTTTTTTGTGGGGGTGGCGCACTTAAAACGCAGCGGTCGCTTGTTCGACCTGGTGTTTCTGGACCCGCCCTATTTTTCTGTAACCGAAAAAGGCCGGGTCGATCAGGCCGGAGAAAGCCATCGACTGATCAACAAAGTGCGCCCGTTGGTCAAGGACGGCGGCAGAATCGTTGCCGTGAACAACAGCTTGTTTCTGGAGGGCAAGGCGTACCTGGCCGCGTTGCAGGAACTTGCCCGGGACGGATACCTAAGTGTTGAGGAGATCATCCCTGTTCCCGATGACATCACCGGTTATCCCGACACCGTCCTTACCAAACCGCCTTGCGACCCGGCACCCTTTAATCATCCCACGAAGATCGTCGTCCTTAAAGTCAAACGCAAATCGCCACAGGATTAAGCACGCAAATAACAGCCAAAAAGGTTGTATGAAACACGCTCTGAACGGTATTGATTTGCCCTTTGGGTTTGTGTATCATCGTTAAAATGGACTTTAGGGGTAAGAAGTGAGAAAAAATGAATAAATTGATGCCGGCGATCTTTATTGGACATGGCAGCCCCATCAACGCATTGGAAAAAAACGAATATCATCTCACCTGGCAAAAGATCGGACGTGAGATCCCAAAACCCAGGGCAATCCTTTCCATTTCGGCACATTGGCAAACAAAGCAGGTTTCATTAACGGGGGCAAAAAAACCGGAGACCATTCACGACTTCTGGGGATTCCCGCAAGCCCTTTTTCAAATTCAATACCCTGCGCCAGGGTCCGATTGGCTGGTCGGACAGGTACTAAAATCTATTGAAAACGTATACGTGGATACCCGCTGGGGGCTGGATCATGGCACCTGGTCTGTCTTGCACCCCATGTTTCCCGGGGCGGATATCGCCGTGGTGCAGCTGAGTCTGGCGCGAACCCTGACCCCATCAGGCCATTTTGCTTTGGGGAAGTTATTGGGCACCTTGCGCCAGGAAGGGGTGCTCCTGCTCGGCAGCGGCAACATGGTTCATAACCTCAGCATGGCCGTGTTTCAAGAGGTCGCTTTCGATTGGGCTTTGGATTATGACGCCTGCCTTCGCCGTTGGATACTCGAAAGGAACACGGAGAAACTGATAAATTTTGAAAAAAACGGACCGGCAGCAAAGATGTCCATCAACAGCGCCGAACATTATCTTCCCCTCTTATATATCCTGGGAGCCAGCCAACCAGGTGAAGCGGTCAAGTTTTATTGTGAGAAGGTCACACTGGGCTCCGTCTCCATGCGTTGTGTTCAGTTTGGAGGTACAGACTGACCGATTTTTTCCGATGAAGTCATAAAGCGAACCCGGTTACGGCCTTCTTCTTTGGCCAGGTAGAGCGACCAATCGGCCGCACGCAGGACCTCTTCGAAGTTGTCTCCGTCTTGCGGATAAGAAGCGACCCCCACGCTGATCGTGGCGGTTGGACCCTCTTTTTTTGAGGAGATCCTGATATTGGAAAAATCGACCCTGATATCCTCAGCTTTTTTGATCGCATCTTCTTTTTTCATGCCCGGAAACACCAACATGACCTCATCTCCCCCATACCGGGCGGCGTAATCCTCCTGGCGTATGTTCCTGGTTATGTAATCGCTCAGGGCTTGCAGAAGTCGGTCGCCATCCTGGTGTCCGTATTGGTCGTTGATCTTTTTGAAAAAATCTATGTCAAGCATGGCCAGGCTCACGGGTTTGTTTTCACGCTGCGCTTTTGAAAACTCCTTGATGATGATTTCATCGATGTGGCGGTTGAATAAGCCGGTCAGGGAATCGTGCAGGGCTTGCTGCTCCAGTTTTTTTTGCAGCTGTGTGTTTTTTTGCAACTGCATTTTTAATTTTTCGTTGGCATTCTGCAACTCAGATTCTGCCCTGTTGCGTGCGGTGACGTCTCGCATGACGAGGAGTTTGCCTACCTCATTTTTTCGGCTGTCGATCAGCGCTGAGCTTTGGATCTCCAGGATCGTCCCGGGCGAGTACTCCAAAAACAGATCCCGCCTGATGCTATGAGGGGTCGTTAAAAAATCATCCTGCAGCGAGGGCATCAAGAGCGAGATTTCCTTACCCAGCACTTCGGCAGGAGTCCAACCCAACAATTTTTCTGAAGCATGATTGATATCGGCAACGCGATTTGCTTTATCCAGTACGACAACGCCGTCCTGCAATTGTTCGATCAAGGTAGCGCGCGCGACTGGTAAAAGATCCAACAGTTGATAACGCAGTACTGCCCACGCCAAAAAGGCCCCGGTAAACGCCAGTCCGGTGGGGGTAATATCCATGCCCGGGACGGGCACAAGTCCGAGGACGTAAACGGTGCCAGTCATAATTGGGAACGATAACCCGACGAGTATCACGAAGATCTGTTGGCGAAATGGCGGCACTGCCTTAAGGAAAGCCCTGACGAGTAGTGTGACACCGATCACCAGCAATAGATATAAATAGGCGGTGTGGATCCAAAACCAAGGGCCGTGGTGATAAATCATCACGTTGTATTTCACAGAACCTTGTGAAAACCCCGACCACACCCAGGGTTGCAGGGGTTTTATCCACACCACGATCAAGGTCAGCACGGGGATGATGAACAAGGCGGCCACCATGCGCTTGGGCACTTCATTCTGTGTGAGGTAGGTGATGATGAACAAAAGCAGGAAAGGATAAGCTGACACGAACCCGATATAACTGATCTGTGACCAGAGCACTTTGATGGGTGGCTCTACCACGAGACTTTCTACCGTTGAAGCGATCTGCCACCAGGTGACCGCCATGCAGAAACAAATAAAAAACGCCCCTCCGATGATCCTGCGGCGAGGCCAACCTGCCATCAATACGATCAGCGCGATGGCCGCTCCAACGATCATTACCAATTGATGGGCGTGTAACTCAAATTGCATGATGATTCCAATACGGATAAGGTTTCATTCTGCGACAAATCTATTATACATCCCCCGTAGTTTTATTCCGATAGAAAGGTTTAGAGCAATTTGTTCACCAATTCAGAGACGAACTGGCGGCGGTGTTTTTCATCCAACAGATCAAGGCCCAAAGCCGCGTGATGCATCTGTGGAGCAATGATCCCCAGCATGCAGGCGGAGGCAATTTGCGCGAGTGCCAGCCTGAGTTCATCCTTGCTGAGACCGGTTCCACGTTGATGGATATTTTCAACCAGTTTGGCGAGGAACTCGCTGTATTTTTTCACCGACAGAGAATCGTAATTGCCTTCGGTCAGAAGGTCGTAAAAATGCGCCCTGGTCATGCCCGGATACTTACACCCCCCATCCATGAGATCCAGAAAAATATTGATGCACAGTTCTTTGGCGGATTCGCCGGGCAGTTTGTTGAAATCCTCCCAGTCAAAGGCGTTGTGCAGGGTGGTTTGCATCACCTTGTCGATCAGGTTGTCCTTGCTCCGGAAATAGTAATTAATGGCCGCCAGGTTGACCCCCGCTCTTTCCGCGATCCTGCGGTTGGTGGCACCTTTCAAGCCATAGGCTTCGACGCATTCGATCGCGGCTTCGATGATTTTTAATTCGGTGGAATCTGAGATCATGGGTTGCTCCTTAAGCGGGTGAAACACCGGTCAGCCGGCAGGATTCAGCCCAAAGCCTCTTTGCCAGTTGCGGCTGCGTGGCGTTGCGGGCTGGATTTTTTGGTTTGCAGAGGTGCCAGTACACACTGTCTGAAAGATTTTCTGCAGGCTCATCTGCCAGGTACAGGATGGTTTGAGAGGGCACCTCGGGCATTACGCCAAGTCTCTGGCGCCGCCTCCAGACCCATTGTGCCAGGCCGCCCGTGTCTTTTAACCCGATGTCCGTGTTGACCAGCCCGGGATCCACAGCAAAAGCTCGTACCTTCTGTTGCCCATATCGATGGTTGAATTCGTAACTGAAAAGAATGTTGCTAAGTTTCGAAGCCTTGTATGCGAACAAGCCGAAATAGAAGGGTGGATTTTTTGCCCGCTCGGGGAAGAGCAGTGTGTTATAGTGTGAATCAGAACTGACTGTGATCACGCGTCCATCAGAAGATTTCGATAACAACGGCAAAAGTAAATGTGTCAGCAAAAAAGGGGCCAGGTGATTCACGGCAAAGGTGGTCTCAATGCCGTCTTCGGTGAAGGTCTTTTTACCCATGTAAACCCCGGCGTTGTTGACCAGCACATCCAGGGCGCTTAGGCCTTTTTCTTTAAGCAGAGTGGAGATTTTTTCTGCGCAGGTATGGATTTGTTTTTGCGAGGCCAGGTCCGCGATGAGATAATGAAGGTCGGCATCAGGTACCTGGGCGCGGATCTTTTGTTCCGCATCCTGGCAGCGGGCGGGATTTCTGCCAATACCGATCACACGTGCGCCCGCCATACAAAAATCCAGTGCGCATTGCCAGCCGATGCCGGCCGAAGCCCCGGTGACCACGACGGTCTTGTTATTTAAATTCATGAAAAGCTCCTCTATTGATATATATTTTAATTCAACTTTGTGATTTGTCAATATGATTCAATCAAGCAATTCAATCTAGGTGTTGACAAAATTTCAAAAACGACGTAATATTAATCAGTTGATTGAAACACTTGATAGGAGAAGACAATGAAAAGTTACTTGATGATCACCGGCGCAACCGGTGGACTGGGAAGCGCTTTTGTTTTGGAGGCCGCCCGCATGGGGTTTGACCTTTATTTGACAGATAGGGTGGAAAGCGGCGCAACGGTTGCCGCTCGCGTGGCGGAGAAATATAAGATCGATGTGTGTTATCGCCCCTGTGACCTGGCGGAAGCGTCCGAACGGGAGAAATTCTTTCAGGAATTAAAAAAGGAAGGGATTAGTTTTTGGGGTCTGGTCAACGTGGCAGGCCTGGACCATGAAGGGATTTTTCTAGAAAAAACCCGCGAACAAATCATGCGCATCCTCACCATTAATGTGGTTTCTACGACGGATATGATGCACGGCATCCTGTCTCTGCGTGACCCCGAAAAGAAGTTCAGGTTGATCAACGTGGGCAGCCTGGCCGGGTTTTACCCCATGCCTTTCAAGGCCACCTATGCCGCCAGCAAACGCTTCCTGCTCGATCTTTCCAGGGCGCTGCATGAAGAGATCCGGGAGTTCGGCTCGGTCACGATCCTCTGTCCGGCGGGCATGCCCACTCGGGTAGATTGCATGCGCTCGATGTTCGCCCAGGGTTTTTGGGGACTGGCCACCAGCGTGAACCCTGATGTGGTGGCGCGTCAAACCCTGCACGCGGCCTTAAAGGGCAGGACGCTGGTGATTCCCGGGTTTCTCAACCAGGTCATCCACGGCTTGAGTTCGCTGGTACCGTCGGGCGCTTCTATAAAATACGTTGCCAAACGCTGGAAGAAAGCGCGCGCCGACCTGGCTTCCGCGCAGGCCTTCCACGAAGGCCGCCTCGAGACTGAAGGTTGTTCGTTTCCCGGTTCGACGGGTGTTTGAAATTAAGTTTCTGATAACATGTGACGTGCGTCAAACAAACCTGGTCTCGTCCCGCCGGGTTTGTTTGATCTGAACAGGCTTTTTCATGCGCACGAGACATCCTGTATAATGGGGGTTGATTTTCATCTTCGTACTTTACAGGACCCCCCATGACCCCTCAGAATAAAACGCTGCGTTTCTCCATGTTCGCCCTGCTTTATTTCACCCAGGGCACGATCCTCGGATATTTTGCCTCGGTCAACGCCCTCTACCTGATGGGCAGCGGGTTTGACATGGCTAAAGTAGGCGTGTTTTCCACCATCGCCTTGATCCCCTTTGTGATCAAGATCCTCTTTGGCATGCTCAGCGACCGCTTCAATTTCTTGGGTCTCGGCCACCGAAAACCCTATATATTCATGGGACTGGCCGTGCAGACCCTCTGCCTTTTGATCGTGGCTAAAATTAACCCCGCGGATCATTACTGGGGCTTTGTCGGCATCGCCTTTTTACTGCAGCTCGGTATGGCTTTTTATGACACCTGTACAGACGGCCTGGCGCTGGATATCACCCCCGAGCACGAACAGGGCATTTTACAGGGCTTCATGGTGGGTGGTCGTTCCGTGGGCGTGATCGCCGCGGCTTCCGCCGCTGGTTTCATAGCCCAGTATCTCAACTGGCCTTCTGTTTTCTATTTTCTTGCCGTTCTGACCCTGCTGCCCATCCCGCTGCTTTTCTTCATCAAAGACACCGGCCGCGGAACCGGAATCCGTTTCAACTGGTCCGCCTTTAAGGCCTTCAAGAACCTGCAGGTCATCGCCGCGGCCGCTGTGGGGTTGATCATCTTTTTGGTGATCGTAGGCGCCAATCAATTGATGAACCCGGCCTTGACGGAACGATTCAATATTGACCTGAGCACGGCTGGATTATTGACCACCGTGTGGGGGCTGGGCTGCGTGGGCGGCGCTTTCATCGGCGGCTTTTTGAAAGACAGGCTGGGTGACAAGACCGCCTTGTGGGCATCCGTGATCACCGTCATTCCCGCCATGCTGCTGCTGGCCTTTGTTGGCGTGAAACCTTTGATCTGGGTGGTGGCGGTCTACTTTGGATTATCCTATGGCATGTCGCAATCGATCTACTTCGCCCTGGCCATGAAATACACTCAACCGGCCATCGCCGCTTCCATGTTTGCCATCCTCATGTCCGTGACCAACATCGGCCAGGGGATCGGCCTGGGCGCGGGTGGGGCTCTGGCAAGCAAGGCCGGTTTCCCCATCACCTTTGTGATCTTCGGCGCTCTCACGCTGCTGGTGATCCCGTTCTTTCCCGTCCTGTTCAAGAAAAAGACAGCCTAGATCGTGTTTCATTTCAACCAAAGGACGGGAATTCCATCGAATTCCCGTCCTTTTTTTAAACTGCTTCTTGAAATACTCATAAAAAAATGCTACAGTGTTACCGAATAGGAACAATAAAGTTCCGAATCGGAATAGCGATGAAAAAGCAGTTTGACCAGACGGATTTTGAGATCATTCGCATCCTTCATCAAGACGCGCGAACTTCCGCGTCTGAGATCGCGCGCGCTTTACGCGCCAACGAGCGCACCATCCGCAAACGTATCGACCGTCTCATTAAGTTAGGCGCGGTGAGGCTGACGGCCATCGTGAACCCTGAGTCCTTTGGTTATGTCATTGCGGTGGATATCTTCCTGGAAGTGGACGCGGACCAGGAAGACGCGGTGATCGATAAATTTCTCACCGCCCCAGAAGTTTCTTACCTCGCCCTAGGCCAGGGCACCAAAGACCTTTCCATTGAATGTCGTTTCAAGGACAACCACGAAATGCGGCAATTCTTAAGAAAAAAACTTCCCATGATCGAAGGAGTCCAGATCAGAGGATATTCGCTGGTGCCTCGCATTCTGCGCAACATTGATGAGTGGATGCCCGGGGAAGAAGACTTTCGCGTGGAAGTAAGTGATGAGCAGTTTTAATTCCGGTATTCACCGGAATTTTTTAAACCTTACCACCAAGGAGACCGGAATGGAATTGAAACACTTTATCGACACGCAGGATTTTTCAAAAGAGGAATTGCTAGACCTGATCCACCTCATTCGCCTGATCAAGGAAGCCGATAAACAAGGTGCCACCCCAAAACTTCTACAGGGAGCCTCCCTGGCCATGCTGTTCGAAGAACCTTCCACGCGCACACGAATTTCGTTTGAAGTGGGCATGGGCGAACTGGGCGGGCAGGCCCTCTATCTCAAACCTGGCGAGATCCACCTGGGGGTACGCGAATCCCTGGGGGATACCGCCCAGGTCATCTCCCGCTATGTGGACGTGATCATGGCGCGCACCCTGAAACACGAGACCATCGAAGGGATCGCCAAATACGCCACGGTGCCGGTGATCAACGGGCTGACCGACTACAACCACCCCACACAGGTGGTCTGTGACGTACTCACCATGATCGAACACGCCCCTGCCGGCAAAAAGCTGGAAGATTTCAACGTCACCTTCGTGGGAGACGCCACCAACGTGCTGAGCTCCCTCATGTTGATTTGCACGCGTCTGGGCATGCATTTCACTCACGCCGCTCCTAAAAAATATCAGGCGCCCAAACAATGGATGGATTGGGCGGAAGCCAACTGCAAGGTCTCGGGCGGTACTGTACGCGTCACCGAAGACCCCGTGGACGCCGTTTCAAAAGCCGACTTCATCTACACCGACCTGTGGTGGTGGGTCGGACAGGAAGCCGAGATCCCTGAACGGCAGGCCGCCTTTATGCCCAAATACCAGGTCAACATGGACCTGATCAAAAAAGCCCCCGCGCATGTCAAGTTCATGCACTGCCTGCCCGCTTCGCGCGGCGTGGAAGCCACCGATGAGGTCATGGATTCAGAACACTCGGTCATCTTTGACCAGGCCGAGAACCGCCTGCACACCGAAAAGGGTTTACTGGTTTGGCTGGTCTATCCCCGGTTCAAGCGGCCTTCTCGTCCGTTGCAGGATTTTCATCAAGGCCAGGTGGAAGACTTTGTGGAAAAGATGTGGAAGAAATAGACCTGCCTCACAGATAAGCCTGGATTTTTCTTTATTAGATTTGGCGCAAGAATAAACCGGGAGGGTACCTGAAGATGACCACCTTGATCGATAGCACACCCCGAAAAGACGGGTTTCGCATGCCGGGTGAGTTTGAAGCGCACGCTGGCACGTGGATGCTCTGGCCTGAACGGCCTGATAACTGGCGCCTGGGCGCCAAACCGGCGCAGAAAGCCTTTGTCGAAGTTGCCAAAGCGATTGCCAGCTTTGAACCCCTCACCATGTGCGTCTCTCATGCTCAGTTTAACAACGCCCGCCAGATGCTGCCCGGTAACATCCGGGTGGTGGAGATGTCAAGCAACGACTCATGGATGCGCGATGTTGGACCCACTTTCGTCTCCAACGGAAAAATCATCCGCGCCGTGGACTGGGACTTCAATTCCTGGGGCGGGTTGACAGGTGGGCTTTACTTCCCCTGGGATCTGGACGACCAGGTGGCGCGCAAGGTGGCCGACCTGGAGCGCGCGGACCGCTACAAGGCTCCCCTCGTGCTGGAGGGCGGCTCCATCCACGTGGACGGCGAAGGCACCCTGCTGACCACCCGCGAATGCCTGCTCAACGAGAACCGCAATCCCGAGAAAACGCAGGAAGAGATCGAAAGCCTATTGGCGGAGTATCTGGGCGTTTCGCGCTTCATTTGGCTCAACCGCGGCATCTACAACGACGAAACCAACGGCCACGTGGATAACATCTGCTGCTTCATCCGACCCGGGGTGGTCGCGCTGGCCTGGACGGACGACAAATCCGACCCACAGTACGAGATCTCACATGAGAACTACGAGATTTTACTTTCTGCCACGGATGTGAAAGGACGAAAGCTCGAAGTGCACAAGGTGCATTTGCCCAACCCGATCCTGATCTCGAAAGAAGAGAGCGAAGGCGTGGACGCCGTGGAAGGAACTTTTCCGCGCCAGGAAGGGGACCGCCTGGCGGCCTCTTACATCAACTTCTACCTGTGCAACGGCGGCGCCGTGGTGCCAACCTTCAACGATCCGCACGATAACCAGGCGCTGGATCAGCTGCAAAAGCTGATGCCCGAACGCAAGGTGGTGGGCGTTTACGCGC
>CAZNAF010000015.1:39894-41770 GCA_964570925.1 uncultured Anaerolinea sp.
CTGGATCAGCTGCAAAAGCTGATGCCCGAACGCAAGGTGGTGGGCGTTTACGCGCACGAGATCCTGCTCGGCGGTGGCAACGTGCACTGCATCACCCAGCAACAACCGGCTATTTAACCAACACCTTGACAAGGCTCAAAGCCTTGTCAAGGTTGAAAAAGGTACACATTCAATCTATTGATAATAAACTGCGGAATCGCTAAACCCAGCCGCGTTCCTTGTACAAGCGAAACCCGTCCGCCAGGGCTTTCTCGATCTGCTGCAACAGGATGTCATCCACCTTCTTGAGGTGAAAACAGGATTTTCCTTTTAAGCAGGCCAGCAATTCCGGCTTGAAAAAAGCTTTCACCTGCGGTTCGGCGTAGACCGGCATGTAATAAAACCCCACATAGGATTTCTGAATGATGGTGGCAGCAAAAAATACTTCCTTGCGTTTGCGGCCTTCGATGACCAGGTCTTTGAAGGACCACAGGTCAAGATACCCTGGCTCGCTGCGTTTGGACTGCAATGGGGGCTGGTAGGCCAGCAGCAGGGGGCTGATCTGATTAAAAATTGTCTGCAGGTCGTTCATCTGATGCCTCCCGGAAAGGAAAACTTGAATCATTATTTCACGAACTTAAACAGCCACAATATTTTCTAGAAATAATTATACCGGATTCGGCCTCTTCGTTCATGAATACAGCTTGTTCAATTCCACCATTTCCTCGGCGGTCAGCGTATAAAACAGGGCATATCCGCCTGCCCAAGTTCTATTGAGGCTAGATTTTTGAATCATTTATAATACTCAATAATTCAGTATAGAAAAAATCTTCTTTTTCTGTAACCAAGCCAATATCTGGATGTCTTGGCAATCCGGAGTAAGATAATTTTGAAGCTTCGATTGCGATTTTTGCAAATTCCTTTCCTTTTTTTCTTCTCACTGTTCGATAATAAATAATGGCTTTAATTCCATAATAAAAGTAGATCGTGGATGGAATAATAAGAGTTGTTTCAAGATTGATAAACTCTTCAATAACCAGAATAGCTTTTCTATATAATCTCTTGATTTTATGTTGAATGACAAATAAACCAAACGAAAAAGGTGTTATTAAGTCATATTGTGAATTTTTCTTAAGCTCTTGGATTGCCAGATTAAAACATTCTTCAGCTTCACGAATATGTCCAAGTTTATTTAAACAATCAGCTTTAAATTCAAATAATCCTGCATGTTCAAATTTAAATTTTTCTTCCTTCAACGCTAAATTAACAAGGTCGTATGCCGCTGAAATTTCTCTCGACTGATTTGTTTCACTAAGATGATAAGCTTGAATTCGAAGATATTGTGCACGATTTTCTTTTCTACAACGATTCAGATGTATAAAAAAATCAGCGCGATCGTTTTCTGTCCATGATGTCTTTCGATACCATTCAATATTACCCATGAACTCCCTCCAGTTATAAAAAGACTAAAACCCTTTTAATAAGGGCTAGCGTTTCTTTATCATGTATGCGAAATACATAATATCTGCCGTTTTTTTGATTTCATCTTATAAGGTTGAAAAACTCGAGGGTGCAGTAAAACGAATACTACTGATTGTACATTGTTGGTATACAAATTGGGTTGAAAATCAATACAAAGTATCTAATAGTTTGATTTCTTCAACAGATAATTCAATATTTGCCGCTTCCAGGTTCTCCTTCTGGTGCTGCGGGTCGAGTGACATGGGGATGGTGATCACACGCGGCTGGGCGACCAGCCAGGCCAGCGCGATTTGAAAGGGCGTGGCTTGATAGGCCTCCGCCACCCTTTTGAGGGTCGGGTTGACCGATAAGTTGCGAAATTTGACCGGAGAATAGGCGGTCAGCAAAATGTCATTTTGCCGGCAGAGATCCAGTA
>CAZNAF010000016.1:0-34827 GCA_964570925.1 uncultured Anaerolinea sp.
CGGACCTCACGGATGTGAACCGTGCGCTCTAACCAACTGAGCTACGCGCCCATGAATCAACTTCTATTCCTTTTGGGCGGCTAACCAACTGTCCCCGCAGGGGGATCAAGAAGCTACGCGCCCATAAATCAAGTAAAATAGATTTTAACATGACCTGAAGGGATTCGCAAGGATTCAGACAAAATGACCAGTCAAACCCTTACCATTCACCTTTTCGCCAACCTGAAAGAGAAAGCCGGCACCAACAAGCTTGTGTTGGAAGTGCCACAACCCTTTACCGCAGGCGATTTAAAGAAACGATTAAAAAGGGACTACCCCGCCCTTTCCACCCAGCTTTCCAAGGTGGTTGTTACCGTCAACAACGGCCAGATATTTCTGGATGAAGAAAGTCTCCCCCAGAATGCCGAAGTAACCCTGCTGCCTCCCATTGGTGGGGGCTAGCATTTCTGATATTCAGTTCGTCAGTATTGATCGAAGGTGCGTAAGCCAGCGCAAAAGATCAAAGACTGACCAGCCATTCCAGCGCCTCTTCTCTCGTATCAAACGTCCGGATGTCTCGTTTGGTAGCCATCCTCACCGCGGAAACCAGCACTTTGCGCAGGGTATCCGCGCCCACCACAGCCGAACCCTTCACATACGGTGTATTGTTCATCGAGAAATTCTTCATTGCTGTTGATACTTCGCCGTTATAGGTGGCATCCTTGGAATCGGTCAGGATCAAAGCGCTCTTGGAGGGGAATTGGGCGATGATTTTCGCGGCTTCATCCAAAATTCCAAAGGTTTCCTGGGGGGCGCAGCCCGCCAGATTCACCAAAACGACTTTCTTGCCTTTATTTTCGATTATTTCTGCAGATCCCATTTTTATCTCCCGCATTGATATAAAACGAATAAGATAATTATGTCCTTATATTGAGTTCAATTCCATAAAAACCAAATTAAGGAAAAATATAAAAACATGAAGCGGTTTTTTCCGCTTCATATTATGCAATTTCTTTAAAATTTTTGACCGTTAGAAAAATCAACTCACATTCACCGGATCACGCATTTGTGAGATCAGGATCAAGCTGACACCGATCAACCCGATGGAAAGGAGCAAGGCGGGGGTAAAGGACCCATCCGGAAGCCTTAAGGCTTCCATGATGTACACAAAAACCACCGAGGCCTGACCGAACAATTGGATCAATCCATTGGAAGTGCCTTCAGGGGTGGGTTGCGTGATCTCTGCGGCGTACTGCATCCCGATCGGGCTGGCACTCACGATGAAGAAACCCATGGCAAAGGCGGAGATATATAAAAGCCAAAGCTGAGTCGCGAAGGTCAGACCGACCAGGCCTGGCACCGCAAGTAAAAACCCAAACAGCAGGAAAATTTTGCGTTTTCGCGTCTTATCAGAAAAAGGTGGAATTATCACCGCTCCCAACACTCCACCAACCAGCATCAGTGCGCCCAGGGTACCTGCCTCAGTTGAGGTAAATCCTCTGGGACGGATGATGGGTTCCACCCACGTGGTGATCCCGTTAAACAAACCCAGTCCAATGAACGAAACGAATAAATACAACCAGAACGATTTCACCTTGAGGGCGTGTTTTAAACCATCCAACATCAGGGCGCGCACTTCCATCCCCTCCGGGCAGGGCGGGGTTGCAGGTTTTTCACGGGCGAAGATCAAGAAAAGCACCGCCGAAAAAGCAGCCAACCCGCCGTAGATCAATTGTACGGCAGGGATGCTCATGCTTTGCGTAAGCAAGGGGGTGAGAACCATTCCCAACGCGGTACCCACCAGGTTTGATAAAGTTACCAATCCGACTGCTGTGGCCCTTTCTTCTATGCTGAACCATTGGGCGGGGACTTTAGTCCATGCATTCAGTAAAAATGGCTGTGCAATGGCGATCCCAATGGTGCTGATCAACACCATGGTGTAATTGGCTCCGGTCAAACCGCGTACGATTCCGAACACACCCATCAAAACAGCCCCGATGCTGACGGTCAGCCTGAACCCATAAGTATCAATTGCCCACGAAACGGGTATGGAAAGCGGGATGAACGCGATCATGAAAGTCATTGCCAGCAAACCGATCGCCTTGTCGCTTACATGATAAAAAGCGGCTGCCTCACCGGTTATGGGAGAATAAGTGATCCATAAAATTTGAATGGTCAGGTTGATGAACATGAAAACCGCCAGAACCACCCAGCGGTAAGGGTACAGCCGAAAGTTTTTTTCAGACATTTATGTTCTCCTTGACTGAATTCGTCCTGTTCAATGATTCATGGAGCGGTAAATGCTTTTCATTTGCTGGTAGATCTTTTTAAAGATCGTAAATCGCTCGTCATAGAGTGCTCTCGTGGAAGGGTCTGGCTGATAGGTTTCTTTGAATCGCACCAGTTTCGGTATGTTTTGAAAATCGATCTCACCCAAACCAACCGCGCCGATCCAGGCCGCGCCGCGAGCGTTGCCCTGCACCGGATCAGCTACCTGCCTGATCTGCACGTTCATCACATCAGCAAAGATCTGGCACCACACATCCGATTGCGCCCCGCCGCCGACGATATTGATCGAGGGCACTTTACGTCCAATGAACTTCTCAACCGGCTGAAGGAGCCAGCGCGTGTTCAGGGCGATTCCTTCCAGGAAGGCGCGGATGATGTCCTCTCGGTCATTATTAAGTGAAAGATTATAAAGGCCAGCCCTCAGGGTGCGGTCCTCCACAGGAGCTCGCTCTCCCCAGATCCAGGGGGTGTAGATCACACCGTTACTGCCCGCCGGGATACGCGCGGCGATCTGGTCAAGCACTTTGAAAATATCCGGCACATCGGCTTCTTGCAGAAGTTCATCCTTGTGATAAAGGATGTTATCGCGTAAAAAGGTCAGGTTCCCCCCGGCGGTTGCCTGCAAGGCCGTCAAGAGATAACGCCCCGGCACCGCGCACGGCAGCGAGGCCATCGAAGAGGCCGCGTCCGTTTTTTTGTAGGGCACGTGTGCTGTCATCCAGGAAGAGGTGCCGATATATAGGTGAGTGGCAAAATCCTCCACG
The DNA here is from genome assembly GCA_964570925.1 of uncultured Anaerolinea sp. Taxonomy (GTDB): domain Bacteria; phylum Chloroflexota; class Anaerolineae; order Anaerolineales; family Anaerolineaceae; genus UBA6107. Next base: position 3,033 of record CAZNAF010000016.1, read on the forward strand.
GCGCCGGCCCCAATGGCCGCCGCCGTGGTATCGATGGCTCCGGCCACCACCTTGACCGACTTTTCCAGACCCAATTGTGCAGCCAATTCGCTCCGGATCTCTCCTAACACCTCCGTGCATGGCACGATTTCAGGGAATTTCGCCATTTCAATTCCGCTGTGTTTTACCAATTCAGCGGAATAACAGATATGATCCGGATCGCGATTGTCTGTCACCCATGAGGTCAGGATCGAATCAAAGGTGGCGGTAAACCTGCCCGTCAGGCGCATATTCATATAATCCAAAACGTTCAGGAACTTGTGGGTCTTGGCATAGACGTCTGGATAGACGTGTTTGATCAGCAACATATGAGCAGCCGGGTCTTTGCCCGTCATGGAGGGCATGCCGCCCGTCAAACGGATCCAACGCAGGGTGTTGATCAGTCCAACCCCGGTGACGTTGAACAAACCTTTAAAATGCTCCTTTAGGAATGGCGCGCCGCGCATGTCCATCCACAAGACACAGTTCATCAAAGCGTTCCCGTCGCGGTCCACCGGGATGGTCCCCTCCCCCTGCGTGGAACAACAGACGGCTTTGATGTTTTTTACGCTTCCCTGATTCCTGCCGATCAGGCGCTTGGCAGTCAACAAGAAGGACTGCCACCATTCCTCTGGGGATTGCTCCGCGCCTCCATCGGCAGATAAGATCAGTCGGATAGGCTCAGCGTCCCAATCCAGCACGATCCCGCTGATGGTGATCAAGGCTACCTTCATGCTCGAAGTCCCCAGATCCACAGAAAGGACTACCGCTTCCTTCGTTCTGTTCTCTGCGCTGTTCAGGGTCATACTCCTTCCACGCTCGCGAGGACTAGCTCAAATCGTTTTAACGCTTCGTCAATGATGTCATCTGTATCAGCCATGCTGGTATACATGCGGCTTCCCGCCAGCGTGATCAATCCATGAGCCATATAGGCGGCACCCATCTGCTCGATCATGTGTTTTCGTGGTTTCAATTCCTTCAATAATTTTATAGGATTTCGCAAATCCAGCAGCATCACCCCGGAGGTCTCGAGATGGACGATGGAACCTGTGTTATATGCGACAAAGGGCAGGCCGTATTTTAAAATGATCTCATTTAATCCCCTGGTAAGGCGGTCACCCGCGCGGCCGGCAATTACAGGCGCATTCGTGCGTTCCATTTCCAATAAGGCATGGTATCCCGCAACACAAGAAAGTGGATTTGCCGATAGAGTCCCGCCGATATACGCCCGTTCTCCTGTCCCGCCGATCCCGGCAGCGAAACGCATGATCACATCCGCGCGTCCTCCGACACCCCCCGCCATCGGGAACCCCCCTGTGACGCACTTACCAAAAATTGTGAGATCAGGTTTGACATCAAAATACCCTTGCGCCCCTCCCATGCCCAGCCGGAAGCCGGTCACTACCTCATCAAAGATCAACAGGGCGCCAAACTCATCGCATAATTCGCGAACCTTTTTATTGAAATCGCGCGCAACCGGCCGTGTGCCCGATTCCGGTCCCACCGGTTCGACGATCACGGCTGCCGTTCCTCCGGCCAGGCGGTTGGCGATCAGGTGACGGCGCAGGGAGCCAATATCATTAGGAAAAAATTCCTGAGTATTGGCCGTTGCGCCAACAGGGATGCCCTTGGCCTCCAGCCTGCCCGTTCCCGGTACGTGTAATCCATAGACCATGGAATCACTCCAGCCGTGGTAGGCGCCGCCCGATTTGAGCACTTTTTTCTTGCCGGTGTAAGCCCTAGCGGCCCTCACCGCTGCCATGACACTTTCCGTGCCAGTCCCCAGCATACGGAACATTTCCACAGCCGGCATGTACCTGTTGATCAATTCAGCCAGTTTTAACTCGTATTCATGGAACAACCCGGTGACGGGGCCGCAAGTTTGAAGCATTTCGATCACTTTTTCTCGCACAGGTTCGTAATTGCTACCCAACACGGTTGGCCCGCCGGCTTGCAGGAAATCGAGGTATTGATTCCCGTCCACATCCCACATGTAGGCGCCCGAGGCTTTTTCCACCGCGATGGGGAAAGGATAGTTGAAGGCCAGGTTGTGCTGCACACCACCCGGTATGTATTTTTTTGCTTCATCCGTTATTGCTTTGGATTTCTTGCATTTTGTTTCAAAATATCCGAGGATTTCATCCATCTTCTCTTGCCGGATGGGGCGTAAGGGTTGATCGGTAAGCTTTATTAGATCCGCATAGACTTTGTTTACATCTGGGTACTCGCTGATGGCAACTTGCTGTTCACTCATTTTTTTCTCCATGATTAACTATGAGTTTTTTTTCAGTCCTTATAGAAAATTATTCGCCACCCGTGTTGTGGTCACCACGTTCCACTTTTTTCTGATCCTTGCGAAGTTTGCTGAAGGCGATCTCTCTTACTGCCAATGGGATTTTTTCGGCTTTTTCTCCCGTGCACAGGGTTAGCAGATACGCGAGGGAAGACTTCTCAAGGATCTCCACGTTGTGTTCGGCTCTTTCTAAATCATGACCAAAGCACAACGCTCCGTGGTTTTTCATAATATAGGCATTGTTATGGTCCTTCACGTTCCTTGCGATGGTATCGCGCAGCATGCCCGTTCCTGAAGGGGCGTAAGGGATGATGGCCACCTGGCGTCCCAAAAATCGGGTCTGCTCATCGAACAAGGCTGGGATTGGCTTGTTGATTAAGGCTAAAGTACTGGCATAGACCTGATGCGTGTGAACGATGGCGTTCACATCGCCGCGCACCTTGTAAATGGCGCAGTGCATGGCGGATTCAACGGAGGGTTTATGCTGTCCCTCCAGCACGTTTAGTTCAAAGTCCAGCACACAAATATCAGCCGGCGTCATCTTAAGATAGTCAAAATTAGAGGGGGTTACTGCGAAAGCTGATTCACCGGGAATGCGAAGGGAGAGGTTCCCTCCCGTAGCCATCAAAAAGCCTTTATGGGTCAGACGTTGGGCTGCCTCAACGATTTGTCGCTTTTGTGGAAGGGTATCCATTTTCTCAACCTCTTGATATAATCTTTACAGTGTCTAGATAATAGCAATTTTTTTTGACTTTGTCAACTCTTTGATTTAGAATCGTTCTTATGAGTGAAAAATCTTATCATCACGGGGACCTCAAAAACGCGCTCATCCAGGCCGGAATTAAAATTTTGGCCGAAGAAGGATTAAAGGGTTTTAGTTTGCGCAAAGTCGCTCGAGAAGCTGGCGTCACCCACTCTGCTCCCTATGCTCACTTTGCGGATAAAGAAGCCTTGATCGCCGCGATTTCCACAGACGGTTACCAAAAGATCTTTCGTCGCTTTCTCGCCATCCAGGCGACTTATCCTGACGACATTCTGCGTCAATTGATTGAAACCGCCTGGGCTTATGTGTCTTTCGGAATCGAGGAACCCGAGCATTTTAAGATCACCTTTTCGGCTTCTGTCGAACGCGAACGCGCCTATCCAGACCTGGTGGAGATGGCCAGCAAGACTTTTAACGAGTTAAAACAATTAGTCCTTCGCTGCCAGCGATCAGGCCTGATCCAATCCAGTGATGCCGACCTCGTCGCAATTACCTTATGGAGTCAGGTTCATGGATTTGTCAACCTGATCCACGAGAACATGATCTCACACACCGTCACCGATCTTTACACGAGGCGCAGCATGATGATCCATTCTCTAAACCATATTTTATTGAAGCCTCTCACCGAAGACCCCGCCGACCAATCCCCGCTGTCAAAAGCAGCCTGAGAAACGTTGAAATAATATGATAAAATCTGTCAACTATGGCTGTTCAATACTATAAAAAATCTTTGATCCTATGAAGAATTTATCATTGCAGCAAGCCCCCAACAAATACGAGAAAACAAACTACTGGAGGACAGCCGAAAGCGCCTTAATGCGTTTGGCAGAGAGGACGCTGACCTTCGCGTTACGATCTCACATTCGGCCTAACCTCACCTCACAGGAGAACGAAGCGCTGGACTTTCCGCCCCCGGCTCCAAATCACGAATACACTCTTTATTTACACGTTCCTTTTTGCGAGAGTCTCTGTCCTTACTGCTCATTCAATCGATATCTCTACGAGGGAAAAATGGCGGGGTCCTATTTTAAAGCCCTTCGTGAAGAGATGAAACATATTGCGGCGTTGGGTTATGACTATAAATCCGTCTATATTGGCGGTGGCACGCCCACGATCAACCTTCAGGAACTCGTCACGACCATCGACCTGGCCAGAGAGTTGTTCGATATCGAAGAAGTTTCTTGTGAGACCAACCCCAACCATCTCATCCCCCAATATGTGGACCAGTTAAAGGACCGAGTGCAACGTCTTTCAGTGGGCGTGCAAAGCTTCGATTCCATGTTGCTCCAGCAAATGAATAGGCTAGAAAAATTCGGGAACGGTGATGAAATTTTGGAACGTATTCGCTATGCCGCACCTTACTTTAAGTCTCTCAACGTGGATATGATTTTCAATTTCCCATCCCAAACCGAAGAAATACTCGTCCAGGACCTGAATAAGATCGTATCCTCCCCTGCACAACAGGTCACCTTCTATCCATTAATGAGCGCTTCTTCAGTGGAGAAATCCATGTCTCACAGCGTTGGCAAGCCCACCCATCATCGTGAATGGAATTTCTTCAAGTTGATCAATCAATACCTCTCCGAGTCATTTAAACCGCTCTCGGCCTGGACTTTTGTGCGCCAATCTGCGGACATGATCGACGAGTACATCGTGGATCATGAAGAATACGTCGGCATTGGATCCGGATCCTTTAGTTATCTGGACGGCCGTCTTTTCGTCAACCACTTCTCAATAAATAAATACATCGACGCCATCCAAAAAAACAACTCGGCCATATCCGGTACCAGGGTTTACAACCGCGGCGCCCAAATGCGATACTGGTTCATGATGAACCTCTTCGGCATGGATTTCCAGCGTAATGCTTTCAAACGGAGATTCGGTTTGGTACCCTGGTTGGCCTTGCCGCTCGAAATGCTTTTCATGAACCTGGCCGGTTCCTTTCAAAAACAAAACCGCGCCAAACTGACCCAACGTGGCCAATACCTCTCCCTGGTCATGATGCGCGAATTCTTTTCCGGGGTAAACAACCTTCGCGACCTCGCCCGAAAAAATCTCGCTCCTTCAGAACTTGCCTCAGCCACTCCGGTAAAGGTCGTGGGTGCGCACAGTGCAGGAAAAAACTTCCTTCAAAAATAATACTTAGATAAAGGATAAAAATCATACTGGACGATATTACATATTTATAGTAATATATGTGCATAAGCGTATATATGTATATTCGCGTGTTCCGCAGGAGAATGCTATGGTAGATAACTTAAGGGAAGAGGTCGTCAGGCTGCATGCTTCTGTTTGCAGCGGGCTGGCAGACCCGAACAGGATTTTGATCATTTACTCCCTTGCTGATGGCCCGCGCAACGTAAACGATATTGCCAATCACATGGAATTACCCCAACCCACCGTGTCAAGACACTTAAAAGTCCTGCGGGAAAGAGGCATCGTGCGGGCTGAAAGAGACGGACAATCCATTAATTACAGGCTTTCCGATCCACGCATTATCCAGGCATTGGATCTATTAAGAGCAACCCTGGCCGATCAATTGAAAGACCAGGTTTTATTGGCAAGACAAGTGAACGAACATATTAGCTGAAAAGGGAGATGTGATTCATGAAGACTTTCTTGATCCTTGGAGCCGGTACAGGCGGCACAATGATGGCGAACAAACTCGCCAAAAAACTCGATCCCCAGGAATGGAAGATCATTCTCGTCGATCGGGACGAAACCCATTACTATCAACCCGGTTTCCTCTTCCTCCCCTTTGGGTACTATAAACCTGAAGACATCTACCAACCCAAACGAAAATTTGTTCCTGCCGGAGTTGAGTTCGTCATTTCTGATGTTGAGTTGATCCAGCCAGAAGCGAACAAGGTCACCCTCACAAAAGACAAACTTGTGATCCATTATGACCAGTTATTGATTGCCACGGGCACGGATATTCACCCCGAAGAAATTGAAGGCATGAATGAAGGTGGTTGGCGCAATAACATTTTTGATTATTACACTTTCGAAGGCGCCGTGGCTCTCGGTCAGTTCTTGAGGAACTTCCAAGGCGGACGTGTGGTGCTCAATATCGCCGAAATGCCCATTAAATGTCCGGTCGCGCCGCTTGAGTTCATGTACCTTGCCGATTACTATTTCACCCAACGCGGCATACGAAATAAAGTCGACCTGATCTTTACCACCCCCCTTTCAGGCGCCTTTACAAAACCTGTCTCTTCAAAGATGCTCGGCGATGTGATGGAGAAAAAGGGCATCCATACTGAAGCTGATTTTGCCATTAGCGGCGTGGATTCCGGCAAGAACATGATCACTTCCTATGACGGTCGGGAGATCAACTACGATCTTCTCGTGACCATCCCCACCAACATGGGCGCGGATGTGATCGGCCGTTCCGGGCTTGGTGACGATTTAAATTTCGTTCCCACCAATAAATACACACTCCAATCCGACAAACATGAGAACATATGGGTGATCGGCGACGCAACCAACCTTCCCTCCTCCAAAGCCGGGTCGGTGGTGCATTACTCCGCTGAAACCTTGATCGAAAACATCATGGACGCGATCCACGGCAGGGAACTGGAAGCGAAATTTGACGGTCATTCCACCTGTCACATTGTTTCGGGGTTCAACAAGAGTCTCTTGATCGATTTCAGTTACGAAACCGAACCACTCACCGGTCTTTACCCCTTCCCGGTTGTCGGGCCCTTCCCCCTGTTGAAGGAAAGTACCTTCAACTACATTGGTAAGCTGGCGTTCAAATGGATCTATTGGAATATCATGCTCAAGGGAATTCCCTTCCCCTTGCCGCCGGAGTATTCCATTGCAGGAAAAAAACAGGTTGCTTAATATTAATTTGCCAAAAAGGAGTACAAAATGTCAGTATTGGATAGTTTGAAATTCGACGCAGATGGTTACCTGGAAGATCCTCGTACCTGGACAAAAGAAGTTGGTGAAGCAATTGCAAAAAGAGAAGGGGTAACCCTGACCAACCGTTCATGGGTTGTGATCGATTACGCCCGAAAGATCTTCGAACAAACAGGCGAAGCACCCACCTTGCGCAACATCACCAAGAACACCGATGTGGATACCAAGGAACTTTACAGCCTCTTCCCCGGCGGTCCCGGAAAATTGGCCGCCAAAGTTGCCGGGCTGCACAAACCTACTGGTTGTATTTAGTTATATATCACAAGGAGATTAGAAATGGCTGAAAAGAAACCCGTACGCAAATTATCGATTATCGCCTCCAAGGGCTCGCTGGATATGGCTTACCCTCCCCTGATCCTGGCTAACGCAGCCCGCATGGCCGGCGTTGAAGTGGATCTATTTTTCACTTTCTGGGGACTTGACATCATTAATAAGAAAAAAATGAATAAACTCAACGTGGCAGTGGTAGGCAATCCCAGTATGCACCCCTGGTTCCACATCCCCACCCTGTTGGGTGTAATTCCCGGCATGTCTGCCGCTGCATCTGCAATGATGCGTAAAGAAATTGACAAACTTGATTTTCCTCCGGTTGGCGAGTTCGTTCAAATGGTGATCGATACGGGCGCCAATATCTATGGATGCAAAATGTCCATGGACATGATGAAATTGACCGAAAAAGACCTGGTTGACGGCGCGAAAGTGCTGGGAGCCATGGAATTTATTGAAATGTCAGAAGGCGCCCAGACACTCTTCATCTAACCTGAGGGTTGCACATTTCACAAACCGGGCAAAAATGCCCGGTTTTTTTATAGCCGCGAAACACAACGCTTTATGATATGATTGCAAACCTTGCTAGGTTGAGCTTTGGTTGATTGAAATGGAAAGATGAGATGGAAGACCCAGGATACACATTACTGATCGATCCGGAGGATGAACCGGATGGCAGTGAATCACGTTTAAACCGTATTACAAAACAACCCAGCGATACTCCGAAAAAGTCTGAGCCGGTTTTTGAGTCTTGGTATGAACCTCAATTATCGCGGCCTGAACCTTATGTCGTTAACGCTGAACGTTCATCAGCTGCTCAACCAGTTGAAGAGACAAGCCCTTTGGTTGCAGGAAAAAAACCGCCTTCAAAAAAAACAGCCTCGCTAGCACCTTTCATCTTGATGGCTTTGGTTTTGATTCTCTTCCTCGTTCCCATCCTCATCCCCGTTCGCGTCACCACCCTGGTTTTAGGAATCGACCGCCCTCCAAAAGGCACCTGGATTGGACGCAGCGACACGATGATCCTGACGACCCTTAAGCCCGCTTCCACGCAGGTTTCACTGGTTTCCATCCCCCGCGACCTCTGGGTCGCGATTCCCAACTACGGCGAAAATCGCATCAATGCCGCGCATTATTTCGCTGAACTGACCACTGAAAACACCGGCATGCAAGGCGCACGCGAGGTGGTTGAAACGAATTTTGGCATTGATGTGGATTATGTTCTGCGCATTAAGTTTGACGGTTTTATTGAAGTCGTTGACGCTTTTGGCGGTGTAACCGTCGACCTGCCCGCCGAAATGTCAGGGCTAACCGCCGGTAAGCACCTTCTCAACGGCACGGAAGCGTTGAAATTTGTGAGGGATCGAAAAGGCAGTGACGATTTTTTCCGCCAGCAGCGCGGGCAGCTTTTCATTTCAGCGATGTTCAAAGAGGCGCTAAATCCTCTGAAATGGCCCCGCTTTCCGGCCGTGATGCTCGCCATCTCAAAGAATGTTCAAACGGATATCCCCATTTGGTTGTGGCCCCGCCTGGCCATCAGTTTTACCTTGTCGGCCTTAAACGGCTTTGACGCGCATGTTTTTGATCGCACCTACGTCACTCCCTGGGTTACTGAAGATGGCGCTCAAGTCCTTCTCCCCAAATGGGAGCTGATCCTCCCAGCTGTGCAGCTGATTTTCTAAATTCCCATCACTTTTACCTTGCGTCTTAATGACAGCGCCAGGGCTAACGCGATTAGCAATAAAATCAGGCCGCCGCTGTCAAACAGGATAAACCGACGAACGCTCTCGTGGATCAGGTCATGGGAACCCTTCAACGAAAGTAGTAGAAATGTCTCGCCAAACACCCCAACCGCCTGCATGATCACCGCTTCCACGAGTGAGGTTAGATACTTCAGCGGATGGATTAAAGCCACCAGGTACGGTACATTCCACATTAGAAACAACAATCCCATTCCCTGGATCATGGATTCACCAGGGACTCCACTTAATTCGAATCCGGGGGCAAACTTGTGCGGTGAAAACATAAACTGAACAGCGGCCTGCAAATTCCAAAAAGTGACCACCCCGATTAATAAACGGACCAAATGCAGGCTCATACCAGCTCTTTTCCTCATCATAGATTGTAACTATACCCACGCAAATAAATTTAGACAACCCCCATATATGGCGGGTTATTAATGCATTCTCCCACATATTCGGAATGTTCTCAATTTTAATGCGTATAATCGTGTGGATAAATCGAAGCTATTTAGTTATTAAATAATTTCACAACTTGAAATTCTACAAAAAATTTGTACAATATTATTAACTGGTATGACCTCTTACCAATTTTTTAGATCAGGAGAAAATGTCCTTATGCCCTCTTGGGAAATACCCCCCAAACCTGCCGAACTGACCGAAAAACGTCTGGTTGACGCCATACTCGATGGAACCTTCCCAGTAAATTCGAACCTCCCGCCCGAAAGAGAATTGTCCGAAAGCCTGGGTGTTACCCGCCCAACGCTGCGAGAGGCTTTACAGCGACTTTCCCGCGACGGCTGGATCGAGATCCGTCAAGGAAAGGCCACCCGGGTTAAAGACTATTGGAAAGAGGGCAACCTGCTTATCCTCTCGGCCATCGCCCAGAGGCAGGATCAAGTAACCGAACAATTTGTAACCAATCTTCTTCAAATCCGCCTACTTTTCGCGCCCACCTACACGCGTATGGCCATGCAGAACGCTTTGAATCCGGTCATCCACCTGCTGGAGTCGCTGCAAAGCATTGAAGACAAGGCCGACGTGTTCGTACAAAAAGACCTCGAACTGCACCAGCAGTTGGCCGTTCTATCCGGCAATCCTCTATTTGCTCTTATTCTTAACGGTTTCGGTGAAATTTACCAAATCATGGGGATGATGTATTTTTCCACGAGTCAAGCAAGAAATCATTCCCGTTCCTTTTATAAGAAATTGTTATCTGCTGTGCTTTCCAATGACATTTTCGCAGTGGAAGAGGTTACTCGTCAGGTGATGGAAGACAGCATCAAAATCATGCATGAAGCATTAATTCATCACAAGAAGGATCTGGAGGAGGAAAAGAATGTGGCATAAAGGATGGAGAAATGAGGTTTGGAAGGAAATGGGTGGCCATTGGGATGTCATCGTCATCGGCGGGGGAATTACCGGGGCGGGTGTTTTTCGCCGTTCAGTGGCGGAAGGTTATAAAACGCTTCTGCTTGAGGCGTGTGATTTCTCCTTTGGCACCTCGAGCCGTTCCTCAAAATTAGTCCACGGGGGATTCCGTTATTTGCGCAACAAGCAGTTTGACGTCACACGCGAATCAGTGCGCGAACGCGAGTGGATGCTCAAGGAAGCGAAAAATCTGGTGACACCGCTGGGATTCATTATGCCTTACCAGGATGACAAGAAAACCAGATCCATGTTTGGGCTGGGCGTCGTCATCTACGATCTTCTCGTACCAAAATGGAAACACGCCCATCTTTCAAAAGACCAGGTTACCCGTATTTGTCCGCAGATCGAAAGCCCGGACTTGAAGGGTGCGTACCTGTATTACGACGCCGAAATGGATGACGCCCGGCTCGTCCAACACATCATTCGTGAAGGGGTGGCAGCCGGCGGCAGCGCATTAAATTACTGCAAGGTTGAAAAACTGCTGCGCAGGCAGGATGGCCGGGTCTGCGGTGTTGCAGTCCGTGATATGGGTTCTTCCAACCTCGGTGAATGCGAAATTCAGGCTGCGGTGGTGATCAATGCCACCGGCCCATGGAGCGACGAGATACGCCAGGATGTCAACGCTCCATCCCGCCTGCGCCGTTTGCGCGGCTCACACCTCATTTTTAACCGGGAAAGGCTGCCCCTGCCCCACGCGATCACATTATTAAACCCACGGGACAAACGAGCCATGTTCGCCATCCCGTGGGAAGGCACTACCATGATCGGTACGACAGACCTCGACCATTCCTATTCGCTGGCAAAGGGCGAGCCGTTCGCCACCCGCCAAGAAATCGATTACATCCTTGAAGCAGCCAACGCGGTTTTTCCGTCCATAAATCTGAATGTATCCGATGTAATTTCCTCTTTTTCAGGACTGAGACCGGTCATTAATACCGGCGCCGCGGATCCATCAAAAGAATCCCGCGCCCACGTGGTATGGGAAGAAGAAGGTTTGATCACGGTCACCGGCGGAAAACTCACCACGTTTCGTATTATGGCCGAAGAAGCATTGCAAAAAGCAGCTGAAAGGCTGCCTCATCCGCCTAACCTTACACATCGTAAGCGCTATTTCAACCCCTTGTTACCGCTTCGAACCGCCCACAGTCTGCCCAGCCACCAGTTGAACTACCTGCAGGGCCGCTATGGAAGTGAAACAAATGAATTGTTGTCCGCCGCCATGGAAGGCGAGAACCAACCCATCGCCAACCTGCCAAACCTCTGGTCTGAAATACGCTGGGCAGCTCGCAGCAGCGCGGTGGAGCATCTGGATGACCTCCTGCTCAGACGTGTTCGCCTGGGTATGCTCCTGCCAGACGGCGCCTTTGCCGAAATGAACCGCGTACGGTCCATCGCCCAGCCGGAGCTCGGTTGGTCTGACGCCCAATGGCACCAGGAAGAAAAGAGATATCGCGATATCTACGACAGATTTTACAGTCCCATCCCCAATGGGATTTCTGAATAAAATTGGAGGAGAAAATGTCAAAAACGAAATTTGCACCGGCATGGTTTTCTGAGCCTACCCCACAGGGTACGTACCGATCTTTGTTCAAATGGGGTGACCCCGCGGGTTTCAAACACCCCAACAGTGGATTGGTCAAACTGGTCATGGATGTTTTTGGCCTGACGAAAGAAGATTTGTCAAAAACGCAGAATCTGGCACTGGAAGTCATCCCGGATTGTGTTCCATCAAAAATGCATGAAAAACACTTAAAGGAATTCCGCAGGATTTGTGGTGAAGAGAACGTACGAACGGATACTTACGACAGGGTCGCCAAATCTTACGGTGGGGGGATGATCGACGCCTTGCGCCTGCGCAATCACATAATCGAAAACCTTCCTGAAGCCGTGGCCGCCCCTCGCTCACAGAGCGAAATCGAAGAGATCGTAAAGTATTGTCTTAAGGAGAAAATCGCCATCTATATTTATGGAGCTGGCTCCACGGTGACACGCGGAATGGAAGCCGTCAAGGGCGGGATCTCGCTCGACATGAGCAAGCACATGAACAAGGTGCTCCACTTTAATGAGACCGACCAGACCATTACCGTCCAGCCGGGCATGACAGGTCCGCAACTCGAAGAAATTCTCAACAATGCGCCCCAAACCCTGAAAGCGAAACGCGCTTATACCTGCGGGCACTTCCCCCAGTCCTTTGAATACTCCAGTGTGGGTGGCTGGGTGGTCACCCGTGGAGCGGGTCAGAACTCCACTTATTACGGCAAGATCGAAGACATCGTCATCGCCCAGGAATACGTAACTCCCCGGGGAATTTTCAAAACGTTGGAACATCCGCGCAGCGCCAACGGCCCAGACTTCGACCAGATCATGCTGGGCAGCGAAGGCGCCTTTGGTGTGTTGACCGCGGTCACTCTCAAAGTTTTCCGCTGGCTTCCTAAAAATCGCAAACGCTATTCGTATATGTTCAAAAGCTGGCAAGACGCACGTGAAGCCTGCCGCGAGGTCATGCAGGCAGAATTTGGTTTTCCGTCTGTGTTTCGTTTGTCGGACCCGGAGGAGACCGATGTAGCCATGAAGCTCTACCACATCGAAGGGACCATCGCCGATACCGTCTTAAAGGTATTGGGTTACAAACCCATGCAAAAATGCCTCCTTTTGGGGCACACAGATGGTGAACGCGCGTTTTCAGCCAACGTAGATCGTAAGATACGCCGAATTTGCATGAAACATGGCGCCTTTGAGCTGAGTTTTGCCGGCGTTACGAAAAACTGGGAACACGGACGGTTTCGAGACCCCTACATGCGCGAGGATCTACAGGATTTCGGCGTTCTCATCGATACGCTGGAATGTGCCGTCACCTGGTCGCAGATGGAGGAAGTGCACGACAAGGTCAGGGGTTTTATCAAGACCCGTCCGCAAACCGTATGCATGACCCATCTTTCGCATGCATACCCACAAGGCGGCAATTTATACTTTATCTTTATCGCAAAAATGAGTACCATTAAGGAGTATCTTGATCTGCAATACGGAGTTCTTGACGCGATCCAAAAGAGCGGCGCGGCGATCAGCCATCACCATGGGGTCGGAAAGCAAACCTCGCCCTGGCTTGAGGGGCAGATCGGCACCCCGCAGATGGACGTGATCCGCACTTTGAAAGAGCACTTCGATCCGCAAAACATCATGAACCCCGGTGGTACTTTGGGTCTGGATATGTCCGTTGAACAGAGGGAAAAACGTTGGAGTAAAAACCTGGAGGATTAAGATGGCACCTGAAAAATTGCTGGCAATTGATGTTGGCACCCAATCCATTCGCGCCCTGGTCTTTGATCTGCAAGGCAACCTGCTCGAAAAAACCCGCGTCCCCATCGAGCCTTATTATTCCACAGCGCCGGGGCTCGCAGAACAGGATCCACTCGTGTTCTGGAACGCCATCTGCCTGGCCTGTCAAAACTTGTGGAAATCGGACAAGGTAAAGAAACAAGAAATCGCCGGGGTTGCCGTCACCACACAACGTTCAACCATGATCAACGTGGACGAAAAAGGCAATCCTATCAGGCCGGCCATTCACTGGCTGGACCAGCGACGTACACCCGGGTTGAAACCCGTGGGCGGAATTTGGGGCTTGCTTTTCAAATTGGCAGGCATGACCGAAACGGTGGCGTACCTGCAGGCTGAAGCAGATTCGAATTGGCTGATCACCAACGAGCCTGAAACCTGGAAGAAAACCTACAAATATCTTTTACTGTCGGGTTATATCAATTATAAATTAACCGGCGAGTTTAAAGATTCCGTAGGCTCACAGGTGGCCTATATCCCCTTTGATTACAAAAACAAGACCTGGAGTGCCAAATCAGATTGGAAGTGGCTGGCCGTACCGGTTGAACCATCCATGCTGGTGGACCTCGTCCCTGCAGCCGGGCACCTTGGCGTCATCACACCTGAGGCGGCAGCCGCGACTGGCATTCCAGTAAACCTCCCGGTCATCGCGGCGGCAGCCGATAAAGCGTGTGAGATCATTGGTGCCGGTTGTATCGACCCTTCAGTGGCCTGCCTGTCTTACGGCACGACGGCCACCATTAACACCACGCACACAAAATATGTCGAGGCCATTCCCCTCATCCCGCCTTACCCCTCTGCCATCCCAAACGCCTACGCCCTGGAGATCCAGATCTATCGCGGCTACTGGATGGTTTCTTGGTTCAAGAGAGAATTTGGTCAGAATGAAGAGCGCCTGGCCAAACAACGCGGCGTTGAGACAGAGGAATTGTTTGACGATCTGGTCAACTCCGTTCCGGCCGGTTCACTGGGTTTGACCCTGCAGCCTTACTGGTCGCCCGGTTTGAAGATACCCGGTCCTGAGGCCAAAGGAGCCGTGATCGGTTTCGGTGATGTGCACACCCGCTCCCATCTATACCGATCCATCCTTGAAGGCCTGGCCTACGCCCTTCGCGAGGGGGCAGATCGCACCGTCAAACGCACTCACGTACCCACAAAGGAGATCCGCGTAGCCGGAGGAGGAAGCCAGAGCAAAGCGGCCATGCAGTTGACCGCGGATATTTTTGGTCTTCCCACCACAAACCCTCATATCTACGAAGCCAGCGGCCTGGGCGCCGCCATGGATCTGGCCGTCGGGCTGAAACTTCATCCGGATTTTGAGACCGCTGTCCGCGAAATGACCCGTATCGGGGCTACGTTCGAACCCATCGCGGAGAACCACAAAATATACGACGAGTTGTATCACAGGGTCTATCTGAAAATGTATGACCGATTAAAGCCCCTCTATGATACGATTCGTGATATCACCGAATACCCACCAAAAAATTAACCTCCGGGCAAATGAAGGTAACAATAACGGATGTGGATTCTTTTTGGAATCGACATCCGTTTTTTTTAATCCGTTCTTCCTTATGGTTGGATTGTATCCTCCACCAATTTTCTGGCCGTGGGCTCGTCAACAATGAGTTCTGAAAGCAATCCGCCCCTTAATGCCGCGGCGAGCCCTTTGGTCTTGGCAAACCCTGAAACCACGCATATGCCGTATTTCTCCTGAAATAAACTTAACCCAGGCCCGCTGGTGCGATTGTTAATGGGTATGTTTTGAAAACTGCCGTCTTCTCGAAAAAAAACGGTCGCGATATCACCCGCCAGAGCCAGGCGCTTGATCTCAAGAAAATCAGCCTTTTCAAGATAACCGGCTTCATAGACATGGCTCGGAACACCGGCATTGACCGCGCCAATACTGTATAAAAGGAGATCCGCCCTTCTTTGAAGTTCCAGCAGTCTTTGCATGCTGCGTTCTTTCCACAATGCCTGTTTGGTGCTCGCGAAATCAAAAAATGTCGGAACCGGAAATAAATTCGCCACAGCCTGATAGTTTTGTGCGAATCGTACGATGATCTCGCTCGCGTATTCAATGCCCATGCTCTGGTTGTTGCCAGCACCATTTAGTTGTATGATCTGGGAATTATGGGTCACTTTTGGCAAAAGAAAGCGTGAGATCCCGCTGATCGTGGTTCCCCAGGCGATACCCATGATCATGTCGGAGCTGAATATGGAGTTTAAATATTTTGCCGCGTATTGCACCACCCGAGAAAGCCATTCCGCTTCACCCGC
Organism: uncultured Anaerolinea sp.; assembly: GCA_964570925.1. GTDB lineage: Bacteria > Chloroflexota > Anaerolineae > Anaerolineales > Anaerolineaceae > UBA6107. The sequence continues at coordinate 19,078 of CAZNAF010000016.1, forward strand.
TGTGACGGGTACCGGAACAACGTGTGCTTTTTTGATCTTAAAGTATTCCACGATCCTTTTTTCAAGGTATTGCGGATGCTCATCTGGATCATTGATCGAGATGCTTATCAATCCCTGTTTTTTTGCGTAGGTCAACAGGCGCGATACCGTGGATCGGGATACATTTAATTCATAAGCAATGGCATCGGTGGTCATGTTTTGAAAATAATACATGCGCGCCACTTTTAACGAATCTTTACTTTTTTCCTTGTCTTCCACACTACCGCCTCTTTCATGACCGGATCGTTATCTGGTTATGAAACTTTTTTCACTTATTATGCACATACGTTCTTATCTCTGTATTTATAACACGGATTTTATTGCACGTCTGTGCAAAACCGGAACAGACACAAAACCGCTCACTATAATAAAGAAAAGGAAAATATATGAGATCTTATGACGTGATCATCATTGGCGGCGGTGTGCTTGGATGCATGACAGCCCGCGCCCTTTCTCGATTCGATTTAAAAACGCTTCTGATCGAACGCGAGGCTGATATCGGCATGGGTGCCAGTTCGGCGAATTCCGCCATCATCCATTCCGGTCACGACCCCATGCCCGGCACGCTTAAAGCGGAAATGAACCGCCTGGCAAACCCCATGTGGGATCAACTCAGCGCTGAATTGGAAATTCCCTTCAAACGCAGCGGAGCATATATCGTGGCCGTCACGAATGAAGAGCAAAACTGCCTGGCCGGCCTTTTGGAACGCGCCCGTCAGAATGGCGTCCCCGCAGAATTGATTGACGCGCAGGAGATGCTTAAACGTGAACCCCTCATCAACCCGTCCGTTCGGGGAGCCCTATTCACCCCCACGGCTGGAATGGTCGATCCCTTTGCCGCCTGTGTCGCATCGATGGAAAACGCCCTCCAAAACGGAGTCGAAGTACTGACCGAAACTGAATTTAGGGGATTCATTCTGCAAGACAAGCAGGTTGCGGGCATTCAAACCAACCGTGGTGATTTCGCCTGCCGCTGGGTCATCAATGCCGCCGGCCTGCACTCTGATAGTGTTATGCATGCCGCCGGCGTTCTTCCTGAATTTAAGATCAGCCCTCGCCGCGGAGAGTATTACCTGCTCGACAGAGCCGAGATCAACACAGATAACATTCTCTTCCCTGTCCCCTCCGAATTTAGCAAAGGCATCCTCGTGCTTGGCAGCACACATGGCAATGTTCTGGTGGGCCCAAATTCCCAACCCGTCGAGGATAAAGATAACAAATCCGTCACAACCCTCGGCCTGGAAGAGGTCTGGCAGGGCGCCCAGAAACTGGTTCCTTCCATCCACCCGCGTTCCGTTATCGCCGTTTTTGCCGGGCTGCGCGCCAGCGGTAACGCCCCTTGTCTCACCGATGGGGTTGAGTACGACCATGATTTCGTCATTGAATCCGCTCGGGAAGTGGCCGGGTTGATCAACCTGGCAGGCATCGAATCTCCGGGTTTAACGGCCGCTCCCGCCATCGCCCTCAGGGTCGTGGAATTGCTGAAAGAGGCGGGTGTGTCATTGATCGAGAAAAAAGATTGGAATCCCATCCGGCCTGCCAGACCGCGATTCAACCACCTTTCAAGCCAGGAGCAGGCTGCGTTGGTTGCCAGAGACCCCCGCTACGGACGCATCGTCTGCCGCTGCGAAATGGTCACGGAAGGCGAGATCGTGGCCGAGATCCATGCCCCCCTGCCCGCACGCACTTATGACGCCATCAAGCGCCGCACCTGGCTGGGTACGGGACGCTGCCTGGGTTCTTTTGATATGCCCCGCGTGGTGGAGATCCTCTCCCGCGAATTGAAAAGACCCGTGACGGAAATAAGCAAAAAAGGCCCCGGCTCTGAGTTCCTCATGCGCCCGACCAAGGAAGTGGAGAGAGCATATGACCATTAAGACGAATTACGATGTGGTCGTCGTCGGCTCCGGGCCTGGCGGTCTGGCTGCAGCCATTTCAGCCAAAAAGAATGGTGCACAAGACGTGCTGATCATTGAGCGCGACATCGAACCCGGAGGCATCCTGCTGCAATGTATTCACAACGGTTTTGGAGTTGAAACCTTTAAACAGGATCTCCCCGGACCCTCTTACGCCCAGCGATTCATAGATGAAGCCTTCCAAATGGGTGTGGAGATCTTGCTTGACACCATGGTTTTACAGATCACCCGCGACCACCTCATCACCGCTACGAGCAAACGTTACGGATTTTTATTCATTCAGGCTAAAGCGGTTGTGCTGGCCATGGGATGCCGGGAGCGAACCCGCGCCCAGGTCAGACTGCCAGGTACGCGTCCGGCGGGTGTTTTCACAGCCGGAACTGCCCAACGCTGGGTAAATGTGGAGGGCTACATGCCCGGCAAGAAATTTGTCATCCTCGGGTCAGGCGATATCGGCATGATCATGGCTCGCCGCCTGACCTTTGAAGGCGCCAGTGTGGAACGCGTCCTCGAAGTATTGCCATACCTCTCCGGCCTCACGCGTAATTATGTTCAATGCCTGTTGGATTACGATATTGAGCTTCAATTAATGCACACGGTAAAGAACATAATCGGGAACAAACGCGTGGAGGCCGTGGAGGCCGTCGCCGTGGACGAGAAATGGAACCACATTCCCGGCACGGAGGAGATCATCCCGTGTGACACCCTACTCTTATCTGTTGGGCTGATCCCTGAAAATGAGCTTTCCCGCCAGGTTGGCGTGCAGATCGATCCGCGAACAGCCGGCCCTTATGTCGATGACGGATTCCAGACCAGCGTACCCGGATTCTTTTCAGCCGGCAACGTTGTGCACGTTTACGACCTGGTGGATTGGGTCACAGAAGCCGGCTTGACCGCCGGAAGGTCGGCCGCGAGACTAGTGCAGCAAGGGGCTGCGCATTCTGATCTTGCCATCCCGCTCATTGCGGGCGAGAACGTGCGTTATGTTGTACCCCACACGCTGCATCCCAATCATCTGGCAGAAGATGCCATTCGCGTTCAAATGCGCGTCAACAAACCGATGGAAGCACCAGTCTGGGTGGAAGTGCGTAGCGGCGACAACCTGCTCACGCGTAAAGGCGAGCCTTACGCCCGGCCTGGTGAAATGGTCAACATTTCCATTAAACCCGACTTGCTGGATGAAGTTAAGAAAGCCAAAGAATTGTCTGTGGCGATCGTAAAAAGGTAGGAAAACATGCCAACCGTTGAAGAAAAAGTCATCTGCGTAACCTGCCCCAAGGGCTGTACGTTAACCGTGACACGTGAAGGTCAAACGGTTCTAAAAGTGGAAAACGGTTGCAAACGTGGTCATGAGTATGCCAGACAAGAACTCACAGACCCCCGCCGCATGGTGGCCACCTCGGTACGTATCAAAAATAGCCTGCATCCTTTACTTCCGGTTTATACTTCCGCGCCGTTTCCCAAACCTCGTATCCCTGAATTATTGGCGATCTTACGCGAAGTGGAAATCAACGCCCCTGTTTCTCTCGACCAGACCATCCTGACAAATGTTCTCGAAACAGGCATTGACATACACGCCAGCAGGGAAATGGCAGAAGTCCTCTAATCCTTAATTCCATTCAAAACGGAATAAAAAAGGAAAATATTATAAAATAGTTCCATGGACGAAGGTCAAATGGACCTTGGTTGAATTATTGCATTAGAGAGGTATCGGGATCATGAAACTGGCTATGAAATGGGGCATTGCGATTTTTTTAATGCTCGGCATTACTGCCGGCTCATATTTTTGGGCTATAGCCCAGATTGATTCAAGTTTCAATTATCGATCCCTCCTCAAGGACAATGCGCCCTTACCCGGGGATGCCCTCGGCGAACCTGCCACCCAACGCGTTGTGTTTGTACTCATCGACGCTTTGCGCTACAACACATCCTTAAGATCCGATGTGATGCCCACCTTGGATCATTTACGCACCAACGGTGCGCAGGCTCGCATGCACAGCCGCCCACCCTCCTATTCCGCCCCCAGCTGGTCCACCTTACTGACGGGCGCATGGACCGAGATCAACGACGGTCCGGCCTTTAACCTGGATTATGAAGAGATCCCCACCTTCACCCAAGACAACCTCATCAGCAGTGCACACCGAAATGGATGGAAGACTGCCATCAGTGGGTATTACTGGTTTGAAAAACTCATTCCGCAAACGGATGTCGATTTTTCGTTTTACACACCAGGCGAAGACAACGCTGCCGACGAAGAGGTGATGAAGGCAGCCCTCCCCTGGCTCGAGGAGCAAAACGCCCAAATGGTGTTGATCCACCTTGACCAGGTGGATTATGCCGGCCACCACGAGGGAGGTCCGCAATCGCCGAACTGGGATGCCGCGGCCGCTCGTGTGGACGCCATGCTTGCGCGGATCCTGGAAGAACTTGATTTGTCCAAAGACACCATCGTAATCCTCAGCGACCATGGTCAGATAGATGCCGGAGGTCACGGCGGGCAAGACCCTGTTTGCCTGCTCGAGCCCTTTGTGATCGCAGGCGCGGGGATCATCCCCGGCGATTACGGAGACATCCAAATGGTGGATGTGGCCCCCACGCTTTCAGCCCTCTTGGGCATCAATCTGCCTGCTTCGACACAGGGTGAGGTAAAAACTGAAATGCTTGAAATTCCTGTTTCCGTGCTCCAAAACCTTCCGGAGGCGACCAGGGTTCAACAAACCGCCCTTTTGCAAACTTATGCTTCGGCGTTGGGCAAAGAAACCGGCGCATATGATCTGGTCAACTTCACCCAAGTGGAGGAGTATCAAGCCGTTATTCACGAATTACGTACAGAAAAACTATTTGCGGATCGCCTGACCAGAGCATTTCCGACCGCCATTTTCCTGGCTGTTGCCGTATCCTTATTGATCAAACAACGTCGTAACGGTAGTCTTTCCTGGTTGCTGGGTGGAATTGGGTTCCTGCTCCTTTTTAATCTCAGATATGCCCTGATCGATCAGAGAGTTTATTCATTGAGCACCATCATCAGCCAGAATGAATTGATCTTGTATGTAGCAACAACCGCCGCGGCGTCCGTGGTGATCGTTTGGCTCATGATAAATCTGATCACGAAAAATTTCAGTGGTTCAGCCTCAGAGAATGGATTGCGAACCTTGTACCTGGGATTTACCATCATCTTCATTGCCGGGTTGCCATTGATCACAAGTTATCTGTTGAATGGACCCCTCGTATCCTGGACTCAGCCTGATTACCTCACCAGTTACCTGGCCTTGCTGGCACTGATCCAGATCCTGGTGGTCAGTGCCTGTGCACTGCCGTTGTCACTTTTGACTGCCTTGATAACAAGACGAAACCAAAAATCCGCCCAACAAAAATCCGGAGCGTAATATGATCCACACAAGAGGCCCTTGGTTCAAAGATGAAACCGGCAGGACTGTCATGCTTCGGGGTGTTAATTTGGGCGGCAGTACAAAAGTCCCCACCCGGCCTGATGGCGCAACGTGGAACCCGGAGGGTTTTTTTGATCATCGTGATGTTTCCTTTGTTGGCAGACCTTTCCCGCTTTCTGAAGCGGATGAACATTATTCGCGTCTTCGCCAATGGGGTTTTAATTGCCTGCGATTTTTGATCACCTGGGAGGCCGTGGAACATGCAGGCCCAGGTCTCTATGATGAAGAATATCTTGATTATCTATACGCCGTGGTTAAGAAGGCCGGACAATACGATTTTCATGTCTTCGTTGACCCCCATCAGGACGTTTATTCACGTTTTTCAGGCGGAGACGGCGCTCCGGGTTGGACCCTGGAGGCTGCCGGGTTCAACATGCGCAACTTCAAAGAGACAGGTGCCGCCATCGTGCACCAAACTCACGGAGATCCCTTCCCACGAATGGTTTGGCCGACCAACGCGTATAAACTTGCCGCGGCCACCATGTTTACCCTCTTTTTTGCCGGGAACGATTTTGCCCCAAAAACAAAGGTGGATGGAATTCCCATTCAGGATTATTTACAGGGTCATTATTTAAACGCGATGAAAATGGTCGCCAAGAAGTTGAGGTCCCTTGATTGCGTGATGGGCTTTGACACCCTCAACGAGCCGCAACGCGGATACGTGGGGGTAAAAGACCTCAGGCCGTTATACGGCATATTGGACGTCGGAATCGTTCCAACCCCCTGGCAATCCATGCAGTTGGGCGCTGGTTATCCCCAAAGAGTGAAACACCTCGAACGCACTGTTTTAGGCACCGTGAATAAAGGAACGGTTTCCATAAACCAGGAAAAAAGATCCGCCTGGCTTCCCGGCCGGGAATGTATATGGAAACAGAACGGTGTATGGGACCTTGACGAGAAGGGCCAACCGGTCCTTCTAAAACCAGATTACTTTCACAAAGTAAATGGCCGGGAAGTTGACTTTGTGCGTGATTACCTGACCCCATTCATTAATAAAATGATCTCTGCCATCCGCAACGTGAAACAAGGTTGGATCGGGTTTATCGAGAGTGAGGTGAATAATTACCCGCCCCATTGGCAAGAAGCCGCTGATCTGAACCTTGTGAATGTACCGCACTGGTATGACGGTCCCCTCCTGTATCTAAAAAAATATTTTCCCTTTATTGGTTTTAACGAGATTACAGGTCAAGTCATTTTCGGTCGGAAAAATGTTGAGAAAGCCTATCAAGCACAATTGGCGGAGATCAAACAATTAACCAAAGAAAGGTTGGGCGACATCCCGACCCTGATCGGTGAGTTTGGGATCCCATATGACATGGAAAACAAAAAAGCCTATCGAAATGGAAAATTTCAAAACCATGTCAAGGCCATGGATCGCTCTATGCGCATGATGGAAGCCAGCCTGTTGAATTACACGATCTGGAACTATACCGCCGACAACACGAACGCCCGCGGGGATCTTTGGAATGACGAAGATCTTTCCATTTTCAGCCGTGACCAACAGACCGATATGACCGACATAAATTCGGGTGGAAGAGCCTTGCAGGCCGTCATCCGCCCCTTCCCAATGGCTTTAGCGGGTGAACCTGTTGTATCAAATTTCAACCCCCAAACCTCAACTTATACGCTGGAATTTATTGGGGATCCGAAAATCACAGCGCCATCAGAAATTTTCTTCCCTCAATGGCATTACGCAAAAGGGGCAGAGATCAAGATCTCGGATGGTAGCTACGAGATCGTTGCAGACGAACAGATCTTGCGCTTCTTCCAGGGAGAGGCAACTAACCACAAAATTAAAATTACACCAAAATAGATGAGCTCAGAAGTTCATAAAGAGCGAGATTGATGCTTAACCTTATCGTTTTTTCTTCTGTTGCTTTATTAAACAATGGTGATAAACTCTATCCTTGTGGCATTTGAAATTGAAAAATGGGAGATGGAAATTGACAAACCTGGTTCCCTCAGCGATCAAAATCATTGAAGAGTTAAAAACAAAAGCGGACCCTCAAGTTTACGACTCTCAATCCCGTTTTGGCATCAAAGGCCACACCCGCCTGGGAATTTCGATCTACGAACTAAGAAAAATGGCAAAAGGTCTTAAAAGCCATGAGTTGGCTTCTCAACTATGGCAGAGCGGCATCCATGAAGCCCGCATACTGGCTGCCATGATCGACGAACCAGAAAAGGTCAGCCTTCAGCTGCTTGAGGAATGGGTCAAGGAATTCGATTCTTGGGATATCTGCGATGTGGTTACGGATGAACTATTCATCCACGTGCCTGAAATGCTTTCAGTCATCCCTCTCTGGGCGAATCGCGAAGAAGAGTATGTCAAAAGGGCGGCATTTGCCATGATCGCGGCGTTGGTGGTTCATCGGTCTGACATTCGGGATGATGTGGTCAAAGAGTTTCTCCCCCTCATCGAAGCTGCCTCCTCTGATGATCGCAATTTTGTAAAAAAAGCGGTCAATTGGGCACTGCGGAATATTGGAAAATGGCGGTCAGCCCTAAGACCACAAGCAATTGCCTGCGCGCAGCGACTATGCGAAAGTGAGCATCGATCAGCCCAATGGATCGGTAAGGACGCACAAAAAGAATTTACCAAAAAATTTGGAGGTATCAATGAAACCGGAATCAAAGCTTAAAGATCGATTGCAATACGCGATTGACAACGAGTTCTCCAAAGGCAGCGGAGCCCTGATCTTGTGGTTGGGTGTCCTTTCCGTTTTGATCATTGCTATCATGGCTTTGATCGTTTCACTTTTCAAAATCTCTCCGACTGGTGAAGGACCGATCAGTTTCCTTGAAGCCTTTTGGTTGAGTTTAATGCGCACTCTGGACGCCGGGACGATGGGAGGAGACGCGGGTTGGTCCTTCAGGATCGCGATGCTGTTGGTGACGATCGGGGGCATTTTTGTCATCAGCACGCTTATCGGTATCCTTTCTTCGGCCATTGAAGCAAAATTGGAAGATTTGCGGAAAGGTCGCTCCAGACTTTTGGAAAACGACCATACGGTGATCTTGGGTTGGACGGAACAAGTTTTCACCATCGTCCCTGAGTTAATTGCCGCCAATGAGAACCTTAAATCATCATGCATCGCCGTCATGAGCGCGATGGACAAGGTTGAGATGGAGGAAGCCCTCAAACAACGCATCGGCAAAAACGGCAAGACCCGTTTGGTATGCAGATCCGGCAATCCTATGGATGTGAACGATCTGGTAATTGTCTCGTTAAATAGATCGAAAACCATCATCGTCCTGTCACCCGAGGGAAGCGAAGATCCCGATGCCGAGGTGATCAAGGTGATCCTGGCCATTACCAATCTGCCCGGAAGGCGTGGGGAACACTTTCACATTATCGCGGAGATCCGTGATCATCGTAATGCGGATGTGGCGAAAATTGTCGGCAAGGATGAGCTGGAACTCATCGAAACCGGAGAGATCGTATCTCGAATTATTGCTCAAACATGCCGTCAATCCGGGCTCTCTGTTGTTTATACCGAACTGCTTGATTTTGGTGGGGATGAGATTTATTTACGCTCCTGCCCTGAGCTAACCGGAAAAACCTACGGCGAATCATTGTCCATGTTCAATAAGAACACGGTCATGGGAATTTTTCGCCCTGGCAATCCTGCCCAGTTGAATCCACCCATGCAGACCGTCTTTTCCGATGAAGACCAGTTGATCTTGATCGCTGAAGACGATGATAGGATTTTCCTCGATGGAAAATCTAATCCACAGTCTGAGTGGATTAGAGCTACTGGCAGTCAAAAAATCGAGCTTGAACGAACCCTGCTGATGGGATGGAACTGGAAAGCCCCGGCTATCCTTCGTGAGTTGGATAATTACGTCCCGAAAGGATCGTCCATCACTGTCGTTGCAACCGGTGAAGGAATTGAACCAAAACTGGCGCAAATCTCATCGGAAATGAAAAATCAAAACCTTGTTTTCAAGGAGGGCGATATTACGGACAGAAAAGTACTGGAATCGCTTGATCTACAAAGTTTTGATCACATCATCCTGCTCTGTTATTCTGACGAACTGGATGTTCAAAAGGCGGATGCCCGCACTATGATCACCTTGCTTCATTTGCGAGACATCGCAGAAAAGAAAGAGGTTGATTTTTCCATCGTCAGTGAAATGCTGGACATCCGAAATCGCAACCTTGCCGAGGTGTCTCAAGCGGATGATTTTATTGTCAGCGATAAACTCATCAGCCTCATGATGGCACAGGTTTCTGAAAACAAAAAACTTAACTCGGTTTTCCAGGACATTTTTGACCCAGAGGGCTCGGAAATATACTTGAAACCGGTGACGGAATACATAGAACCTGAAAAACCGGTGAATTTTTATACTGTGGTCGAATCAGCAAAAATCAGAGACGAGACCGCCATTGGATACCGCCTTGCAGCGGATTCAAGGGATCCATCTCTCGCCTACGGCGTTCATCTTAATCCCGATAAATCAGTGAAAGTGATCTTTTCGCCACATGACAAAGTCATCGTTCTGGCGGATAAATAAATGGAAAAAATAACTTCAACTCCCATCCTGGAGCATGATGAAGATCGCGCGGCCATCATCATGCCAGACCCTTTTCGATTTGCCAAATGCGGTCCCATACCCTCTCGAGGGGTGTTATGCTTTTTTCAGGACGTAATTTCCAGCTTGTTGGAAGAAGATAAATTGAAAAAATTAGGCCACCTAACCACGGAGATGGGTGACCACCCGGTGTATGCTTATATGCATGATGGCAAGCTGGTTACCGTTTTTCAACCTGGTGTCGGCGCGCCTCTCGCTGCCGCTTTCCTCGAAGAACTGATCGCAGTGGGGGTGACGAAATATATGGTATGCGGCGCTTGTGGAGCGCTTAACACTGAAACCATTGTCGGCCACCCGGTAGTCTTGACCTCCGCTGTCAGAGATGAAGGCACCTCTTATCACTATCTTCCTCCTGCGCGTGAGGTAAAAGCGCATCCCAAAGCCATTTCGGTTCTTTTAAAGGTGCTGCAATCCTCAGGCTTGGATTTCAAGACCGCAAAAACCTGGACAACAGACGCGATCTATCGAGAGACAAAAGAAAAACGGAAACTCAGGATCAGTGAAGGATGTGAAGTTGTTGAAATGGAAGCTGCTGCCTTGTTTGCGGTGGCTCAATTCCGGGATATTTGTCTCGGTCAGATCGTCTATACGGGTGACCTCGTAGTTCCTGAAGGGTGGGATGACCGAAATTGGAACAAAAGAACCGAAGACAGGCATTTATTGTTTGATCTGGCAGTTAAAGCGGTCATGGAACTATAGATAAAGCGAGGCTATTGGATATCAGCCTCGCTTTTTTATTCTCGTTATCTTATGGGCATATTTGATTTGCCGCGATCAAACCTGAGGCCATGACCGTAGGCACACCCCCTCCCGGATGGGTTGAAGCGCCGGTAAGGTATAAGCCCTTGACGGATTTCGATTTTGATGCAGGTCTGAAGACCGACTGGGCAGACAGATCCTGTTGGAAGCAGTAAAACGCTCCCCCCGGATTGTTTAGCCGCCGTTCAAAATCCAACGGGGTTGAAACCGTCATATTTCGCACATGGTCTTTCAAGCCGGGGATGATCGTATCGGATAAATATGTTACCAGCGATTCACTGAACTCTTCTTTGACATCATCCCAGGTTTGCCCTGCTAATTTTGACGGCCCCTGGAAATCAAGGGCGACGATGTGATGTCCTTTCGGTGCGACCGATGGATCTGTTTTTGTCGGACAACAAATTAATCCGAACTGTTCCTGGGGTGTTGGTAAATACCCCTGGCGGTATTTTTCCCACCAGAACGTGTTAATCTCATCCACATCACGAGTAACCAGGGTATGATGCGCATCCAACGGAGGGTCATAATCCACGCCCAGGCAAATGTATGGGGTGGATTTTGATAGCTTGTAACTCTTGATCCCACGACGTGTGATCGAAGGCAGATTTTCTTCTCCCACCAGGTCCAGGTAAAGCATGCGTGCGTTAATATTGGAAACCACAATATCCGCGGAGATGTGCTGACCATCCTGCAAAACGACGCCGGTCACTTTTCGGTTTCCATCCACGGTAACTTTTACCACCTTCGAGTTCACCCTGACTTCCATGCCCGATTTCTGACCCAAACGCTGCAACGCTTCAGGGATCTTGATCATGCCGCCCCGCGGGTAGTAAATGCCCTTGTGTTCCATATACGGAATGATGGCAAACAAACCGACGGCCTGTTCCGGAGAATGTCCGCAGTAGAAAGCCTGATAGGCCATGCTCTGTTTAACCTTGGGGTTTTTAAAGAACTTATTAAGCACATCATCATAGGTCATGAAGAAGTACTTGTTAAATTTGGAAAGAGCCGGGATTTTTTTAAATGCACCCAAGAAATCGCCCAAGGTGTTCATGGGGCTATGGAAGAAATCCAGCCCGTTGCCTTCCAGGAAGGATTCAAAAGTCCTCGCGTACTCCAGGAATCCTTTCTTGTCCTCGGCTGAAATTTTACCAATTTCCTCCGCCGCCCCTTCCACTGACATGGGGATTTTTAACCGGGTGTTATCCGGGAAAATTACCGAATAGATCGGATCGCATTCGATCAGGTCCACTTCCTTCTTGAAAGTGGTTCCAAACTCTTCAAAGGTTTTATCGATGATCGGCATCATTTCCACCACGGATGCGCCGATATCATATTTGTAGCCGTTCACGTCATACGTCGAACAGCATCCTCCGATCTGTCCACTCTGCTCCAACACCAACACTTTTTTTCCTCGCTTGGCGAGAATGGAACCCGCAGACAGCCCGCCTAATCCGGCACCGATCACAATTACATCATAGTCAGCCATGAAAATCCTCCCTATACAAAATAACGAGCGAGCATGGACGGTACTTGCTGCAGCATGTATCTTAGGAAACGTCTTTTGGATTTCGAAAGACTAAGGATGAGGATGGCCAGAATTGCCAGGATGCTTAAAACAATCCATAGCCAGAGCAGGTTTTGTTTCATTTTCCCTCCGATCGAAGAATATATTATGTGTTTTTAATCTTAAGGATATTTGTCAATAAAAACCAATAATGGATATCATACAACAAAAAGGACAAATGATGCAAATTGCACATATTGTCATGAGTGTTGCAAATTACACAACGAATTATGAAAAACCATCAAGATGTTGATGGGCGTTTCAACTTGCTTAACGCTTTTACCTGCTCGGCTGCATGATAAGAGGATCGTACCAACGGCGCGCTTTCCACCCATTTAAAACCGATCTGCAGACCGTATGATTTTAGGCTATCGAATTCATCCAACGTGTAATACTTTTCAATGGGCAGATGCTTCCGGCTGGGCTGAAGATACTGTCCGATGGTTAAAATATCAACTCCCCAATTGACCAGGTCAAGCATTACTGATTTGACCTCTTCAACGGTTTCGCCCAATCCGAGCATGATCCCTGATTTGGTCAATACATCCGGTTCCATTTTTTTTGCCTGTCTCAATACAAATTCTGACCATTCATAATGGTCTTGCGGTTGGACTTTTTTAAACAAGGAGGGTACTGTTTCAATATTATGATTAAGAATTTCTGGCCTTTCATCCATGACCATCTTAAGCGCATCAAGGTTGGCTTTGAAATCCGGGATCAAAACCTCAACCGAACAATCCTGGGCAAGCTCTCTGATGCGACGGATCAGGGCAGCAAAAATGGGCGCTCCCCCATCCTCTCGTTCATCGCGATTCACAGAGGTGATCACAGCATGCTGCAAATTCATGGCTTTAACGGCCTGGGCAACCCTTTCAGGCTCTTCCCAATCCAGCTCACCCGGTCTGCCGTGCTTGATATCACAAAATTTACAGGCTCGCGTGCACACGTCACCCAGAATTAAAAAGGTTGCCGTACCACTCCCCCAACATTCCCCCATGTTCGGACATCCCGCTTCCTCACATACTGTATGCAATTCTTTACGGCGCATCAAGTCTTGAAGGCTTGCGTAGACGTCTCCTGATGGCGCCTGGACCTTGATCCATGCAGGACGGCGACCCGGTCGAGGTGAGTTTTTTTCATCATTAAATCGATCACGGGTTGGCAATGATGTCATTTTTTCTCCGCTCAAGATTATACTATTTTTATCCTTTATTGGTCATGACCGATAGCGTCGTTATCCTCCACTGGCCAGTTTGTACCCAACTCTGTCAATATTCAGGATGACTTGCGAATTCGGGTTGATCCGGATAAATTCCTGCCTCAATAAATAAATGAGGTATTTCAGCCGATTATGCGCAGAAGGCGAAAATTCTCCCCATATTTCAGTCGCGATTTCTTCATAGGAAAGTACTTTGGGTGCATTTTGGGCTAAAAGTAACAAAACTTCGAACATACGGCCTGTCAATTGGACTCGTTTACCCTGATATACGAAGTCTTGTGAATCAAGGTCAAGCATTAGATCGATGGAGGACAAGCAGATCCGTTTCGAATGTTGTAAAGGTTTGCTACGTCTTAAGACACACTTGACTCTTGCAACAACTTCATCCTGATTAAATGGCTTGATAATGTAATCGTCTGCTCCCATGCGAAGAGCTTCGACGATCTGTTCAGATTGCGAGAGAGCGGAAATGACAATGACAGGCAAGGGACAGACCTTGCGCAGTTGAGCAAATGTCTCCCAGCCATCCATCTCAGGCATCATCAAGTCCAGAAGGATGATATTGGGATTGATTTCGTGAAATTTTCCCAAGGCTTCCTTGCCGCTCGAAGCCCCACTGACATCATAACCTTTTAGTTGGAATAATTGCTTCAAGAGAAAAACGGTATCTGCTTCATCGTCAATGAGAAGGATACGTGGACGGTCTGACCTTGAAAAGTGGTTAAGATCCACTCCATCCTGTTTGTATGTTGATTGCATGACCATGGTGACCCCGTAAATTTCAATACACATATACTCAGTAATCTCTTTTGATGCCCAAGGGGTTCTGGTATATGGTAAAAAAAGAGAATGAAAAAATCATTCTCATTGTAACAATAATCTAAAGGGTTTCAAAGCATAAAAATGATTAATGGTCTGTGATCAGTTTATATCCCAGGCGATCAATATTCTCTATCAGGTCTGTCTTCTCATCGATTTTCAAAAATTCCTGCCTCAGCAAATAAATAAGATATTTCAAGCGATTTCTCACCGAAGCACTGTTTTCCCCCCAAACCTTTTCAGAAAGTTCCTGGTAATTTACAACTTTGGGGGCAGATCTGGCTAATAAAGCCAGGACTTCAAACATCTTGCCGGTCAATTGAATGGTCTTGCCTTTGTAAGTGACCTCATAAGTTTCAAGATCAATGATCAGATCCACGCCGGGGAATGAAAGAACGTTAATGACCATGGGCTTTTCCGCCCGGCGAAGAACAGCGTGAACCCGGGCGGTCACTTCATTGCCATTGAATGGTTTGGTAATATAATCGTCAACGCCATGTTCTAAAAGGTTTATGATCTCTTCTTTTTGATTGACTGCCGATAAAACGATCACCGGGATATCATTTACCTTACGGATAGCTTCAAGGGTTTGTTTCCCGTCCATTTCGGGCATGAGCAGATCAAGGATGATAATGGAGGGATTGATATCATTGATCTTTTTGAGAGCTTCTTTGCCGCTCAATGCCCCCGCGACATTGAAACCATCATTGATAAATAGGTGTTTGAGCAGAGTTATGGTATCTGGTTCGTCATCAACCACCAAAATTCGACGTCGATTGACGGGCTCGATTTCATCCAAGTCAACGCCGCTGCCGGCGCCCATCATGGGAGTATCCTTAGGTTTAATTGTATCTGCTATCATGCTGCTCCTAAGAACTGTTTATTCTTTTCTTTTACTAAAAAATAACTCCGAATGGTGTTTTTATCCCCATTCAGGTCAAGGGGCTTTCGCTAGTATATTTAGCAGTAAGTTAATAGTATTATAGCAGTATAATTTTAGAATTCAAGTAAAAAAAACCTTAGTTCTATTATCATTTTACGGCGTGTTATACTCTTCACGGAAGGACCTCGTTATGCTTACACTCGTCGCTACACCCATTGGGAATCTGGGAGACATTTCCCAACGTGCTCTGTCCGCCCTTGAAAACGCGGATGTGGTGGTGAGTGAAGACACGCGCAAAACCGGATTCCTGCTCAATCACTTCGGTATCAAGAAACCCCAACTTTCATTCCGTGAGGATAACGAAAAAAAGGTGCTTCCCAGGATCATCGAGATCTTGCAATCAGGGAAAAACGTAGCCCTCGTTACGGATGCCGGCACGCCTGCCATTTCGGATCCCGGTTTCATTCTGGTGCGCAGCGCCCTTGCCTCTGACATTGAAATGA